>JBASRM010000616.1:0-2740 GCA_049273835.1 Blastocatellia bacterium | reverse complement strand
ACGTCAACCTTGTTGTCCCGCGCAAGACGGCTTCTGATTTCAGAGACGGTGATCAGCTTTCCCTTTTTTGTCTTTCGAATGAGGGCATCGACATCAAGCGGCTTCGGGATGAGCATCATTCCGGTCCCGAACCTCTTGGCCATCCCCGGCGGGATCTCTACTACTTTTGAATGATCCTGATTTTCCAGTTTCTCTCGCCACGTTTTTCGCGATTTGAATTTCGGGGGCATCGGCAGACCTCGTTTGGAAGTAATGGTTTGCGTTTCGTAGTCCGCCTTCAGGCGTTCGTAACCGTGATGAACTACCATTACGAACGCGTGAACATGGGACTGCGAACTTCGAGCTATGGAGCATGCGGCCCCGTGGGTCGCTGGTTACCTGTTAGAACTTTCTGTTGAGCTACGACGAGCCGCGACGTTTATTATCCATGTCGCGCGCCTGCTCCAACCATTTCAAAAGCTCGTCGATCGCTTTCATCTCGTGATCCTCAGGCGCCAGCTCCTTGTACCTGAGCAACGCGGCGCATGCTCCGGTCAGATCGTCGAGCTTGTAATAGACCAGCGCCAGATTGTAATGAAGCGGAGAAAAGGACGGCTCCAGCTCAGCGGCGCTTTCGTAATGCAGCTTCGCAAGCTGCAGATCGCCGACATCGAAATAGAGATTGGCCAGGTTGTAATGAGCTTCGACGTGGCGAGGTTCGTTTTTCAGCGCCAGGGTGAAACAATCCAGCGCCTTGGGCGTCCTATTCTGCTCGAGCTCGATTATTCCAAGGTTACAATAGGCATCGGCGAGGTTGTCTCCTTCGGAGATCGCTTCGCGGTACAACTCAGCGGCCTTGGCGTCGCCCTGCTCATGCAGCAGCAACGCTTCCTCAAACGGGCTAAGCAGACGCGCTATCTCAGCGCGAACCGGTTTGAACAGGTTCATCTGACCCTGTATCTCGGCTTCGACCTGCTTGAGAGTCAGCCCCTGTCCACGAAGCTCGCGCACGCGGCGAAACTGAGTCAGCGCAGCGAAGTCGTAGAGCGGTTCGCCCGTGTCTGCCGACAACGCCGCGTTAACGACGCCTTGTTCGGTCCAACGGCGAATCACACGTTCGCTCAGACCGAACAGGTGTTTGATCTCGTGAACGCTGTAGGTCGACTTGACCCGTTGATAATCTGCTTTCGACGGCGCCGGGGCGGGGAACCGCAGAACCTTGGAGTCTTTCTTGGGCATCTGATCAAGCTCAGCCTATGACGCCTTTGTCTTGCGAGCCTTTTTGGGCTTTACTTCCTCCGCTTCTTCCTGCTTCTTGGCTTTGCCGGTAGCCTTGACCATCGGTTTGCGATTGGCTTGTTTGATACTCTCTTTAAGCGCGGTCATTATGTCGACCGTGGGCTGCTCTTCCTCGACGAATCCGGCCACCTCTTTGCCCTCGATCTTGGCTTCGATGACTTCCCTGAGAGCGTCGCTGTAGCGATCTCGCATCTCGATCTCACTTATCGAGGTCACCATCTGCTCGACAAGCGTGTGCGCGAGCTTTAGTTCGTTCTTGTCGATCTCCGGATTCTCGAGCTGCGGGACCTCGTTGATCTTTCGCACTTCCTTCGGGTAACGCAGCTTGTAGAGAACCAATCCTTCATCCTGAGGCGCTATTGCCACGAAATCTTCTCGGTCGCGCAAAACAACCTTGCCAAGCCCCACCTTGCCAGTATCCCTCAACACTTCGCGTAACAGCGCGTAGGTCTTTGCTCCCACCTCGCCGTCGGGACCCGCGAAGTAAGGTGAGTCATACAACATAGGTGGAATCTCACTCTTATCGACGAACCCCACAATGTCGATGACCTTGGTGGTCTTCAGTTTGATCTTGGCGATGTCGTCGGGTTCGATGATCGCGTACTGGTCCTTCGAGTACTGGTAGCCCTTGATTATGTCATCCTTGGTGACGATTTTGTTGCACTTCTTGCATCGCTTGTCGTAAGCGATTGGACCGTAGTCATCCTTGTGCAACTGGTTCAGGTGAATCTGTTCAGACGTTTCAATTGCGTTGTAGATGCGAACGGGGATGGCTACTAAAAGGAATCGGATGTGACCTTTCCAGATTGATCGCATGTGATATCTCCTCCGGGGCTGAGCGGATTATACAATGAGATGAGTGACGGGCGTCAAGAAACGGGGCTTCGCATCTGAGGAGACTGTCAAGACCGATTGATGTGAACCAGTTTGGTGCCGTTATCTACTCCCAACCTGAAAACCTCTGTGGTCAGGAAGACTCGAACAATCAGAGTTCACACAAGCGGTTTTCCACGGTGCAGCCTCACTGCTTCACAACTATGATCGGGGCATTGACCGCACAGCCTTCAATGTTCACGGGGCGGCTGGGTGGATTCCTGTAGTTGTCTGTTTCTCGGGCCTTCTTCAGCCAACTCGCCAGTTTATCGCTTTCAGTCTTGTTAACTACTACTGCAACAATTTCAAACTCGGTTCCAGACCTGTCTCGGTCTTCGCCATAAAAGACCGTCACCTTCCAGCTTCCGGTACGCGGGGTAATTTCTGCTTTCTGCTGAGGCCACCAATCCGGCAAGCCTCTTCTATGCGATAGTATCCACAGAAATCCATCATCCACTATCGTGGCCTTCCCCTCCGCATCTTCCGGGCTGCTTACATTGCTACCTGGTCTTGGTGAAGTTATTTCAACTTTGCACTCTGACGCTTTAGCCTTTTGCGCTTTTGAAACCGGCACGCTGCCCCCTAATAG
>JBASRM010000615.1:0-3061 GCA_049273835.1 Blastocatellia bacterium | reverse complement strand
GAGCCTCCGATCGACATCTGCCTCCGCAGGCTTTATCACCGGTGGCGGCTTCATCGTACTCGGTTTTTTTGATGAGAAGTTCCTCCAGCTAGCCTGGCTATTCCTGAAGACCGGGCTGTTCAGCTTTGGCGGGGCTTACGCTTCCCTTGCGTTTCTTCAGCAAGGGGCCGTCGAGAACCATCACTGGTTAACGTCAGGTCAATTCCTCGATGGCGTGGCGATGAGCGTCGCGACCCCCGGACCTTTTATGCTGTTCGCGACCTTCGTCGGGTATATGGCCGCGGGCATTCCAGGCGCGATCATCGGGACTGTATTTGTCTTTCTGCCGTCGTTTGTGTTTGTGCTACTGGGTGCGCGCTACGTCGAGCAGGTTCGCAACAATCGGCCCGTTCAGGCGTTCCTCGCAGGCGTCAGCGCTGCAGTGGTCGGCGTCATTCTGGTTGTATCGTTAGATCTTGCCCGCGAGGCTATCGTCGGAATAGCGAGCCTTGTCATAGCGGCAATCGCTTTTGTCTCTATCGTGGTTTTCAAGGTCGATGTGGCGAAGCTTGCCGCTGGCGCAATAGTGTGCGGAATCTTGTATGCAGGAATTAGAGCGATGCTCTGACCCGCTAAGATTCGTCAATCAACGATCTACTGTGTTGGAACCAACACATCTGATGAACAAAGTCGGGCAGTTCACATTCAACCGCCGATCGTTTTGCCGATGGCCGGTGCAGAGAGCGAGTTTGCTCGTCGTCCTACTGATCGTCTGCTTGACCAGTGATAGCAGCCCAGCTTTTCAAGCCTCCGTAGGCACTTCGGGAGAGAGACGAGCAACCGTTGCGCGAGCGAAGACGCCAATAACTATCGATGGCCTCCTCAATGAGCCTGACTGGCTCGAAACACCTTCAGTCGGCGAGATCCTTCAGCGTGAGCCGAAACCGGGCGAGAAGGCGACTGAGCCGAGCGAAGTCAAAATCCTATACGACGGCGCTAACCTGTACATCGGCGTAATGTGCCACGACTCGGAGCCGTCGCGCATCGTCGGCACGCAGATGGCGCGCGACGCCGACCTCTCAGTCGACGATCGCATAGAGATCGTCATTGATACCTACCGAGACCGGCGCAACGGGTTTTACTTTGCGACTAATCCGCTGGGAGCGCTGGTGGATGGACTGATCATTGAGAATGGTCAGCTCAACATCGAGTGGGACGCGATTTGGGAAGCGCGGACTCGCAGGTTCGATCGCGGCTGGACTGCTGAGTTTGCGATTCCGTTCAAGAGCCTGGGTTTCAATAAAGGGCAACAAGAATGGGGGTTTAACTTCTCTCGCACAATTAAGCGCAAGATCGAAGAAGATAGATGGGCATCGGCGCGCTTGGACGTGAGGTTCTTTCAGGTATCTGAGGCGGGGGAAATTATGGGTTTCACCGAAGTCAAACAAGGACGCGGACTCGATATCCGACCGTTTGTGTCCGGCAAAGCGCTGCACAGCGACGCACTCGGAAACGACGTGAGCGGTAAAGCCGGCGTCGACATCTTCTACAACATCACCCCAAGCCTGAAGTGGACGACCACGCTCAACACCGACTTCGCCGAAACAGAGGTCGACAACCGGCAGATCAACCTCACACGCTTTCCACTATTCTTCCCTGAAAAGCGCGCGTTCTTCCTAGAGAACACTGGCGTGTTCAGCTTCGGCAACGGGAGCTCCGAACTAATCCCGTTTTTCAGCCGCAGAATCGGATTACTCGAAGGACAGGAAGTACCAATACTCGCCGGCACAAAACTAACCGGCACGGCTGGCCCCTACAACCTCGGCGTGCTCGCGGCGCGCACTCGCGACAGCGATCTGGTTGACGCAAAAAGCTTCTTCGTCGGACGCGTCAAGCGCAGCATACTGAAGCAGTCGTACGTCGGCGGCATCTATACTGAGGGCAACCCGGCAAACGATGGTTCGAGCCGGACCTTTGGCGGCGACCTGAGGCTGTTTACATCCAGCTTTCTCAAAAGGGATCAGAACTTCGGCGTTGAAGCTTTTGCGCTCAAGACCAACAATGCAGTGCTGCGCGGTAAAGACTCGTCATACGGATTCGCGGTCAGCTATCCCAACGACCTGTGGAGCCTCCGGTTAGACTGGCGACACATCGGCGAGAACTTCCGGCCTGCGCTTGGATTCGTGCCGAGGGCCGGTGTCAACAGTCTCAACATCGCGGCTGAATTCGATCCGCGCCCCAAAAACTTTCTTAACGTAAGGCAGATGTTTCACGAGTTTTTCTTTACTCGCTTCACGCGTCTTGACAAAGGACAAACCGAAAGCTGGCGATTGTTTACCGCGCCAATCAACTACTCGCTGAACTCAGGCGAGCATATCGAATTCAACTACGCGCCTCAATTCGAGAGGTTGTTTGAACCATTTGAGATCGCGAGAGGCGTAGTGCTGCCGGTCGGCGACTATCGCTTCACAAGGTGGCGGGCTGAAGTGTTCACCGCTTCTAAGCGGCCGTGGAAAGTTGATGCGACGTGGTGGTTTGGCAGCTATTGGTCAGGCCACGCCGACGAAGTGAATACTGCTTTTCAGTACAAACTAGCGCCACACTTTCAAGCGATACTGAGTCTGCGACAGACCTTCGCGCGATTGAAGGAAGGAAACTTCGTCGCACGGATCTACAGCCTGCGCGTGAACTATTCGGTCTCTCCGTACCTGACTTTCTTCAACCTTGTGCAATTCGACAACGAATCAAAGAACCTCGGCTGGCAAAGCCGGGTTCGTTGGATCATTAAACCGGGCAACGAGGTTTTTCTGGTCTTCAACCAGGGCTGGCTTCAGGATGAAGGCGGCGGACTCAGGTTCCGACCGGTCGAGACTCGGCTTTCGGGTAAGTTTCAGTACACGTTCCGCTTCTAACAGGAGTACACATGAAACCAGACGGCACTTTGTTGCTCAAGCGTGACGAGATTTCAGCCGTGCTCACCATTGAAGAATGCATGGAGGCGGTCGAACAAGCGTTCAAGCTATACGCTGAAGGCAAGACAACGACGCCGGGCGTGCTTGGAATACCGGCGCGTGATGGAGGG
>JBASRM010000610.1:0-3421 GCA_049273835.1 Blastocatellia bacterium | reverse complement strand
GTCTGCGCGGCCTCGCGCGGGTTCACATCGCCGATAAGCACCTGGCCGTTCTTCTCGAAAGCAGCGCGACGCTTTGGATCATCGCCAAAAAACCGTTCCAGATCTTCATGGTTCGTGACCCTGTTGGTACCGACGTCTATGACAACCGCGCCGGGTTTGATGTAGCCGGCGTCTACGACTCCCATCTTTCCAATGGCCGCGACCAATATATCTGCTTCTCGCGCTACAGCACGTAAATCAATCGTGCGCGAGTGACAGATCGTCACGGTTGAGTGCTTGTGCAATAACAGCAGGGCGAGTGGAAGACCTACTATACGGCTCCGTCCCATCACAACCGCGCGCGCCCCCTTTAGTTCTATCGCGTATCGTTCGAGCATCTCGATGATCCCCACTGGGGTGCACGGTCTGAGCCCCGGCTCGTTAAGCGCCAGGCGTCCCATGTTTGCGGGATGGAAGCCATCCACGTCCTTCATGGGATCAACCGAGTTCAAAACCGACGCGGCGTTGACCTGACTGGGCAATGGCAATTGAATCAAGATACCGTCTATCTCGTCGCGCGAGTTCAGATTGCGAACAAGGGCACGCATCTCTTCAGTCGTCGTCGTCTCCGGCAGCTCGATCTTCTCGGAGTAGATACCTAGTTGCTCGCACGCCTTTACCTTGCTTGAGACATAGACCTTGGAGGCGGCATCGTCGCCGACGAGGACGGCCGCCAGTCCCGGCCGTATCCCCTCCGTTGAAAAATGAGCAACTTCCTCTGCAACTCCATCTCGAATAGCCTTCCCAACACTGGTGCCATCTAGAATTTTCGCGGTCATTCGTACGCCTCCTCCTTCACAGGAGCGAGTTGCGAGTATGATGTTGCGCCAGTTGTGGTGTCAAACATGTACGACGCGTGACCTCGATTCTGATCGGTCCGCTCATCGAAGTTCACGGTCCGCTGCTATCGAACCGAATTATTTGCACGCAACCTCACGGGTATGGACCAAACGGTTGAAACGGCGAGGGCGGTTGTGTAACATCGTCCTTGCGCTGGTGAGTACATTAATGATTCCCAAATGATTCCCAAGCTTTTATGAAGAGAAGAAATATTTTATTGATTGTTCTGTCCGCGGCAGTGATGTTCGCCACTGCCGGAGCGCCCCCATTCTCTCAGAGGGCACGGGCACAGACCTTTTTTGGGGCCCAGCGATTCCCTGCGATCGACGTAGACAGCAACGACAATCTCTACCTGATGATGTCCGTAGCAACCGCTCCCGCGAGCGAACACCGGCCACACAGCCAGATTTTTTTTGCGATGTCGCGCAACGGCGGGAACGATTGGGACAACCTCCCCCAAACGCGAAATCTCTCCAAATCAAAAGGCGAGGCGTTCGGTCCCTCGCTGGCTGTGAGCAAGATAGGAAAGCTGCAGATTTACGTGACCTATCACGACAACTCAAACGGTACGACTCAAGCATATTTACTTCGCACCAAGAAGAAGACCAAATTCAGAGCTCCAGCTAACCTCTCGTTGCACAACGGCGGATCGTTTGCTCCGCGCGTCGCGCTTGACACCACCGCCGCGGTGAACATTGTCTGGGGAGACACAAAAGATGGCGGAGGCAAGGTGATATTCGTGCGCTCGACGGATGAGGGAGCGACTTTCACAGATCCGCTTGATGTCTCCAAATCCTCGGGAGTCGCCTTCGACCCTGAAATAGCTATTGACCCGAACGACACGATCTATGTCGCCTGGCAGGACACGGCACCAGGAGCAAGCGTCATCATGTTCTCGCGTTCAACAGATGGGGGTTCGACATTCTCAGAACCACGGCAGGTGTCGACTGGAACGGGTCGGGCAACCGAGGCGGCCATCGCGACCGACGGCGAAGGCCGCATCAGTCTCGTTTGGGTTGACGAGACTACCGGGCACGCTGAGGCTTACTATGCACGCTCGACGGATGGCGGGGAGTCATTCTCGGACCCAATCAATGTAAGCGACTTTCCTAACGGCGATGTTCATAAGCCTACCGTAGTCGCGGTGAGGAATACGGTGTATGTTGCATTCCAAAACGGCGATTTGTTTGGCGAAGAAGCGATCAAGAACAGGCAAGTATTTCTAGTGCGGTCGGGCAATGCGGGTGCGAGCTTTGACGAGCGCCAGCAGATTTCAACTGCTAATAACAGCAAAGGCCGCGCACACAGTCCGGCAATTGTAGTCGACAGTCGCGATGTAATTCACATCGTGTGGATCGACGCTTCGGTAGTGGGCAACGACGAAGGATTGCTCTTCTACAGTAACTCGCCCGATGGCCGTAAGTTTTCCCAGGAACGAATGATACTGGCAGTCATTTGATCTCCCGGCCCAGCTTCTCAAAGCCCTCGATGAGGGCTTGATCTATCGAAGCTTTCTCAGCTAGCAGGGCAGCTTCTTCAATTGATATCGGACCATCCTCCGTGATGATGCTGCTGAAGTAAGATAGAGGGGTCGCCTCGAAGTATCGATTCAAAACTCCAATACCCTCAGGCAATTCCGGCCACAACTCTTCGGCGCCTCCATCGTCGGCGCTCGAATTCACGAAGTAATCCGCGATGATGAATTTCGATGTGTCGCAAACCACGTGGACTCCCAGGCCTCTCTCACGTGCCGCAAGCGTGACCATCCTAGTGCCGATCTTATTGACAACATTTTGTGGAGTAATCCGGTCGGCCCCCAGAAGGACTAGATCGACCTGGTCCATTGCCAGCGACGCGGCCGCATCGGCGATCAACGTCACACTGATATGATGGCGTCGAAGCTCATCGGCGAGAGTCCGGCCTTCAAGTCCGGGGCGGCTTTCGGTTGCAATGACGGAGAAGCGGTTTCCGGCTCTTTGAGACTCGACGAAAGCAGCCAACACTGTCGAGCTCCGCGAAAGAGTCAGCACTCTTGAATCAAAACCGATCGTACGCGCCGCATGTACTGCAGTTCGGCGGTTCGCACGCTTCGCCCCATCTACGAACTCATATGCGGCCTGTTCCGCGAGCTCCAGAACTCTTTTTGCGTTAGTTGCAGTTCGAGAAGCCGCAACGACAACGCTTGTGAGCCTGAGAAGCGGACTCATCTCGGGCTTTGCGCGAGCGAGTGCAATGCATAATGCAAGAACAGTTTGCTGAGCGCCTTCGACAGTCGCGTTGAGTGCTGAGCCTTCAGCGGTTAGTAGCTTGAATACCTCTCCTGCTAGTCGGAGGATCTCCGCTGCACCAGAGTTCTTGTCTGAGGCGATCTCATGGATCAAAACGCCAGGTTGATTGTGTCTTTCATGCGCCACGGATCTGGCTCGTTGCCTCGCTTTTAAACGTTGGGTATAATCGCGACTCGCCTAACTAGAAATCTGAAAGTGCGTTCTTGAATTTGTCCAGATCCACTACTCACCCTTCGCACTTAACATCCGTGTTT
>JBASRM010000604.1:0-1659 GCA_049273835.1 Blastocatellia bacterium | reverse complement strand
GTGACCGCCCCTTTCTCGCGAAAAGAGAATCGTTCCGAGTCGAGAGGGGCGGTCACCGAGGACCGCCCGTAAAGGTCTTTGTGATTACTCTGCACTTCGCGATTACTCGCTAGGTCGCGCATTTCTTCGATTGCTCCGTCAACAAACCAATCGCATGCGGGAGCGAGCTGCGAATCGCATTGAAATTTTGAACCGCGCCCCGAGTGCTGCCGGGCAGGTTTATGATCAGCGTTCGCCCTCGAATCCCGCACACCGCGCGCGAGAGCGGCGCCAGCGGCGTCTCGTCGAGACTGCGAAACCGCATCAACTCGGCAAGCCCCGGCGCTTCGCGCTCGATCACACTGCGAGTAGCCTCGGGTGTGTTGTCTCTCGGTGCAAACCCGGTCCCACCGGTAGTCAAAATCAAGTTCACATCGCCGCGGTCGGCGTACTCTCGAAGCTTGGCCGAAATCAAATCGCGATCGTCTGGGAGAACCTCGGTCGCAGCAACCCGGCCGCCGAGTTTCTCCAACTCCGCGACCACGGCAGGGCCCGACCTGTCCTCGCGCTCGCCTCGCGAAGCCGAGTCGCTGATGGTCATCACCGCCGCCACGATTTCTACTCTCGCCATGGGTGTTCGGGATTCTCCGCCAATCATTAAGAGGTCAGTTCTAATATTGCAGCGCCAGCCGATGTTTGTAAACTGCGCTGGATTTCACTAATCAACAAGCGAAGTTAAGGCTTCTTGAAGCGAGGCTGCCGGAAAGTCGTAAGATTCAGCCCCCGAATTGAATGACAGCTTGATGCGTGTAGATCGAACCAGTCGGCTTCAGGTCGCTGCGCATTACTATGACTTGGGGGACTTCGAACCGCTCCGGTTCGAAGCCCGCGGCGATCAACGCTTCTGCAACTCGGACGGAGTTGCGCGGAGAGCGTATGCGGCCGATCGTCAAATGAGGCGAGAACTTGCGCGCCTCGCGGTCGAAGCTTTCACCGGCAAGCTCATCCTCGATGTTTCGGTAGAGTTGCTGGAGCGCTTCTGGGATAACCGGCAAGCCCACCCATAGTACACGTGGGTTTCGCGGGGAAGGGAAGCATCCGGCGCCATTGATCTCAACTTCGAACGGGCTTATCCCGGTTGCTGCACGCACCACGGCTTTCGAGACTCGTTCGATTCGAGACGCATCGACATTACCTAAGAACTTCAAGGTCAGGTGTATGTTCGACGGCCTGGTCCAGCTGATCGGAGCCTCGACGTGCTGAAGATCCTTCTGAAGACGGTCTATCCGCTCTTTGAGAGACTCGGGTATCTCGATGCAGATGAACGTGCGAACGACGTCGGGCTGCCGTTGCTCGCGCAAATCTTGTGTTCGAGTGCGCTTCACGTTTTGCAGATAAACAGGCGTCGATGCCTGCGCATTCATGACTATCTCTGATTTCCGCTGAATGCGTTTACGCTGATCGGCGGTTAATGCGTCGCCAGGCTAGACGCTCCAGATTTGCGATAGCACCCGCTTGAAGTTACCACCGAGTATTCCTTCGATGTCCTTATCGCTATACTTGCGGCGAATCAGGCCCTCGGTCAGATCGAACATTCGCTTTGGATGATCGATGCCTTCGATGTCGATCTTCTCTCGAAATCCATAGCTGCCTTTGTAGCTCGCCCGCAATTGTCTGTTC
>JBASRM010000603.1:0-7080 GCA_049273835.1 Blastocatellia bacterium | reverse complement strand
ACAGTCCTCGTTGTTGTTCCCAACATCATCTATGTCGAACCTGAGCATCATCGCGTGGTCCTCGTGAATCGTGTTGTGGCAGTGCATCGGGTAGCGCCCCACGAAGTCCCGGAACCGGAAGAAGAGTTCGACATCGTCGTTCTCACCCAGCCTCACGACGTCCTTGCGGCCTCTCTCGATCAGAGTCGGTGTGTTCCCGTTACGCCTCACGATCTGGTGTTCTTCGAAGTGAATGTGAATTGGGTGTTGCCAGTTGAACCCGCCCTCCAGCTTCCAGATCTCCGCGTTGTTTCGCTTCACTCTAAAGCGCACATCGTCGCAGGCAAAGACCTCGTTGTTGATGACCCACTGGCCATTGTCCCTGTCGAACTTGAAGCATCGCTCGATGTCTTCCGGCTCCCTGGGCGGAACAGCGTAAAAGGTAGGGTTGGTTGCCGGGTTTACGCTTCCATCGGTCACCGCGTCGGAGGTCACTCGAAATTCAAGCACCTTGTTCCCCTGAGATGCGGAAACGATATTGTCGCTGGGTCCGGCTCCATCGCACTGCTCCAGCCGATTGTTGATATACAACTTGGTGCCCGGCGCAAACGACGAGAAATCAACGATCACATCCATGCGCTCGGCTACGGCGATGCGGACGCCGTTACTGGTCAGGACCGGGTTGGGCAATAGATTGCCGTCATTGGCAATCACCCAGAACGGGTGGTTGGTGTTGTCCTGCTTAGTGATGTAGAACTGATAGAAGCGTGAAGGACCGCCGTTGAGCCAGCGGAAGCGATATCTGCGTCGCTTGACGTTGAAGAACGGCTGAATCTTGCCGTTGACAAGAAACTTATCTCCGAGAATGCCGTCCCGATTAGCGAGGTCGAAAACCAACTTTCCGGGAGTCGGCCCGTTCACGGGGTCAAAGTTCTTGTCGTTAAACATCATCGGGATATCAAACTCGGGAAATTGCGGAAGACGAAATCCGGTCGACTCATTCCCGGTGTCAAACTGGTTGAACAGCAGGTAGAAACCGGCCAATCCCTTGTAGACGTTCTGAGCGGTGAAGTCGACGCGGTGGTCGTGATACCACAGCGTGCTCATCGACTCGTTTATGTCGCCGTTGGGCGGGTGGGTCGAGGCAAACCCGGCGAGAACGTTTGGATAGTGCTGGTCATACCACTTGGTAACCTCAAAAAAGTCACAGGGGAAGCCGTCACTCTCGGAAGGGGTATGGCCGTTGTGCAAGTGAGTCGAGACCGACTGCTTTCCAAAGCCGCCGTTGTTGGCCGGCAAGTCATTGAAGTTGCGGACCAGGATTGGCTGTCCATATTGAGAGACGTAAGTCTGACCCGGCACAGTGCCGTTGAACGTCCAGAGCTTCTGCACTGGAAGCTCCGGGTGGACAGAGATGTCCGCTTCCCGTTGGTGGACTTCATAGTACTTTTGCGGCGGAAGCGTTGTGAAAGCTTGATGGGTGCGGGTTCGGCCCTCGCCGGCAGCGGTGTTGGGGGCGGCCTGCGGCAGCGGCCCGGTCAACGCATCCGCATTTGCAACCGGCTGCGCGATTGGAGGGATGGGCATCGCTTCAACGTACGGCGTGGTCGGCGGGCTTACGGGGGTACCTCCCCTACCGTAGAAGCCGAAGCAGCCGTCGCCAAAGCTACCACCGCCGAATTGGGGCGCGCGTGCGCTCAACCCATTCTTCGGTATCAAAAACCCGGCACTCGTCAGCAGGCCCATTTTCATAAGGTCGCGCCTGCTAAGTTGGGCCGCAATTATCTCGCGCCTGTTTTTTTGCGCGTTCAACATCTCCTTCTCTCTTCTTCTGTTTATCTTAGAGATATTAGCCATTTCAGCTCCTCCTTTATCGGCGAAAGCCACGGGTTACCTTGCTCGGCACTTGTCGAGGAAAACGATAGGTGGTTCTTGTTTGCCCGGTCGTCCGAGCGCGGGTGATGCGAGTCCGCCTGTTGCGGCTGGTGATTAGTGGACCCAACTGCACCGTTGACGATTCACAGGCGCAGCAACTGGGTTTGATTATAACAATCTACAAGAGCTTAATCTGTAAGCCTGAATAGTGCCTACTTGATTGTCCCACTGGAAAAATGACGGATCCCCGAAAGGAAGCGCCGTGTATATAATCCTACCGGTCTATCGATGTCAAGGGAAAAGTATTGCGAATCGCAAATCTGGGAGACAGCTTCTCTCCGGCAACCTGTTACGTTTACGGCCGGGGTAATGCTAATTACTTGAAGGATCTTAAATCCAATTGTCCTCCTCGCCACCCGCGCGGTTCGTATCCATTCATTCAATGGTTCGCAATCGTACAGGACGGCAGTCCCTTCGTTAAAAAATCGGTGAAAGCGTCGGTCAATTGGTCGGCACAGCGAATGCACAATATTACATCGTCGGGAGTAACGGTCGGTGATCGGGACTCTACCGCGACTCAGAAGGAGGAATTATGACTTATAGTAGACTCAAGAAAGCAATCGTATCTCTGGCGCTGACCGGGGCCTTCATTCTATCGGCGGGTTTCGCCAATTCCTCGGCGGCGTCTGCGCAGTACCGCGACCGGCGGGGGGGATGGCAGCATAGAAACTGGGATCGCGATGACTTCGCTAGAATCCGGCGGCTCGATCGGAACCGCCAGTTAAGATATCGGATGAGTGGAACGACTCGGTTGGTCGGGTACTATGACAGGTTCGGACGTTTTCACGCCTACGGGTTTTACGATAGGTTCGGCAGGTTCCACCGGTACTAAGTGATCGCTGATCTTCCTCTATTGCTCAATAACCGCCGGGTCAATAACGATCCGGCGGTTTGTGCTTATACAGCGAGTTTTATGCTGGTTGCCGCCTTAGCCTCGCACCAGCCGTACCGATACGTACAGTACCAATATCGCAACAAGCGTTGCGAGTGCGGCTGCACGTGAGCCCATCCGATTGCCCGGCGCACTGTCAGGCGAGCCGCCATGTCGCTTCGCTGCCCTGATACTCGTGACGTCGTGAAAGGCCATAAGGCCGACCATCAGCAGAACCAGCATGAGTTTCCAGGGAAGCCAGATCGCAATCAACCGTTCCACCTTTTCCGGCTTGAATATGTCTCCATTGAGGATCTGCCACGCCTTGATCGGCGTCAGACGAAGAACCAGATTCCCAATTCCAGTTATGATCAATACACCTATGGAGCCCCAGGCGATCCATCGAAAGCGCCTGCCAAGGGCCCGAAGAATTCGTTGTCGCTCATCGACCGGATGCGAAAGAGCAAATGGAACGACTACCGCTGCGGTGTAGATGAGACCGCCGGTCCAGACGGCCGCCGCAAGAATATGAAGCCACACGTTTAGAAAATACATTCTTGTTTACCTCTTCAGGTCGGCGATTTACTTCAAGCCTCCTCCCGGCTCTCGGCTTCGATTGGCGTTGCGTCCGGCTCGGTGCTCTCTCCCGTCGCCCGCACCGTCAGCGCCATCCCGAGCGCTATAAGCATGATGGCGGAGCTTGTCCAGTATGGCGTGCGTCCGTAATGAACGACTGAATCCGGGTCGCCGCTCAGCAGCCAGCCTCCCAGCACCGGGCCGATGATTCGGGCGAGGCTCGCGACCGAAGCCATCAGTCCCAGCACTCGACCCTGCAAAAAGGCCTTCACACTCTTTGAAGCAAGCCCGTTCAGAGTAGGCGTCATCAAGCTGTTGCCTATTGCCACTCCGGTGCTCGCCATGATCAGGCGCGTTACGGTATGACTCAGCGGGAAACAGAATACGCTGACTGCAAAGATCGCGGTGCCGGCTACTGCCAGCGGCTTATCGCCGAAGAGCTTGACCAATCGCCCCAGCAGTCCGCCCTGTATCACCGCGCCGATCACGCCGACGTACCCGAACAAGAAGCCGGTGTGCCACGCATCGAACTTGAATCTGTGTGCGGCAAATAGCGCGAACGTCGCGGTTACCATCGCAAAAGAAACGGTTGAGAAGAAGTATGTCGCCATCACCGCGGCGAGCTGCCAGTTACCCGACTGTTCGAACATCTCTCCAATGCCGGCCCGTCGAGCCTCGCTTCGATGCTCGCTTGCCAGACTCTCAGGCAAAAGGAAGTACAATGCGGTAGCGTTTGCGGCCGCCATCGCAGCCGCAAAGAAAAAAGGAGCCTCAGGCGAGATGCGGCTCAGCACTCCGCCAATCAATGGTCCGAATACAAAGCCGAGTCCAAACGCCGCCCCTATCAAACCCATCCCTTTGGATCTCTCTTCCGGAGGAGTGACGTCGGCAATGTATGCTTGAGCCGTGGAGATGTTGCCGCCGCTTATTCCATCGATGATTCGCGCGACAAAGAGCCATACCAGCGTGGGGGCCAACCCAAGTATTCCTAACCCCACTGGAATGCGAGGCGCCAAACCCATAATCATGAAGCCGACCGAGGTCCCGATCAGACTGACCAGCAGGACCGGTCTGCGCCCAACCCGATCGGAAAGCTTGCCTAGAATCGGAGCGAATACAAACTGCATTGCGGAATAGACTGCGAGCAGGATTCCGACGGTTGCTTCCGATGCACCATAACGCTCGGCGTATAGCGGCAGGACCGGGATTACTATTCCAAATCCGATAAGGTCGATGAAGATCGTAATGAAGATGATGACGAGGGGTGATCGGCTCTTTGGCATTTCGCGAGTCTTAGACTTCTGAAATTGAGCCATTGAAAATTGCAAATTGCAAATTGAAAATCGTAAATTCCCAGAGGCCCAATTCGTCACCGGCAAATTTGCAATTTTCAATTTTCAATTTTCAATTCCCTCACTTACTAAACGATCTGTAACCCTTCCTGTAGTTCAGCGAAAGCCGGCCCAGCCCTTTCGGCGCATGAACCCTGATTTGGACCTTGTGCCAGTCCACCGTGCTTGCGGCGTCGGTAGGATAGAACCCGATCGCATATTGATGTCGCAGCATAAGAGCAATCCTTGTGTAAATGTCACGCGTTTGCGGCTCGTCCTCCGGCATAAATGTCATTCCTCCGCTCCAACTCGAAAGAGCCTGGAGCGTACCCATACCCTGATATAACTGGCTAATCCCGATGCTGTACACCGGAACATCGGACTCTTTCAACATCTCGCGCAGCTCACGTCCGTTGTATCGGCTGCTGTTTTCCTCGCCGTCGGAAATGATCAACAGCGCCTTCTTTCGGTGACGCCCCTGCCGGGCCTTCTCCAGACCGAGGTACACTCCGTCGAAAAGCGCGGTGCTACCCTTCGCTTTTACAAATATCACTCGGCTCATTATCTCGCTTGGCGCGGTAGTAAAGTCCTGAACTAGTTGCGCGCGATTGTTGAACGCGATGATGAAGTACTCATCCTCCTGGTGCGAGGTGTCGAAGAACCTCCGCAGCGTCAGGAAAGAGCGCGACGTCAGATCACCCATCGAGCCTGATACGTCATAGATAATCCCAAGAGTCAACGGAGCATCCTCGTCGCTGAAATGAGATATCTCTTGCTTAACCCCGTCATCCACGACATCAAAGTTCTTCTTAGTCAGTCCGGTTACAAATCTTCCAAGCGGGTCCGAAACAGTCACCGTCAGGCTGACCAGCCTGGCCCGGAGTTGAATCTTATCGTTGGGTTCCTGGGATTCGAGCGGCGGCTTTGTTTCAAGACTCTTGCTTTGATTCTTTTTCTGATCGGCTGGTGTGCGGGTATCTGATTGAGTTTGCCGGCTGAATGAAACGCCCAGCGGGTCAAGAACGATTACGAAAGACAAAGCGATGGAGCAACCCAAGGAAATCAGATCCATAGCTGAAACCTCACAGGCTCTGCTTCATCGTCTCACCCCTCAGCCTCGATGAATTCTATGTCATGTAACAAAGACTTTGCTAGCGAGTAAAAATCAGTCCCGTAGGCGGTCCCCCGTGGTTCGGACCCCTCGCGGAGCAGAATCGTTCCGAGACCGACAGGGGCGGCGACCGAGCAACCATGCCCGTTTTTGCGGGCCGATGTCGCCTTGGAAACCATAAACAGCTTACGGTGGTTTCTAGGGAGGACAGTCTTCAAAGGACTAGCACGCTTATCGCGCGTAAATGTAGTCTGATTGTCGTACTTCTAAGCGGATCAAAGTAACAATGAGTTGGGGTTTCCTACAAAGAGAGAAGTCAAGATAACACAACGTCATGTATTTAGTAGTAGGTTTACCACAACATTCTTTTTTTGTTATCGTAGGGCGGTCTCGAGGTAGGGAATGACAAAACGCGACTCAAAGGGCCGAGACAAGCCCGTGAGGCAGGTGCTGGCTGAATCCACCGCAGGTGAATCAGATGAACCGCGCAACGATGCTAGTCTCAAGGATGCATTGAAAGATGAGATGGACAGATTTCGAACTCGGTTGCTGGCGAACGTTATCATCAATAGTTTAATACCGTTTCGCCGCTTGAAGAGCTCGGTCCTGGCGGCGCTCGCCGCCAGCGCCTTTCTTGCCTCCATGATATTTCTCTCCACCACACTAATAAGTAGAGTTGTTAACCACAAAGGACCGGTCCTATCGTCAGCACTCTTTGCGAGCATTCTGATCGCGTACTCATTAGCAACAATAAAGATCCTTCACGATGGTATATTCCCAGAGGGATCAATGACGTTCCCACAGAACCTGCCAAGCGTGGCTAAAGATAAGAATGGGTTGACGGCTCTCGCAGGCTGGTTTCAATCCTTCCTTTCCACTAGGAGGCAGATCGTCGTATCAACATTATTCGGTGTATCTAGCATATTCACGTTAGCAGTCTTTGCGCTATATGCGTCAGCCAATTTCAAATTAGGGAGCTATGTTCTTGTTTTTCTCTGCTTCTTCGTTGTGGGAAACGGTGCTTATTGTGCTATCGGGATCCCGACTTTGTTAAGAACGATACATAGACAAAAGATGAAGCTCTTTTGGCTAAGTCCGGCAGACACTCCCTGGGTTAAAGAGGCCTCGTGGATCTTTACAAAGCTGTTCATCGCCGACTCGACTGTGGCGGGCTGGGCGATCATAGGACTCTACTTGCTGAGGCCGCTGGAATCGCGCGCTACCACTGCAGTCGCTTTGATTTGGTTGGTTATCGCGCTATTGGCGATCTTGTATAC
>JBASRM010000596.1:0-1703 GCA_049273835.1 Blastocatellia bacterium | reverse complement strand
GGTTCCGGCATTCTTGACCGAGTAAGCCAATACTGGCGCTGGCACGGCCGTTGCCGATGACTGACCCGCGCCAGCTCCTTCCCCAAAAAAAGCAATCAAGCGCTCCCCGATGAGAGGTAGACAAAGTGGGCATACGACGTGTTCTCGTCCTTGGATTATTGTCGATGATCTTTTGCGCCGGTTCAGCGAAAGCGCAGGGCTATTATCAGTTTTTGGGATCCCCTCAAGCGGTTCCAGACAAGTTCTCACCACGGTATGGAATACGGTACAACACTCAAGGCTACGAGCAGCCGGACGTGAACTGGTCAAAGAGAGCACGCAAGCTTGAGAAAAAAGGTGTTCCTGAGTACGCAATCAACGAGATGATGAACTTCCCAGGAGCACCCGACGCAATCGGGGAATGGATTGATCAAGCATTTGAGGATGTGCAGACTCAGTTCTTGAAGTGTGGTTCCCTGTCGGCTCGCGCCGCGCGAGTCTCGCCGCGGAGTTTGTACATAACCATCATGCCGTCCGCCTTTTTCGAATCTTACTACAAGGTCGACGTCGCGGGCGTCTACTATCCTTCGACGCATCAGATCAGAGTCCTGAACATTTACTATATCTGGAGCGGCCCCAACGCCGGCTGGTTGCGCCATGCGCGAGACCTGATCAAGTGGGAAATTGGAAACTTTTTCGCAACCGAGGTAGGTGCGCAACCGGAGCCACGGCCTCAAGGCTGGCCGTGCAGGTGAGCAGTCCCTCGCGCCATACGACTACTCGTCGTTCGTGATCTCGTAGCGCATGTTAATCCGGGCTGATGCCCCAAGCATCGCCGAGACACTGCAGTATTTCGTCGCCGACAACTCAACCGCGTGGGCAACCGCTTTAGGGTCGATCCCCTGACCACGCAAGCGGTGGACGACCTCTATTCGAGTGTAAATCCTCGGATGTTCGGCCCTTCGTTCGGCGCGAACTTCAATTTCGTATCCGGTGACCTTCTGTCTCTTCTTTTCGAGAATTGAAAACACATCCGCTCCGGTACAGCCTCCCAATGCGATAAGCAGCAACTCCATCGGTGTAGCCGCAGACGTTTTATCGTGCGCGAAGCTCGTGACCATCGCGTGGCCACTTTGCGATTCGGCGACAAACGCTTCGCCTCCCGAGTAACGCAACCGCGCGACCCTGGTCTGAATTGAAGCTTCGTCGCTCATGGGTTTCTCTTAAATTCGATTGCCGGGCAAACTCATTGGCGGGATGGTGCCGAAGGGGGGACTCGAACCCCCACGGGTTGCCCCATACGCCCCTCAAACGTACGTGTCTACCAGTTCCACCACTTCGGCTTTCTCGAGGAAGTGCACTTGTCGGATGTTCGACCCTTTTAGGGATCGATCATGGGGCCTAATTCTTCTTACCGGCCGCCGGCTTCGCTGCATTTTTCGATTCCGCGGGTTTTGCGTCCGAGGGCTTTGCGGGAGCAGCCGCCGGTTGATTCGCTGGTTCGGCTGTACTCGGTGGACTCGACGGTGTTTGCTCCGCAGGAGTCAGCGGTGACACCGGAGCGCTCTCGGCTGGACCCACGCCTTCGCCAAGGGATCTCTTTTCAAACAGCCCTGGAATCGAAAACAAGAATGCGATCAGGAAAAAGATAATCGCAGCGGTAATAGTTACCTTGGCCATGACCGTTTGGGTCCCGCGGGGACCAAACGCAGACGAGTTCGCTC
>JBASRM010000589.1:0-10115 GCA_049273835.1 Blastocatellia bacterium | reverse complement strand
CTACGGACTACGGACTACGGACTACTTATAATGGCTGAATACAAAATTCCGAAACGGATGAAATACCGCAAACAGCAGCGCGGCCGGATGTCAGGAGTGGCCACGCGCGGCGCGGAGATATCTTTTGGCGAGTACGGGTTGAAGGCTCTCGAGCCGGCGTGGATCACCGGCAAGCAGATTGAAGCTTCCCGGGTTGCGATGACGCGTTTCGTGAAGCGCGGCGGCAAGATCTGGATTCGAGTTTTTCCGGACAAACCCATCACCAAGAAGCCGGCTGAGACTCGTATGGGCAAGGGAAAGGGCGCGCCCGAAGGATGGGTGGCGGTTGTCAAACCCGGACGGGTGTTGTTTGAGATGGAAGGGGTCGACGAGAAGACCGCGGCCGAGGCGATGAGACTCGCGGCTCAGAAGCTGCCGATCAAGACCAAGTTCGTCTCGCGGAAGGATCAGGAAGGAGGCGGGCTGGTATGAAGGCCGAAGAGCTTAGAGATCTGTCTGACGACGACCTGCGCGTGCGCGTGAATGAGCTTAAGGAATCGCTTTTCAGAATGCGATTCAAACTGTCGCTTGGCAACACCGACGTGGTCAAGCAGCTTCGTGAATCCCGCAAGGACCTTGCAAGAGTGAAAACCTTATTGCACGAGCGCGGGCTTGCGCAGGCACAGAAGTAATGCGATAGCCGCGGTGGACTGGTTTGCGCGACTACTTTAAGGATTGAGAATGGAAGATAACAGAGACGAGAATTCAACCGATAACTCAACCGAAGAGGCTGCTACGCCTGCCGATCAGGAAGCGGAAGGTGGCGGGGTGTTGACTGATGCGGCGCGGGTCGTTGGGGCTGCGCTTGGCAAAGCGGCTGCCGCGATAATCGGGACCGATGAGGCCGCGGCGCAGCCGAGAAATCGACGCCAGGAAAAGGTCGGCCTTGTCACCAGCGACAAAATGCAAAAGACGGTAGTCGTCCGAGTGGAACGTCAGGTTCGTCATCGCAAGTACAAACGCTACATTCGGCAACGCACGAAGTTTATGGCGCATGACGAGGTTGGCGCCCATATCGGCGACATAGTGCGAATAGTTGAGACGCGACCCTTGTCCGCGCGAAAGCGCTGGAGAGTGATTGAAATTGTGCAGAAGGCGAGTTGAATGTGATGGTGACAGGAGATGCCTGACCGGCATGTAACCGGTCACCCATCTCAGCACGCATCATAAGGGGAACAGCAATGGTACAGATGAGATCGATCCTTGAGGTCGCGGACAACTCCGGGGCCAAGCGCATTTCGATGATCCTTCCGCTTGGCGGTCACACGGGCTCGCGCGCCGGTCTCGGCGACATCATTACGGCCTCGGTGAAGGAAGCATCCCCGGATGGAGCGGTAAAGAAGGGCCAGGTGGTGCGTGCGGTGGTAGTTCGCACTCGCAAGGAGACCAGGCGCAAGGACGGCACTTACATTCGTTTCGATCAGAACGCTGCCGTGATAATCAAACCCGACAATGAGCCCGTGGGTACTCGAGTGTTCGGACCCATTGCGCGCGAGTTGCGCGACAAGCGCTTCATGAAAATCGTGAGCCTCGCGCCTGAAGTTATTTGATTAGTTGCCGGTGGTCGGTGGCCAGTGGCCGGGTAGACCTTGGCCTACCGACCACGACCATCGGCCGCCGGCCACCGAGGAAGTATGAACGTTGAGATCAATGTAAGAAAGAATGATCGGGTGATCGTGATCGCCGGCAAGGACCGAGGTAAGAAAGGTCGTGTAATTGAGGTGCAGCCGGCGAAGCACAAGGTCATCGTCGAAGGCGTGAACATGGTCAAGCGCCACAACAAGGCGAATACCCGGCGCGGCATCCAGGGCGGAATACTCGAGCGTGAATCACCCATCGACCTGTCAAACGTAATGGTGCTCTGCCCTCATTGCGCTGAACCGACGCGATCCGGGCATCAGGTGTTGGAAGACGGGAAGCGTCATCGAGCCTGCAAAAAGTGCGGAGCGGCGATTGAGAAACAATAGTGATGGGTTCCAGTGACCTGCGGAACTGAATGAACAATGCTGAAGGCTATTTCCCAATGGCATCAGCATCGAGGGAAAGAAAATGGCAACTAGACTGAGGGAGCGCTACAAGAGCCAAATAGTATCGGCGCTGATGAAGGAATTCAGCTACAAGAATACGATGGCCGTGCCAAAGCTTGAAAAAATAGTCCTGAACATGGGTGTCGGGCGCGAGGCCCAGACCAATCCCAAGGTGTTTGATCAGGCGGCAATGGAGCTGTCAACCGTCAGCGGCCAGAAGCCGGTTATCACAAAGGCGAAGAAATCGATTGCGGCGTTCAAGCTGCGAACGGGAATGCCGGTGGGCGTTGCGGTTACGCTTCGCGGTGAGAGAATGTTTGAATTCCTGGACCGGTTCATAAACGCGGTGCTGCCGCGCGTTCGCGACTTTCGGGGCGTGAGCCCGCGAGCGTTCGACGGGCGAGGCAACTACACGATAGGAATCAAGGACCAGTTGATTTTTCCTGAGATCGACTTCAACAAGGTTGATCGAACGCGGGGAATGAATATCTCGATAGTGACGACGGCTCGCACAGACGAGGAGGGAAGAGCCCTGCTCAGGGAGTTTGGCATGCCGTTTACCAAATAGTCATTGGTCATTAGTCAGTAGTCCGTGGCTCTTCGGGGTCAGGGGCTACGGACTACGGGCTACGGACTACGGACTAAAACTATGGCAAGAACCTCTTCAGTATATAAAGCGAACGAATTGAAACGCGCGCTCGCGAATGCGCTGCGCCGGGTGAAAGAGCAACAGGGCAAGGTCAATAAGAAGGCGATCAAACGCTCGAAGGCGGCAGGACTCAACCTTAACGTCTTCACATCGCGCGTTCACAATCGCTGCAAACGTTGCGGGCGCGGTAGGGGATACCTGCGCAAGTTCGCGCTGTGCCGCATCTGTTTCCGCGAGCTATCGCTCGAAGGACACGTTCCCGGCGTCACAAAGTCGAGTTGGTAAGAACCCGATGGTCATTGGTCGGTGGAGACTCTTACGATCACCGATCACCGGCCAGCGAATTCAGGAGAAGTGATGACAGACCCAATAGCAGACATGCTGACTCGCGTGCGAAATGCCTATTCGGCAAAGCATCAAAAAGTGGACGTCCCGCTTTCGAATCTCAAGGTCGAGATCGCGCGAATATTGAAGGAAGAAGGCTTTATCAGCAATTACAAGGTAATCGGCGAGGGTGCGCGCCGTAACATAAGGGTCTATCTGAGATACGGCCCGCGCGGCGAGCAGATACTATCGAAGCTTGAACGAGTGTCCAAACCCGGCTGCCGCGTCTACGTGAACGGCACATCCATACCGAAGGTGCTCGGCGGCATGGGCATCAATATCCTTTCGACGTCGCGGGGATTGATGACCGACCGGCGCGCCCGTCGAGAGAAAGTTGGGGGCGAAATCCTCTGCCGAGTTTATTAGGTTTCTCGCCTGGGCTTCCGCTGTGTGGTCTTCCTTAGTGGAGAGATGCTCGCAGCAGATAGGAGACGCGCCCGAGAGACACGCATTTCGAGTCATCGGAGTTGCTTTTATGTCGAGAATAGGTAGAAAGCCAATAGCAATACCGAAAGGTGTGAAGCTCAAGATCGAGAATGGCACGGTTGAAGTTGCGGGACCAAAAGGAACACTCGCGGTGCCATTACCCCAAGGCATCAGCTTCCGCGTCGACGGCGATCAGTTGTTAGCCGAGCGCCAGTCGGATGATCACGCCGCGGTGCATGGACTGGCCCGCGCGTTAGTGCAAAATGCGGTTACCGGGGTGACCGAAGGGTTTACGCGGCAGCTTGATATAGTCGGTGTGGGTTACAAGGCCGAACGCCAGAAGGACCGCGTGATTTTTAACCTGGGCTATTCGCACCCCATCGAGTTTCCGCTGCCGACCGGAATCGAAGTCAAGGTTGAGCGGGTGAACAAACCCATTCAGCAGTATCAGACGACCCTGACGATAACGGGCACTGATCGGCAGCAGGTTGGTCAGGTTGCAGCCGACATGCGCGGTCTGCGGCGGCCCGATCCTTACAAGGGAAAGGGCGTGCGCTACGCAAACGAAGTATTGAAGCTCAAGCCCGGAAAGACCGGCAAGTAACGCGAGGTGTTTATACCTTTCGTCGAATAGTTGCTGAAGTGACGGCCGATGTAATCCGCAATCAGCGATTGAGGTGAATCAAATGGCAAGAAAGACCGGCCAGGAAATAAGGCAAGCAGTTCACAACAGGATTCGAACAAAGATTTCGGGTTCAAACCAGCGTCCACGTCTTGCGGTCTATCGCAGTCTGGATCACATCTACGCTCAGCTCATTGACGACAGCAAGGGGGTGACGCTGGTATCAGCTTCGACCACTGAATCGGCATGGCGTGGACGAACCGGCGGGAATATCGCGGCGGCGAAGGAGATTGGCAAGTTGATTGCCGACCGAGCAAAAGAAAAAGGAATCAAGAGCGTAGTGTTCGATCGGGGCGGCTACATTTACCATGGCCGCGTTCGCAGCCTCGCCGAAGCCGCGCGAGAAGCAGGCCTAGAATTCTAGATTTTCGATTTTGGAATTTGGATTGGAATGGGTTCCAGCCTCTTCAATCCAAAATCGTCATTCAAAATCCAAAATCGCCTTGAGGTGATATGGAACGAATAGAAGCATCGGGCCTTGATCTAAAGGATCAAGTGATTTCAATTAACCGCGTGACCAAGGTGGTGAAGGGCGGCAAGAACCTCTCGTTTGCTGCGCTGGTGGTGGTCGGCAACGAGAACGGCATAGTGGGCTTCGGTTCGGGAAAGGCTCGCGAAGTTCCATTGGCAATAAAAAAAGGCATTGAAGCTGCCAAGAAGAATCTGGTTCGCGTGCCGCTCGCTGGCTCGACGATTCCCCATCAAACATTGGGTGTGTTCGGCGCGGGCCGAGTGCTTCTAAAGCCGGCGCCGGAAGGCAAGGGCGTAATCGCTGGCGGACCTGTTCGCGCAGTGATGCAGCTAGTTGGCGTTCGCGATATCGTGACGAAGTCGATAGGTTCTTCCAATCCCCATAATGTTGTGCGCGCGACATTTGAAGGCCTGAGGAGTTTGAAGGACCCCGCCGCTGTGGCGCGGTTGCGCCATCAGATAACCGAAGAGGCCCAGACTGCGTAGCGTGTTGAAGCAAGTGAGTCAGGAACACGGGCTAGCGTCAAGAGGAGTTCGAGAAATGCCAAGAGCCAAGGCCAACAAGGACCAGAGTCAGTCGAGAATAAAGATACAGTGGTATCGATCCACGATCGCAACACCAAAGGCCCACAAGAATCTTGTGCGCAGCCTCGGGTTTACAAAGCTCAATCAGGTCGTCGAGCGGCCGGATACGGCATCTATGCGGGGGATGGTGAAAAAAGTACCGCATCTATTGCGGATTATCGATTAGGCCCCCAGGCGTGGCGCGTGGCCGGCAATCGTTGCCCTTCTTGTATAACGCAGAACGGAGTTTTGAAATGGCACTGGGAATACACAACATCGGAGCGCCTGAGGGTGCGAACAGAAATAAGAAGCGAGTGGGTCGCGGGCCTGGCTCGGGACATGGCAAGACTTCTACGCGGGGGCACAAGGGTCAAAAATCGCGTTCGGGCTACTCGGGACGACCCGGGTTTGAAGGTGGACAGATGCCTCTTCAACGCAGGTTACCCAAGCGCGGCTTTACTAATATCTTTAAGAAAAAATGGATCGAAGTGAATCTTGGGGATCTCGAACAACGCTTCGAGGCGTCCGAAGAGGTTACTCCGGAACTCATGGCTGAGCGTGGTATTATCAAGAAGAGCAAGCTGGCCGGAGCCGAGGGCGTAGTCGTTCTGGGCAAAGGCAATCTGACAAAGGCGCTCAAGGTCACGGCGCATCGCTTCAGCAGGACCGCTCGCGAGAAGATCGAAACTGCAGGCGGCGCGGCCACGAGCGTCGGCGAGCCGGACGCCAGCGCCGAATAGGCTCTAGAATTAGGGATTTGAATGACCGACGGGTCATCCGAATCCGGGCTATTCTTTTAGACTCGGTGGAAAAGAGCGCGCGAGAAGGGCTGGAGCGCACTGAAGACAGGTAGGACACCATGATCGAGAACTTCCTCAACAGCGTACGCAACATCTTTGCTGTGCCTGACCTGCGCCGGCGAGTCTTCTTCACGCTGGCGATGCTGGCGGTTTACCGGATAGGCTCGCACGTGCGGACGCCGGGAATCGA
This sequence comes from Blastocatellia bacterium, assembly GCA_049273835.1. Taxonomy (GTDB): domain Bacteria; phylum Acidobacteriota; class Blastocatellia; order UBA7656; family UBA7656; genus Onstottus_A. The sequence goes on along the minus strand of JBASRM010000589.1, from coordinate 3,883 downwards.
TCCCGATGCACTGGCTGCGCTTTGGAACACCGGCGATCTGCAGCGGAGTCTTGCTGGGGTGATGGACTTGTTCTCTGGTGGAAACTTCAAAGTCGTTTCGATTTTTGCGCTTGGGATAACGCCTTACATAACCGCCTCGATCATCCTGCAGTTGATGACGGTCGTAAGCGCGCGGCTAAAAGCGCTTCAGGAAGAGGGAGACCTTGGGCGAAGAAAGATCACCCAGTACACGCGTTATCTGACTGTGGTTCTCTGTTCGGTGCAGTCGTTCGGCATTGCGTACTGGCTGCAGAGCCAGCAGACGGCCAGCGGATCGCTTGTGCGCAGCCCCGGTGTAGGCTTTATCGCGATGACCATGCTGACGCTTGCAACCGGTACAACGTTTATCATGTGGCTCGGCGAACAGATTACGGAACGCGGTGTTGGTAACGGAATCAGCTTGATCATCTTTGCCGGGATCGTGCTCAGGCTTCCCTCAGCGGCTCAGACGATGTACGAGAAGTTGACCAGCGGTGGAACGGGCACGGCGCTGGGCGTATTGGCATTGTTGATCGTCATGGTTTTGATCATCGCGGGGATCGTGTTTGTGGAACGGGGCTTCAGGAAGGTGCCCATAAATCACGCTCGGCGTATGGTTGGCCGCCAGTCTATCCCGCAGCAGCAGACTCACATGCCGTTGAAGGTCAACATGGGCGGTGTCATTCCTGTGATTTTTGCTTCTTCGATCCTGGCTTTCCCGCAGACAATTCTGGGGTTTATCGGAACGGATCCAACTCAGACGACCGGTTGGCGAGCGTGGCTGGCGCGGTTCGCGGTTGAGATTGGCGGGCAGGGACATCCTGTGCACTACCTGATTTACTCCGCGGCAATAATTTTCTTCACGTTCTTTTATGTGTCGATTATTTTTAACACTGACGAAGTTGCAAACAATCTGCGCAAGAATGGTGCATTTATTCCCGGGATTCGACCGGGCAAGCGAACGGCCGATCACCTGAATGAGATACTCACACGGCTGACCACAGTGGGCGCTATATACCTGGCGTTGGTTGCGCTGCTGCCGCAGTTTTTGCTTCAAGGGTTCCAGTTTCAGTATCTTCCGTTCATCGGACCCTCTATCGACAACATGCTCCGTTCCAACCCATTGACGTCGTGGTTGACGACGGGGATTGGTGTGAACTTCTTTTTCGGGGGAACCAGTCTGCTGATCGTAATCGGCGTCGCTATGGACACCATGAATCAGATTGAGTCCCAACTGATAATGCGCCACTACGATGGATTCCTCGGTCCGCGTGGCCGCCGCCTGCGTGGACGCCGCAGCTACTAATATTGATATGCCTGACATCATTGTCTTGATGGGGCCGCAGGGCGCGGGCAAGGGCACTCAGGCACATTTGCTGGCTGAAAGACTCAAGCTCCCCCAGGTTGCTACGGGAGACATCCTTCGTGAGATGGCGCTCAGCGACGGCCCGCTTGGGTTGCAGGTACGCGCGGTTCAAGCGGCGGGCCAGCTTGTGTCGGATGACATCCTGGCCGAAGTTGTGAAGTCTCGGTTGAGCCGTTCTGATTGCGGACCAGGCTGCATACTCGACGGGTTTCCCAGAACGCTTCCTCAGGCGCGACTTTTGGAAAAGATTGCGGAACAGCTTGGTCACCGGATCAGCGTGATCAGTATCGAAGTACCCCGAGAGTTGCTGTTCAAACGGCTGGGCGGCCGGCGGACTTGCAGCGCTTGCGGAGCAATTTATAACACCGAGTCGCAGCGGAGCAAAAAAGAAGGCGTTTGTGATTTGGATAATCAGCCCCTTTTCACAAGATCAGATGACAATGAGGAAGCTATAGCTCAACGTCTCGCGCTATATGACGAGAAGACTCGGCCGCTATTGAATCACTATGCCGATTCGGGCCGTCTCCACAGAGTTGATGGGACCGGCGCCCCCGAGGACGTATTCGGCAGGATCGTAAAGATCCTGGGCAGGCAAACAGCATCGGATGCAGGCTGAACTTCGGCTGCAGGTAGTTTTTCCATGATCATTCGCAAGTCCAAATCCGAGATTGAAAGAATGCGGGCGGCCGGGCAGATTGTAGCCCGGGTGCTAAAGAGACTTTCAGAGATGGTTGAGCCAGGCATATCGACGCTGGAGCTGGACCGCGAAGCGGAGCGAATGATTGTTGAGGCTGGAGCTTACCCGACGTTCAAAGGTTATCACGGGTTTCCTCGCTCGATATGCGCCTCGATTAACGAGGAAGTGGTCCACGGTATACCCGGCAAGCGCAAATTGCGAGAGGGCGATATTGTGAGCATTGATTGCGGCGCAACCTATATGGGATATGTTGGCGATGCCGCGCTAACCGTTCCGGTTGGCAAGGTCAGTGACGCGGTAATGCGGCTGCTTGAGGTCACCCATCGATCGCTTCATAAGGCAATCGACAAATGCCGAGTCGGTAACCGCCTGGGTGATGTCTGCAACGCGGTGCAGGCTTATGTCGAGCCGCTTGGCTACTCGGTGGTCAAGAACTACTGTGGCCACGGGGTTGGACGCGCAATGCACGAGGAGCCGCAAGTTCCAAACTACGGCAAGCCGGGAACCGGCCCAGTGCTGCGCGAAGGACTGGTCATCGCGATTGAGCCGATGATCAATCTTGGGCATGAAGATGTGAAAGTGCTTTCGGACGGATGGACGGTCATAACGATTGATGGTCAACCTTCGGCTCATTTTGAGCATACGATCGCGATTACGCAGGAAGGTCCTCAGGTATTGACGCTTCTGGACGACAAAGCCTCGATGGTGGATGTTGCGTAGACGCCGGTCACCCCGGTCACCGATGAACCGAGCAAGAATAAAGTGGATGGTCCCCGCGCGGGTTGCCCGGTTCCGCTCGCGATGCTAGAATTACCGTTTGTCATTCGCGGCCTTTTCTCGGCAGAGCGGCCGCGCCACAGCGAGGAAGCAACATGAAAGTCAGGGCATCGGTTAAGAAGATGTGCGATAACTGCAAGGTCATTCACCGCAGAGGTGTGGTTAGAGTGATCTGTATCAACCCGAAGCACAAGCAGAGGCAAGGATAATCAGGCGAGCGCCCCGCGTTCGAAGCACTTTGGAGGAAGAATGGCACGCATAGCCGGTGTTGACCTGCCAGCCAATAAGAGAGCAGAGATTGGTTTGACATACATCTACGGTATTGGCCGCTCTCGGGCGAACAAGATCCTGGGAGAGGCGGGTGTCGGCGTCGACAGACGCATCCGCGAGCTGACCGAAGAGGAAGTCAACCGCATTCGCACCGTGATCGACCAGCAAGGCGGCGTCGAGGGCGATTTGCGCAAGCAAATCCAGATGGACATCAAGCGGATGATGGATATCGGCTGCTATCGCGGGCTGCGTCACCGGAGAGGGCTCCCGGTTCGAGGTCAGCGGACACACACGAACGCGAGAACCCGCAAGGGACCACGTCGAATGACTGTCGCCAAGAAGAAGGTGGCGGGCAAGAAATAAGAAGTGATGACGCGCGACTGAGATGGCGCATCGAGTGACGAGATTATGGCAAAAGCTCAAACCAAGGCCGGCAAGAAGAAAACGTTCAAACGCAAGGAACGTCGGTTAGTGCCGCAAGGCATTGTTCACATTCAGGCGAGCTTCAACAACACATTGGTATCGATCACCGACCTCGAAGGAAACCTGATCAGCCAGTCGTCAGCGGGCGCGCTTGGCTTCCACGGATCGCGTAAGGGTACTCCCTTCGCCGCGCAGCAAGCTGGCATCCGCGCCGCCCAGGCAGCGCGCGAGCTGGGTATGCAGACTTGCGAGGTTAGGGTCAAGGGGCCGGGATCCGGTCGCGAGTCGGCTGTCCGGGCAATTCAGTCGGCGGGAATCGAAGTCCGGTTGAT
>JBASRM010000588.1:0-2289 GCA_049273835.1 Blastocatellia bacterium | reverse complement strand
GCCTGAACGCTTCCTTTTCATCTTTGGTGACCAGGTAGTCGGAAAAGACGGTAACGAATGCGCTCGACAGCGCGCCCTCGGCGAAGAGGTCTCGCAGCAGATTTGGGATGCGGAACGCGATCACATATGCATCATTGGCAAAGCTCTTGGATGCGCCGAAAAAGTATGCAAACACCATCTCGCGGACCAGCCCGAGCACTCGGCTGGTCATCACCGCCATACTCACGATGCCGGCCGAGCGCGCAACGCTCGCTGGTTTTCGCGCCGCGACCGGCTTCGATCCTTCGATAGGCATGCTCGATTCGGAGATTCCGTGAGCCTCGGTTGCAAGGTGCGCAGGAGTCCTGGCTTCAGCTTCAGCCATTCCTTTGTCGATTAAAGCGTTTTTCTCAGGGTGAAGGATTTCTCTTTCTCGAAGGAACTCGTTTGGCCCCGCCTTCGTTGAGGCGGCTTGATCGTCCTGATCGTGGGGCGGCTCGGGGTTCATCGCGGTTGATTCTATCCGCTTTGCGAAAGCTAATCCAAGAAGTTGAGAGGATGGCTCACCAGCCGGGCTTAGTTGCGGTCATGTTCAACTGAGTTGTACGACGAAGAGGCGGGCTATTCGATATCAAGTTCTTTGATGCGGGTGAGCAGTGTCTTGTAGCTGACGCCCAGGCGTTCAGCCGCGCGCGACTTATTAAATTCGCAGTCTCGGAGAGTAACATCTATCTTGCGACGCTCCACTAGACGCTGCGCCCGGCCGCTCACATCGGACAGTGAGCCGCGCAGGTCGAAGCCGTCGAGTAACGCCGCTTGTTCTCGAGCGGAATAGTCAGTCGGAGGGCTTATGTTGAGGTCGGCAGACGAAACCTCCGTGCCTCGAGCGAGAATGCACGCCCGCTCGATGCAGTTCTCGAGCTCGCGAACGTTGCCAGGCCAATCGTACTCCTCGAGAGTGCGCGCAGCTTCGTCAGACAGTTTCAGTGGCGCGCGCCGAAGTTCGCGTCCGTACTTAGCCGCGAAAAACTCCGCAAGCTGACGGATATCGGACCGCCGTTCGCGCAATGCGGGTATCTGCACCGGGAACACCGCCAGACGAAAGTAGAGATCTTCGCGAAATTGTTTAGCGGCGATGGCAGTCTTCAAATCGCGGTTGGTAGCGGCAATAACCCGAACGTCAATATCGATGTCGGCCGAACCCCCAAGGCGGTTGATCTTGCGTTCTTCAAGCACGCGCAGAAGCTTGGATTGCACGGCAGGCGCGACTTCACTGATCTCGTCGAGAAAAATTGTTCCCCTGGCCGCAAGTTCGAATTTGCCGGCGCGACGCTGGTCCGCCCCGGTGTATGCGCCCTTCTCGTGGCCGAAGAGCTCATTTTCAATAAGCGTGTCGGGGATGGCGGCGCAGTTGATTGCTACAAACGGCGCATTGCGTCTCTGACTCAGATGATGCACTGCCCGAGCGAATAATTCCTTTCCGGTCCCGGACTCGCCAAGCAGGAGAACAGTAGTCGGGGTTGATGCGACTTGTTGTATCTCTCGCCCGACCTTCTGCATTGCCGGCGAGTCGCCAATGATGCGCGGAAAGCCGTATGCCTTGGCATATTCGTCTTTGAGCAACACGTTCTCGGCGCGAAGCCTGGATTCCTCGAGCGCCCGCTGCACGAGCAGAAGAAGATGACGGCTATCCACCGGTTTTTGAAGGAACTCGTAGGCGCCGTCTTTCATCGCCTGGACGGCTTCGTCGATCGTTCCATAGGCAGTCAGCATTATCACCGCGGTATCCGCATCCGCGGTCTTCGCCGAGCGCAACACTTCGAGTCCATCTGCGCGCGGCATTTTCAGATCGGTGAGGACCAGATTGTAACGGCTGTCGTTGAGCATTCTGCGCGCCTCAGCTCCATCGCGAGCCTCATCGACCGAATGGCCCGCGTTCTGAAGCGTCAAGCGCAGCATCTGCCTAAGACTGTCTTTGTCTTCGACGAGTAATATCTCTGCCATCGATTAGTTTGCTCTCTATCTGAACAACCCGGGCGGGACACCCGCGCGCCTGGCTTCTTCTTTAAGGGCGTCCAGGTCGGTTTGAGCTTTCGCGAGTGCAGCCCGGGCCTCGTCCAAATTGCGCTGGGCCTCTTCGCGGTCCTGTTGCAGTTGCATGATGTAGAAATTATCACCGCCGTTCTTTCCACCGGTTAACAAGATATGTTGGCTGATGTCGCGAACACGATTGTCGTATAGCTGAACACGTCGGTGAGAGCTATCGATCGCCTCGGTGAGTCTCGCCAGTTGAGATCGGTAGTATTGCTC
>JBASRM010000586.1:0-2631 GCA_049273835.1 Blastocatellia bacterium | reverse complement strand
AAGCGACTCGCCGGCTTGTAGTGCTTCACGCATGCTTCGAAGAGGATTGTTTTCGGGCGTGATGTTTTTTCGTGCTATCGGAAGGATATTGAAAAGCGTTCGGGTCAACACCGAAACAAACGCGTTTCGTTGGAAGTAATCTGCGGCTGCGACCGGCCGCACGCGCCGAAGACGCCTTAGCGGAAACAGGCTAAGAAGAGAGATCGTATCGAGATGGCTCGAATGATTCGCGACAAGGATAAACTGGCCCGGATTGTTTAGATGCTGGCGTCCTCGAACTCGAAGACCGATAAACACTGCCATAAAGGGCCTGATCGCAAGGGCATAAAAGATCATCTGCACAACGTCTCTAACGGTCAGTCCTTTAGGCTTCGGTCCTGATTCATTGGGAGACTCACGGGCCGGCGTCGAATTCGCGCCTCGACTGGATGAGCTTTCTTCCGTTTCAGTGGACATAGAAATAACGGACGTAATGAAAAAAAAGCGGGGCCGCGTAGCATAGAGAATCAACGCGGTCGAGCATACCCCCGTGTCCGGGAATCACGCTGCCGAAGTCCTTCACGCCGAAGTCGCGCTTGACGGCGCTCATCACCGCGCCACCGCAGAACCCGGCCACGGTTATCATTAATGAGACCATCACGGTCTCGATAACCGAAAATGGGGTCAGGAAACGAATCAGGAGGCTCAACGCGGTCGCGCTGAGCATGCCGCCGATCAGCCCTTCCCACGTTTTGTTCGGACTAACGGAGGGAATGATCCTGTGACGGCCGAGCGTCTTGCCCCAGATGTATTGCAGAACGTCGCTCATTTCAACAACGAACACCAGGAACAATAAGAGGGTACGGCCGTTGGCATTCGCACCGAGATCCGGAAAAGTGAGCAGATATCCCAGGTGACTCAGACCGAAGACGAACGCCATGAGCCCCCATTGAATTTGTGAAACTGATGCGACGAATCCGGCGGTCTCCTTTGACAACACCAATCGCATCGGTAGAAATAGAAAAATGTAGACCGGAATGAAGATGATAAACATTCCATACCAGCCGATGGCGATCCAATAGTACTGGACCGGTATCGACAAGAAAATAAGCACAAGCCCGTGATGATCCGCCGGGCGAGTCTTTAGCAACGTTACGTACTCTTTCGTCGCCCAGAAACTCAACAAGGCGAAGAAGACAAGGGATATCCGGTTGCTCACAGCTATCGCGGCAAAGAATACCGCTGCCATCACCCACCAGGCCCGCACTCTTGCCCACAACTCAGAGAAGTCTGTGGCCGGCTTCGCGCGCCGAAGTGCGACGACCGCGACGGATGCAACCACAAGCACTCCCAGCACCAGCAGTCCCATCTGAACCATCGGCGAAAGGTCTATTAATGAAAGCGACGACAGCATAGCCGGATCAACCGATCTGTTTGACTTTGGGCGGCCGCAACTCGGCTAGCGCCCGCGATACTCGATTCAAACAGGTGAGTACGATTAGAGCCGCGGCAGCCGCGAATATCCACGGCCACGCGCGTATTATCGCCGGAAACAAAAACGACGCGAGCCCGAGTGCGCCGACGATGAACGCGCGATCGCTCTTTCCCATCGGCCCGTCGTAGCGGCGGCTCGCTCCGAGCGCGCGGCCGAGCACCCCGCAAAACTCCGTAAGCACCGCGCCTATCGCGAATGCTACCACTGCCCACCGCGCCGGCTCGTACACGAACGAGAGCGGCAAGTACAGCCCCAGGTCAGAAACTGCGTCGCCCAGCTCGTTGAGCACCGCGCCGAGCTGGCTCGACATTTGAAGCTCTCGAGCCATCATCCCATCGATCGCGTTCAACGCCATTCGCGCAAACAACCATGCCGGCAGCAGGAGCAACAGCGCCGGTCTTGAGGCGGCAAACGATACGACCGCCCCAACCGCGATAGAGCCGATGATTGCTATCAATGTGATTGCGTTCGGTGTAAAACCCAGTGCCGCGAGCTGCCGCATGAGCGGTCTGAGTAGGCCTTGAAATCTGGGTTTGAGATCGTAGACCGACGGCATAATTGAACGAACCGAGAATGAATGATAGCCGAAGCTACCTCGATTTCCCGACAGGGGCTCAACTGCGAGGCGGATTATAGCACGCGACGCGGCGAGGGGGTGTCTCGTCGAAAGTCTGGGCCGTAGCGGTTCGAGTGACTGCAGACTCAAATCGATGCTACAGCAGGTTCATTGGTTTTGGATTGCCCGGTTCGTGATAGTCATAAAACCCGCGGCCGCTCTTTCTTCCATAAAGACCCGCCAAGACCATGCGCTTCAACAGCGGTGGAGGGGCAAAGCGTTTTTCCTTGAACTCGTCAAACATGATGTTCGCTATGTAAAACGTCGTGTCGAGCCCGACAAAGTCACCCAGCGTCAGAGGCCCCATCGGGTGCCCGCATCCGAGTTTCATCGCGTTGTCGATGTCGACAATCGAGGCGACGCCTTCCTCGAGCGCGCGAATCGAATCGAGCATATACGGAACCAGAAGGCGATTGACGATAAAGCCGGTACGGTCGGAGGTCTGAACCGGCACCTTGCCGATCTCGCGTCCGAACTCTGTGGCCCTATTGAAAACTTCCGGGTCGGTGAGCACTGTTCGGACGACTTCAACAAGCTGCAT
>JBASRM010000583.1:0-4452 GCA_049273835.1 Blastocatellia bacterium | reverse complement strand
ATATAGAAGAATGTTGGAATTCGGTTTGAATTTGTAAAGCTCTATGCTCGTTGCCAGATGCTCGGAAGCGGATACGAACTCTCCCAGATGCTGCAGACTGAGGGCCAAGACCCAGTGAGCCTGAACTAGAAGCATCGGATCCTCGGCGTTTTCGGCCAGGCGTAAGCATTGTTCCGCATCGATCCGGGCCTCTTCGTATTCAGCTCGCACGACTTCAACTATCGAGAGACCGAAGTAGACCTGGAAAAGTTGTTTACTGTCATTTAGCTGTTGGCCCAACTCGCGCGCTCGCAGGTACGGTTGCTTCACCTCCAACGCGCCATAACCCTTTATGGTCATCAGCGAAAAACCCAGACTGATTTGCAGCTTGAGTTCTTTCCGTGCCCGCTCCTCGCTGTCCGGCAGCGCCTTGAGCATCTCGAGTCCGCGCCTGGACAGCACCGCAGCCTCTGCCTGGGCAAAGACTCGTCCAGCGTTTTGGGCGGCGAGCCGATAATAGTCAGAGGCTTGCCCGTAGTCTCTTGCTGATTCGTATAGGGAGGCGAGCTCAGAAGCCACCGCGCGGCTCTTTTCGCCGTAGTACCCCTTCAGGGCCCCGGCCACGGCCGCGCTCAGTTGGGCCTTCCGCGTTGGACGCAGCGAACCGTAAAGCGCGTTCTGATAAAGCGCGTGAACAAAGCGATACCGCAACGTCAACGTCCGATCGGGAAACTCTCCCTCATTAACCAATCGCACAAACGAATAGACACGCTCTAACTCCTCTAACCGCTCTTCAACATCCGCAGCATCAATTCCCGCTGCCTTTGCCAAGACGGCCGAATCAAACTCATAACCCTGCACGCTGGCTGCGATCAACAGGCGGCGATCCTCATCGCTCAGTTGCGCTACCTTGCGCTCGATCATGCTGCGAACAGACTCTGGTAATTCGCGCTCGACGTCAGGCAGAGACTCGCCCAATACCCAATGACCATTTTTTTCAGAGATGACTTTGCGATCTCGCAAGTAGCGCACGAGGTCCACCATAAAAAGCGGATTTCCTTCAGTCTTCGCATATATCAGATTTACAAAATCGTTCGAGAAACGATGCTCGGGGAACTCCAACGCGAGGTAGCATTCGACATCCGCGCTGCTCAATAAATCGAGTTGTAGCTCCTGGCAGACGCCATGCCCTTGCAAATCGAGTTTCACAGGCAAGAACGGATGCTTGTTCAAAAGCATCTCCGACAAACGATAAGTCGCAACCATTAGCACTCTCATCGTGGCAAGCTTCGTCGCCAGGTAAGAGATCATGTCGATGGTCGAAGCGTCCGCCCAATGCAAATCGTCGAAGACCAGAATCAAGGGCCGATGATTGGAAGCCTCCTGAAGAAAGGCCAGTAACTCGCGTTTCATCCGCTCCTGCGACACGGCCTGGGCCTCAGCCATTACGCGAACCGACGAGGAGCTTTCTGCCGAAAGCGGCGCGATCTGTAAATACCACGTCGGCGCCAGCGCTTTCATCGTGCGCACTATGAAATCGGCGGCTGGGCCGTGCAGCAGGCTATCGAGAGCTTCGAGCAGGGCCAGGTACGCTTCCGCGCCCGCCAACCGCTCCGAGAAACGCCCGCGCGCGATCAGGCCAGAGTTGTTATTAGCCGCCAGATCACTGAGAAAGTCTTCGATGAGGGTCGTCTTTCCCATACCCGGCTCTCCCGCCACTGCGAGCAACAATCCACGCCCTTCATTCGCCGATGCAAATGCGGCGAGCAACTCCGAGCGCTCCTTTTGGCGGCCGACAGTGTTACGTGTTCGCAGCACACTGATTGGCCGACTGCTTACGGCCAGGCTGAGAGGTTTTCCGCACAGCTCAGTAAGCGCAGCCTCTACTTCGCTCGCGCGAGGCCTGAGCCGGGGGTCCTTCTCGAGCATCTGAAGGATCAGCGCCTCGAGTCCAGAGGGAATCTCCGGATTGAGTCGTGACGGTGGGACAGGCGGCTCGGCGGCGATAGAATGCAGTACGCCCAGAACCGAGTCGGCGTGGAAAGGGTGTTGCGCGGCTGCCAGCTCGTAAAACACAATTCCCAAGGCAAATATGTCAGTAGCGCTGGTCACAGTTTCGCTACGCGCCTGTTCAGGCGACATATACCTTGCCGTACCGATGAAGGTCCCCGGCATCGTCCCCCTCAAAGTCTCGGCTTCTTCGTCGAACGCGGTGGGGACCAAACGAGCCAGCCCGAAATCCAGCATCTTCAAATATCCGTCATCGCGCAGCATTATATTGTCGGGTTTTATGTCGCGGTGAGTAATCCCGGCAGCGTGTGTTGCACCGAGCGCTTTGGTTATCTGAATGCCTAAGCCAGCGAGCGAATCCATCGAGCAGGGCTCGCCGATCATTGTTCCCAGCGTTCTACCCTGAACAAATTCCATGACAATGAAGTGCCCCGCATCCGACTCGCCGATATCGTAGACAGTTACGATGTGCGGATGATTGAGAGCGGAGGCGGCTTTGGCCTCCTGTATGAACCGCCTAAGCCGGTTTTCGTCTTTGGTGAACTCTGCCGGAAGTAGTTTCAGGGCAACCTTGCGGTCGAGCCTGGTATCTTCGGCGAGATACACCTCACCCATCCCACCCGAACCCAGAAGAGAGAGGATACGGTAGTGAGAAATATTAGTGCCTTCCGGGAGCGAGGAATCCCTCACCTTTGTCCCCTCACTTAATCACCTCATCATTCAGTCTTGGCGGGTAGATCAACGACACGCTTCCGACACCGCCGGGAATCAACTATACGCTGGTTTATTAAAAGGCGCAGTCGTTCATCGAGCAAATCAAATTGTTAACGACGCTCAATTGCGCGCGCCACCTTCTTGCGCTTGAATCGCGGAGCGGAGTGCCCGGAACTTTAAAAGAATTCGGAATTGCAAAGAATTTGCTCGTACCGAAGTCAAGCGCAGGAACTCTGATACGGAGCCTCGACTGCCGGCCAGGTCTTTGCTAAGATGCCGCCCAATTGGAGGCGACATTATGCGAACCAAAACCGGATTGACAAGGCGTGGGTTTATGGCGAATGCCGCGCTTGGGGCGGCTTCAATCGGGCTTAAGATACCATCCTCGTTTGCCGAGACTGGCCGCCTGCGATCAGCCGAGGCGGCCGGCCTGATAACTGAGCCGCTCAGGCTGCATCGCAACGAGAGTCCATACGGCCTTTCACCGTCTGCCGCGGAAGCACTCAAGGCTGCGATCGATCCAAAGTCGTCTCGTTATCCGATTGAAGAACCAAAAGCGCTTGAGGAAGCTATCGCGAAACGCTTCGGGGTAGAGAAGGATAATGTGCTACTCGGGTGCGGATCTATCGAGATATTGAAAATGGCAACCGAGACCTTCTGTAATGCTGGGCGTCCGGCAGTTGTCGCCGAGCCGACTTTTGAGGCGGTGGTGGGATTCTGCCCGTTTATTCACGCGCGGTCGGTCAAGATCAATCTGAACTCAGAGCACAAGCACGACCTACCCAGGATGTTGCGGGCCAGTCGCGGCGCGGGAATGATTTTCTTCTGCAACCCATCAAACCCCGCAGGTACGTTCATTGATAAGCATGAGACCGAGCGTTTTGTTCGCGGGCTTCCTCGCGGCGTCGTGTTGCTCTCCGATGAAGCTTACGGCGATTACGTAGATCGAACGGACTATGAAAGTGCTCTGCGCTACGTGAAGGAAGGCCTGCCGGTGGTGGTGTCGCGGACCTTTTCCAAGATCTATGGGATGGCTGGAATCAGGGTAGGCTACGCGATCGGCCGAAGGGACTTGATCAAGCGGATGGCCGCACGCAAGCTGGCAAACAATCCCAACCAGCTCGCGACCGCGGCGGCGTTGGCGGCCTTGAAAAACGACGGAGAGTTCGTCAATCGCGTGCGCAAGATGAACGCTGAAGCGCGAGAGTACGTTTGTAACGAAGTCAAGGCGATGGGGCTCGCTTACATTCCATCGGAAGCTAACTTCGTGATGATTGGCGTTGCCCGGCCTGCTAAACCGTTGATCGAGGAGTTAAAGAAACGCAACGTACTGGTGGGACGATTGTTCCCGTCGATGCCTGAACACGTTCGAGTGAGCTTCGGCACGATGGACGAAATGAAGTCGTTCGTGAAGAAGTTCAAGGAAGTGATGAGCGCGCAGTTCACCGCTGGTTCAGCCCCGGCTCGCTCTCGATAGTTTACGTTCTGAGTTCAACCTTACGTTCTGAGTTCAACCTTCAGGTTGCTCTTATCTGAGAATACACACGTTCTGAGTTTCAACCTTCAGGTTGCTCTTATCTCAGACAGGAAACGTTCTGAGTTCAACCTTCAGGTTGCTCTTATCTGAGAATACACACGTTCTGAGTTCAACCTTCAGGTTGCTCTTATCTCAGACAGGAAACGTTCTGAGTTCAACCTTCAGGTTGCTCTTATCTGAGAATACACACGTTCTGAGTTCAACCTTCAGGT
>JBASRM010000568.1:0-2397 GCA_049273835.1 Blastocatellia bacterium | reverse complement strand
CTCAACTGTTATCTCCGCTCCTGCGATTGGCCCTTCCGCAGGAAAACTAAATGAAATGCCCATCGCATTAGCAACAAAGCTCCCCAAGCACGCCGCCAGTTCGTTTCCGTTCGGGATCTTTCCCGGTGCGGAGTAAAGCTGCAACTCGATCGTGCCATCTTTGCCGCGATTCGTATTTTTGGTACGTACCATCGGTGCAGGAACCTGCCGTGGTTCGATCTCCATCGCAGCCAGCTGGAGCAAGAAGCTGATGGCCACAGAGAATAAGTTCAACTTAGTTGTCACTGCGGTGGTCTTTTCGATCAGTTTGGTCGGGACTTCCAGTACCTTTTGCATCTTTTCGAGGAGGCTCGGCAAAGCTTTTGTCATTCCGGGCAGCTGCACGCCGCCGCCGATGCCTTTGTTCATCAACCAATTCGTCCAATACGTGGAATCACTATCGCCCATTTTTTCCGAACAAGGCCGCTGCGAAGGAGGTATTCCAGCCGAATTCTGGAAAAGCGCCATGCTGAAAGCCGCGGGGTCCCGAATCGCTCCGATAGATTTCCCGGTCTTTGCCGCGGCTTGAAATAATGCTCCGCGCATTACGATCCACCCGATCATCTGCACGGTCGGGAGATCAATGATTGCCTTTTCGGGCGTCACGCCCGCATTCTCAATATCCAGACGCGAGGGCCAACGCTTTATCCGTTCGCGCACAAACATGCCCATTAAACGCACCTGCGAGTCACTGCTCTGTACCGCGAGTCTCAGGTCATTAAGGAGAATCGCACCGAGCACCCCTCCGTCCAATTCGGGCGATCCGGCTGCGATCAGGCGGCCCGCGTCACTCACCGGAATTCCCCGTCCCTTCTGATCCAGACCGGACGCGAACCAAAGCTGCCAATACCGCGGCCCAATCGGATCATCACCGGTGCTGCCAAGCGATGCTCCGTCTTGCCCGACAACCGGTATTCCCAATGCGTCATAAAGCCCGAGCCAGCCGGCTAATCGGGTGTCGCGAGACGCAAGCAAATTGGCAAAGTAAACAGCCTGTTCTGCCGGCGTTCCTCTTATCACGGAGGCTGGCCTTGGCGGTGCAGGCAGTGTCGGCGCCACAGTACTCACGGCAGTCCGCTTACCTTGAGACAACCTACTGAAAACGTTGCATCCCAAGGTAATGATCATCAGTCCGCTAAATAAAACAGCTAGCCAACGTTTGCCTTTCATAAATCTTACTGTTCTTTGCTCTCCGCTGCGATCGGGGTCAGCGAAGCTCGATTGTCCGAAGGCAGCGGCATTGTTAAGAACTGCGCCTTCCATCAACTTAGCCGGCTCTCCGGCCTAAGACAAAACTCCAGTTTTCGAGATTGTGGTTCAATGTTGTCGCATAGCCCTCCTGAAGGTGGCTTGAGCTTGCGTTTGCCGCGACTGAGATTGCCCGCCCGGTGTCGCAAAAGACGTGGTCCGCCTTGCGGTAAAGGTACTTGATTCAGTCAACAGACGCTGTGGCGCCTGTCACGAGCACCTGTGACACTTGTCACACCGGGCGGGCCGATTACCGACGCAACGTGGAGCGCTCTCTAGTCGACTCACCAGGAAGTAGCAGACGCATTCAAAGTCAATTCAATCGAGTTTTCCGACCCGTGAAGCCGCGAGCGGAAAGGGCTACGTCACCCAGCAGAAAGGGAAGCGCAATTAAGTAAATCTGCAAGTGTCGAGATAGTGAGATACAGAGCACAACGGTAGGCGACTATCGTTTGAAGTGACTGACAGTCACATACGAATCCCAACATTCACAAACTACTAGCGACGAAGGTCTCTTGGCACAGAGGGGTATTGTCTATCGGTACAGGATTGGCCCCCAAATCCGATAGTACAACTCCTTAAATTGTCCGGTTGCAGCACATCATGTTTGCACCCTCGTAGCCGCATTGGCTCGGCTCGGCTGGAACGATGAGGCTACGAGCGTTTCCCTGAGAAGAGCGTGATGAACGTGACGCGCACTGAAGCCGCCAATCTTTGAGAGAGAAGCCTCTGCAGTAGATACTGGCATGCTCATTTCCATTGCTCCTAGATTTCGAGTTAAGCACCAGTCACAAACGAAGTGGCCGCGCTCGTACCTCCAAACGGAAAGGCGCTCCTGTATCATACGCCCTCAACGGTGTGCCTCCAGATTGCTGCATGCCCTGCAGGTGGGCAATGGGAGCTACGAAGAGACTTGGGGCCAAATTGTGCTACAAAAGACCTCAAAGGCAAGGGGAGAGAACCAGCTGCCTTTGAGCCAACCAGACCCTTGATCCTCTCAAACGCCCGCTTGCGTTCCTCATCACTGCCAGTGAGTTCGAGTATCTCACCTGTGGGATCAATGTATACGAGTGGATTGTTGGCGACATAAGAATAACGATTCCACTGCTG
>JBASRM010000564.1:0-3060 GCA_049273835.1 Blastocatellia bacterium | reverse complement strand
CAGCGATACTTACCAGGCGATGCCGCTTCGGGGTTACACACGGCTATTCGAGAACATGTTGGACCACCCGAACATCAAGATTCTTCTCAACTGTGACTATCACGAGGTCATTGACGAGATACCTTACAGGGAACTGATCTACACTGGTCCCGTAGATGAGTTCTTTGATTACTGTTATGGTAAGCTTCCTTACCGCTCGCTGGCGTTCAAACATGAGACGACTGACAAACCGGTTTGGCAACAAGCTCCGGTCGTCAATTATCCCAACGAACACCTGTACACGCGCATCACCGAGTTCAAGTATTTGACAGGTCAGGAGCACGCAAAGACCAGCGTGGTCTATGAGTTTCCCCGCGCCGAAGGAGATCCTTATTATCCGGTTCCTCGTCCCGAAAACGCCGAAATCTATAAGCGTTATAAGGCGCTGGCGGACGCTACATCATCAGTCCATTTCGTCGGACGACTCGCGACGTATAAGTATTACAACATGGACCAGGTGGTTGCTCAGGCGCTGACGGTCTACTCGAAGATCAGCGGCACACTTCGGCCAAAGGCCTTTGCTTCCTCTTCGAATGGTCATAAGCGTTTAGCTGCCAGGAGCACACTGTAAATTTCGGACGTGAACGATCATTAAGTAAAATGAAGCAAGCTTTGCTTGGCAGTTTTTTTCTGGGCGGATTTGAATCGACCACGGGGTTTAACTCTCGCGGCCAGTGGATCGATCAAATTGTTGCCACACAGCACGACGTATTTTTGGACGAAGACTACGGGCGGCTAAAGGACATCGGTATTAACGCCGCTCGAGAGGCCGTCCGATGGCCGCTTGTCGACGTGAAAGGATGCTACGATTTTTCAACCGTCCGTCACGTGATCGAAGCCAGCAAAAAACATGGCATAGACATCATCTATGATCTTTTTCATTTTGGTTTTCCGCGAGACATCGATCTCATCGCTTCAGGTTTTCCCGAACGCTTTACGGAATACTGCTACGCAGTGGCCCGTTTTATCGCAGCAAACTCAGAAGGGCCGTTCTACTTTACTCCGGTGAACGAGCCGTCTTATTTCTCCTGGGCTGCGGGAGAAGTCGGGTTGTTCGCACCCTATCTGCAAGGCCAGGGCTTTGAACTGAAGGTCAACCTGGCACGTGCAGCTATTCGGGGTATCGAGGCTATCTGGGATGCGTGTCCCGAAGCGCGCATTGTAAATGTCGATTCTCTGTGCCGGGTCGTGCCGTGCCTTGAAAGCGATGATCAAGAGGCGAGTGTTCACAGTTTTAACTCAGGTGCGGTCTTTCAAAGCTGGGACATTCTCAGTGGCCGAATGATTCCGGAATTGGGAGGCAGCTCGCGGCATCTTGATATTGTGGGAGTTAATTACTACTGGACTAATCAGTGGGAATTTGGACGGCCCGGCTTTCCTTTAACCGTGGATGATCCCAGGCGTTGGTCACTTCGTCAGCTATTACAATGCGTGTGGGATAGGTATGGCGCCGAGATGATCCTAACTGAGACCGCACATAGGGATGAGATGCGTGGGGTATGGTTTCGCGAGCTAAGCGGCGAACTGCCTGGCATTTTTGAGGTCCAACTTCCGCTGCGCGGAATCTGCCTTTATCCAATTTTGGGTATGCCGGAATGGCACGATCAGCAAGAGTGGGCTCGCATGGGAGTATGGGATCTTTTGTTTGACGGACCCACGTTGAGACGAGTTCCTTACCTGCCATTAATCGAGGCCCTGGCTGAGACTCAGAAGAATCTCGACAAGCTGCAGAACAGATGGCGATCGGCTAGGAGAGCGTGTGCATAGCGTTGGTAGTCTGACCGGGCGAAGACCATTTAGTACAAACAGATACACCAGATGTTCAATGTAGGCAGGCCGCGGGGTTGAACGGATTAATCAAGTTCTAATGAGGCAATCGTAAATGCGATTTCTAGTTACGGGTGGAGCGGGTTACATCGGCAGCGTTGTTGGCGAGGAGTTGATTCGTGCCGGTCACCAGGTAGTCGCGTATGACAATCTTTCCAAGGGTCATCGCGCTGCCGTCACCGAAGGAATAATTTTCGTAGAAGGAGATCTCGCTGATAGCGATACTTTGAAGAAGGCATTGCGGAAGTACGAGATCGAAGCTGTGTTTCACATGGCGGCGGATTCCATTGTTGGCGAGTCGGTGACTAACCCCCAGAAGTACTATCGAAATAATTTTGTGGCGGGGTTAGTTCTACTCGAGTCAATGCTCGACGTCGGCATCAAACACATTGTTTTCTCATCCACCGCGGCCGTGTATGGTGAGCCGCTCAAGCAGCCGATTGAGGAAACCGATCCGGCGAGCCCCACCAATCCTTATGGCGAATCCAAGCTTGCCTTCGAACGCGCCCTTCAATGGTATGAAAAAGCGTACACACTGCGATATGCCAGCTTGCGATATTTCAATGCGGCCGGCGCTTCCGAGCTATGTGGTGAGTCGCACGACCCTGAGACGCACCTCATACCGATCGTGCTCGAAACGGCCATTGGAAAGCGACAACATGTCGATATTTACGGCGATGACTATCCTACCGTTGATGGCACCTGCGTACGCGACTATATCCACATAACCGACATCGCGCGAGCACACGTGCTTGCACTGAAAACACTCAACGAGCGGAGCGGCATTTTCAATTTAGGATCAGGGGGCCGTGGTTTCACGGTGAAGGAAATCATAGAAGCCGCACGCAACATAACAGGACGCGATATTCGCACGCGCACAGTTTCGCGGCGGCCTGGAGACCCAGCCGTACTTATAGCCAGTTCCGAGAAAGCAAAGCGTGAGCTCCATTGGAAGCCCGTATTTCAGGACATCAACTCGATAATTGAATCCGCGTGGCTTTGGATGCAGCGTAATCCCCGCGGTTACCTGGATCTGCGATAGTTCAAGGTCACTCAAAAGTACCAACGTTATGGGCCGGGTGTGCTGCAGGGCAGGCATTCTGGAGCGGGCAGCCGAACCTGCGCCGGGTGGCCGGCTACGCAAAGGTTTTTCAGCCAGACGTTAACTCGTCTTACCTTCACCGGACCGGACGG
>JBASRM010000559.1:0-4186 GCA_049273835.1 Blastocatellia bacterium | reverse complement strand
GCACTCTCCCGTGACGCACTAACTCGATCCGATCAATCACACTGGCGTGAAGCGGAAAAATTCGTTCGACGCCGACTCCGAAGCTGGTTTTTCGAACCGTAATCGTCTCGCGAACACCCGAATGCTTTCGCGCGATTACCACGCCCTCGAAGGCTTGAAGGCGCTCTTTGTCGCCTTCCTTGATTCGCACATGGACGCGGACAGTGTCTCCGGCCTGGAAGTTGGGAATATCATTGCGCTGCTGTCTTTTCTCGACAGCCTCAACTGTTTGATTCATAACTATCACCTCGCAAGCGGCGGGGCCTGGCCCGCCTGAACTTATTCGATACTCGACTCACTAATATCTTGCAATACTTCCTCGATCTCGCTGCGCTCGCTGTCCGAGAGCTTACGGCTTCGGATCAAATCGGGTCTGCGACGTAGTGTCTTTTCAATCGCCTTGCGGCGGCGCCAGCGTTCGACCTGGGCATGATTGCCGCTGAGCAAGACTTCAGGGGCCTTAAGCCCACGATACTCTGCCGGCCTGGTATAGTGCGGGTAGTCCAGCAACCCGCGAGCGAAGGACTCGAGTTCGGCTGATTGTTCGCATCCAAGAGCGCCTGGCAATAAGCGCGTCACCGCGTCAACCACAACCATCGCCGGGATCTCTCCGCCCGATAGCACGTAATCCCCAATCGATACTTCGTCGGTAATCAAGGCTTCAACTACGCGTTCGTCAACCCCTTCGTAACGGCCGCAGATCAGGACCAGGCGCGGCTTCTGCGCGTACTCCGCTGCGAGTGCCTGGTTAAACAACCGCCCTTGCGGCGAGAGCATTACCACATCCACGTCATTTGCGTCGTTGGTGATGGCCTCGACTGCCCGAAAAAAAGGCTCCGGCTTCATGACCATTCCGGCTCCGCCGCCGAAGGGCCGATCGTCCACCTGTCGATGCCGGTCGTGCGTGTAGTCGCGCAGATCATGGATGCCAAACTCAATCAAGCCGGCTTCGACCGCTCGACGAATTATTCCAAAGTCAAAGACCCCGCTGAAGATCTCCGGAAAGATCGTTATGATGTCGAACCGCATAACCGATATCGGATTGCGGAGTTGATCTGGCTAACGCGTATCAGGTTCGGTTGCATCCGCAATCTACAGGTCCAAGAGTCCGGGGGGAGGACTGATGGTGATCCTGTTTGCCTTTACATCAAGATCGCAAATCTCATCTGCAAACGGAATCAAACGTTCCCGCCCGTCCACGCCTTTCAAAACCAGAACGTCAGTCCCTCCAGTCCGCAACAACCCCGAGACTTCACCAAGCCTCAGCCCTTCCGCGGTGACCGCCTGCAGTCCGATTACTTGATGTTCAAAGTACTCCCCCTCCGCCAGTGTCCCAAGTTCTGCCTCGGGGATAACTAAACGCCCGCCCGCAAGAGTCTGCGCCGCGGTCATCGTGTCATATCCCTGGAACTTCAAAATCACCCGTTCGTTGTGAAACCAGGACGCCTCAACCTTCAGGTTCAGCAACCTGCCGTCTGGCATCCAAACCGCGATGTCGTCAAGCGATGAGAACCTGTTTGGAAAATCCGTCTCGATACTGCACGCGACTTCTCCTCGTATGCCGCGAGCCTTTACAATTCTCGCTATCACGACATTATCATCGGGCGAACGTGTATCTGTGATTCTCACTACTCGAGTATCTCGAGCACAAACCGCTTTCTCAACTTCATGCCGGCGGCTCGCAGCAGCGTTCGCATCGCTCGAGCGGTGCGACCTTGTTTTCCGATCACTTTACCGAGGTCCTGCGGGGCGACTCTGAGCTCGAGCACGGTAGTCGAATCCCCATCAATCTCTCTGACCGCTACATCGTCAGGATTATCGACGAGGGCCTTCGCGATAGTCTCGACGACTTCCTTCAATGAACTGTCGTTCATACGTCGCCTCCTTCGGGAATCCACCCGAGAGCGGAAGGACGCGCGGCGCGGCCAGTCACGGACAGCGGTGCGGGTCACGCACCGGCCGAGGCATCTGAAACTTCGGGCTGGCGCTTGATGAGATTTCGCACCGTCTCAGACGGCTGCGCACCGCGTGCTATCCAATAATTCACCCGTTCGCGGTCTAACTTGACATCTGCCGGGTTCCGGCAAGGATCGTAGTAGCCCACCGATTCAACGAACCGCCCGTCGCGCTTCGATCGCTTTTCGGTGACCACTATTCGATAGAAGGGCTTCTTCTTCGCGCCCATTCTGGTTAACCTGATTGAAAGCAAAACGCACCTCCCTGCAGCATTCGAGATTCTTATTCTCGATGGTTATGATTCGCTCCAACAATGATACGGTCAATCTGGATGCGGAATAGAGATTCCCACAACCCGCCCGCCAACAATCACTGGCCCAGATGCGCCCGCGAGGGACTCGGGCGAGTGATTATACCCGAAATCAACCCTCATCGTTTCTTTTTCTTCTTTCTCCTCTTCGTCGCCTTGCGGCGCGTACCTGAGCCGAAGCCGGGAATCCCACCACCCATAAGCCCACCCATCATTCCACCGAGTCCACCCGATGTCATCATTCGCATCATTTTTCGCATCTCGGTGTACTCGTTGATCATCTGGTTCACATCCTGGACCGCGGTACCGCTGCCCCGCGCGATGCGTTTGCGGCGCGATCCATTGAGCAGCGTGTGATCCCGCCGCTCCTGCGGAGTCATCGAACTGATTATGGCGTCGGTGATCTTGAGCTTGTGCTCCATCTCCACTGTTTGCTCGGGAGTCACCCTCATCCCGCCAAGCAGATTCGAGGGTAACATATCCAACAGCTTGTCAAGCGAGCCGAGCCGCTTCATCTGGCGCAACTGATCACGAAAATCTTCGAGCGAGAACTTGTCACGAGCCAGCTTCTGCTGAAGCTCCAGCGCTTTATCCTCATCGACTTCGGCTTGCACCTTCTCGATAAGCGAAAGGACATCGCCCATCCCTAAAATACGCTGCGCAATTCTGTCCGGATAGAATGGCTCGATTGCATCGTAGCGCTCGCCAACGCCGATGAACTTGATCGGCTGGCCGGTGACCTCCTTGATCGAAAGCGCGGCGCCTCCGCGAGTGTCGCCCTCCATCTTGGTCAGTATCACACCCGTGAGGCCGATGCGATCATGAAACTCTTGAGCAGACCGCACGGCATCCTGCCCGGTCATCGCGTCGGCGATGAACAGAATCTCCGCGGGATTGGTATTGCGCTTTATCTGCTGAAGCTCGGTCATCAGATCTTCATCGATGTGAAGCCGGCCCGCCGTGTCGATAAGCAATGTGTCGTAGCCGGTCAGCTCGCATTCACGGAGTGCCCGGGTGCAAAGCTCGAGTGGGTCATTGACCTCGGGTGAATCAAAGACCGGGTGACCGATGGCCTGACCGATTATAGAGAGCTGTTGGCGAGCCGCTGGACGGTAAACATCGACCGATAACAGAAGCGGCCGGCGTTTTTGGTTTTCGGCCAGCAAGCGCGCTAGTTTACCGGTCGTGGTAGTCTTACCGGAACCCTGGAGACCCACGAGCATCACCACATTGGGAATCCGCTTGGTGAATAGCAACTGGGTGGAAGTGCCACCCAGCATATCGACCATTTCGTCATAGACGATCTTTACCACTTGCTGTGCCGGGGAAAGTGAGCCCATCACCTCCTGGCCCAGCGCTTTTTCCTTCACTCGCTCGACAAATGACTTTACGACCTTGAAATTGACGTCGGCTTCCAGCAGTGCCATGCGAATCTCACGCATAGCTGCTTCGATATGCGCCTCGGTCAATCGGCCCTGACCGCGTAAGTCCTTCAGGACCTTTTTCAGTTTGTCAGACAGTGCTTCGAACATGACTAAATCGTTCTAAAAACAGAAACTTATAAACTATATACCACCCACCCATATGTCAAGTAGCAGCTGAAGACAGGGTCCAAGGTTAATGCAAACCTTCGGTAGTACTCTGCTCATAATCAACGCCCAAATAAATAAGAGGAGGGCCACTGTTGGTGACCCTCCTCTGGTTTCGCAAGCCAGGTGAGAGTTTCTCCCCCACCTTCGCCTGTCTTCCTTTAATTAGCTGGACATCGTTCCGTACAGTTGAACGGCTGCGATGCCGGCGCTCCCGGATTCGTGATTACCACGTTCCCCGGCAGCCCCGCGCATATCTTCTTCACCAGCCTTAGCTTCGTTGGGTTGGTTG
>JBASRM010000531.1:0-15101 GCA_049273835.1 Blastocatellia bacterium | reverse complement strand
GTCTGAAGCCGTCACTGCACCGGTATTTGCCGCAGGCACATCGGTATCGCACTCCACCGTAACGTTAGCCGGACAAGTGATAGACGGCGGCGTGATGTCGGCGACCGTAATGGTTTGCGTACAACTAGTGCTGTTTCCGCACGCATCTGTCGCCCGGTACGTTCGAGTGATAACCTTCGGGCAACTGCCGGAAGGACTGTCACCCACGAAAGACCTTGTCGGCACTGAGCAGTTATCTGATGCCGTCACCAAACTGGTATTTGACGCAGGAATGTCGCCATCGCACTGCACTGTGATGTTAGCGGGACAACTGATTGACGGCGGCGTGGTGTCACTAACGTTCACCGTCTGATCGCAAGTGATTGTTGAGCCAGTGGTACACCCGGAACATGTTATCGTGTCCCTTACCGTGTACGACCCGCTACACGTGGTGCCCACGTTCACCGTAACCGAGGAACCTGTCGTACCACCCGCAAAGGTGGCTCCCGACGTATTACTGACGAACGACCAACTATGAGCCGGGGTATCGCAAACCCCACCGGCGCCGATTGTAGACGTATGCACCTTTTGGGTTCCGCATTCGGCACTAATAGTGGTGCCGACCGAACATGTAGCGCAATCCACTATAACGGCGGCGGCGGAGAGCGAGCGATCCTGGTTGCCACCGGAGCCATCCAGCGAAATGAACCTCGTGTGATATGGCGAGCCGCTGACGGCGCTTGCCGAGTTGCCGGCGCCCCAATCGCCTTGCGAACCGATGTGACCGCCCCAAGATAGCAACACGGTTGAGGCGGTAGCGTTAAGGGTGATCTGAAGCCGAGTAGATGATTGGGCCACAGTCAGGTCACCTAGATTACCATCGGCATTGTTGATGAACACCAGACCTCCAGCGTTGATGGTCCCGTTGTACCTCGTGAAATCCTTCTCACCGGCTGGCAGGAGACTGAAACTAGTCGTTGGCTGTGCCAGCCCACCAACTGTTCCGGCGGTTGACGAAACAGGTGGAGGCGGAATTGCAAACGTGTTAGGCGCACCCAGCCCTGCGATTCCGGCAGTCGGATCGATCGCCTCAGCAGGATGTCCAAAAACCGTTTGATGGTTCGGGTTGTTGAGACGATTGTAATGCGTGATGTAGTCGATGGCATTCTTGCTGCTGTGTCTGATGTCCCACTCAATCTCCACCACGTGCGTACCAACAGCCAGATTGGTAAGTAGAAGCCGGTAGGGTATGGAATAGCCCTCTCGGTAATGTGAGTTTGAAGCACCCGCGTTCCCATTTACCCAGTTTACGGGAGTTATCGGCGAAGTAGCGCTGCCGTTCCTGGCCTGGTCTAGGTTACCTGCCGCCTTCGCGAAGGGAGACACAGCAGACGCGGTGACTGGATCTACAATAGCTTCGAGACTGACATTCGGCGCGGAATCTATCACGATCGCGCCGCCCGTACCCGGGGCAGGTGGAGGTAAGGAAGCAGCACCAGGTTCTACCGCTGGGCTGTTGGTTGTAACTGACAATCGGGCGGATGTGGAGCTCCAGGTTATTGTGAGGAAGAGAGCGACCACAACGACACCCAGGATACATCTTGGGGCATTCCTGTTCATAACATTCTCCTGCTGCCGAATGAAAACCAGCGGAGAGGGGCCATCTGGGGTGCGCGGTTAACGGCGCTATGGTTGCCGGCTCAAAGCAGCTGATTGTTGCTAAGCCTCCTTCCCGGAAGCTTCGCTGCGTTATCTCTAACCGCTGAGTGCTTACAGCGGTTTCTATTATGTGTCACTTGCTTCTCCAAGAACTTGTGTACCGGATGGGTCACCTGAACGGGATAAGAAGCCATTGGTAGCAGTGAGTCTCTCACCAATAATGACAAAGACCTTCTTGTTGTTTCGTATTTGTGATGGGTTAAGCTCCCATCCGTTCGTGACGAAATTGTTCATGGCATCTCTAGACAAATCTCTTCTGTTGATTCAGACCTTCGTAATCTTTGACCCAAATTGGTTCGCGAGCTGGAACGTTTGAAGAACTCGTTAACTTAGGTCTTCAAGTCTTTCCCGCTGGCGATGGCGAAGGCCCCCTCCACGGTGTCGGCGGTCCCCACAGCATAAAAGAAAAGGCGGCCGCCCTTTTGTTCGAAATAGCCAACATCGAACAGCTCGGTAACAGACGAACTGTATTTGCGAATCGCCGCCGATTCACCCCAACGCTTATGTGCTTCACTAACCGCTTCATCGACTTCCATTGAACGCTTTCCTCTTTCGTAATGATTTCCTACTGACTCGATCGAGCTCAGTGATGTTGTCGTTAACACTGCGGAGTAAGGGGCGAGAGCGGAAACTTGGGGAGAACGCTCCAGCCCCTTACTCGCGAGCCGTCGTCCCGTAGAACGACTCGCAAAAAACTGCCCAATAAGAATCGCCCGTGTACCAGCCGCAGGCTTCAACGGGAGGCAGTTCTAAAAAACACGATTTCGCATCAACGAAAATCGGCACGACAAAATCCTTTCTGCACAAATCGTACGGCGAAGAACAGTTTCGCGTCCTTAGTGACGGTCTGAGCTGCTGCGATGAAATAGAACGCTTAAGTGGGCCACACCGCGTCTATTGATTCATCGATGCTGCAGTTTCAGCTATGAATTCAAAGGCCAGGCAAGAGTGACGGCGCGGTGCGCCAATCAATCCTCTCAGACATTTTCAATGTTCTCAGGCACGATCGAGCAGGTCGATTTGGGCCGCAAAGTAGTCCTGAGCAGCCCGGTGAGGATACACTACCCGACTGCGAGCAGCATCAGACCAGAGTCACTTTTTTCGTAGGAGTAGAGTCCTAGCACGCGCAACGGTCACCGCCGCAAATCGTACGTTCTACCAGTCTAAACGGGTGAGCGTTAGCTCGGGGGAATGGCCAGGTGATGGCGGTAGGAAAAGAGCGCAAGTTCGAATCGATCGGACAACTCGAGCTTGCTGAGGATGGAAGTAAGGTGATTGCGAACTGTCGCCTCGCTGATGAATAACTGATCGCCAATTTGCCTGTTCTTAAGTCCCTGGCATACCAGCCCTACGATTTCCCGTTCCCGTTCGGTCAATGAAGAGATTTTTGCTGCATCCGGATCATCCTTCTTCCTCTGATCCGCGCGAGTGATCTCCGATAGAACGCTTGCAGTCAATGAGCGGTCGAGCCATACCTCGCCAGCGTGGACCTTCTGGATGGCCTTGATGAGGACCTCGGTCGCCTTATCTTTTAGCACTAGTCCCATCGCTCCCAGGTGGACGGCTCGCCGGTGAGCCTCTGTGTCTCGTACGCCGGTCAACACCAACACGCGCGCTTTGGCCGCCGCAGCAAGCAGTTCACTCAAGAAATCCAACCCGCTTTCACCACCTATATCAAGGTCGAGCAAGATAATATCGGGCTGCTCGCGCGCCGCTATGGTAAGAGCGTCGACCCGATTGCCTGCCTCGCCGATCACTACCATGCCGGCGTGGTTTTCAATAAGCATTCGTAGACCAGACCGAACGATCACATGATCATCTATTACGAGGATTCTGATTTGTTCTGGGATATTCGGCACGGTACCCTCTAGTCTGACTGATGAGGTAGTTCAATGATCACTGAAGTGCCCAAATCGCCAAACGTTTCGACATATGCTCGGCCTCCCAGCGCCTCCGCGCGCTCGCTGATTGAACGCGGGCTGAAAGGCTTTGGCACAGAGCCCTGTAACACGTCATTCTCAATTCGCAGCGTCAGACACCCATCTGTGTCCTCCAGACCTATAAAGGCGCGTTCCGACTGTGTATGGCGCCTGATATTACTCAACCCCTCAACGATCATCTGGAATATCTCAGTCTCGAGTTGATGATCGACGTGAATGTCCGTATCCGCGCGAACCTGTACGGCGATATGAGTGGCCTGGGTGAACCTGGCCGCAAATCGTCGCACAGCCGGCAGCAAGCTCCCCTCACTTTTGTCCGCATGCTGTAGCCCTTGCACATACCCGCGCAGGTCCTCGATAGCACCGGCGGTCATTTCGATCAGCCGGTCGGTGTCGGCTGCGGCGTCGTTGATTGTATCTACCAGACGATTATCGCCGCCGTTCATATTGATAGTCTCGAGAGAGAGTCTTTGGCGCACACCGACCAGCCCCATCTGAAGTCCGATGTAAGGCTGGATTATGCTGTCATGAATGTCGCGCGCAATTCTCTGGCGCTCTTCGTCTGCTGCTTCAGACGCGAGCCGATCCACAAGCCTTATATTATCAATCACGGGGATGAGCTGCTCAGTGAGTTGGATAAGGAAGGCCACGTCTGAAGGATAAAATGCGCGCCGCCGCTGAGCGGTCAGGTAAAGCCGGCCTACGGTGTGGGTGTGGTGGTTAAGAGGAACGGTGATAAATGACTTGGCATCGAGAAATGACACCAACACCTTGCTCGCCTCCCTCCCTTTTGAAACCGGCTCATTCTTCTTAACATCGTATCTGTAGTCCAAACGCTGCCATCCGCTTAGACCCTCGCTGGAAACGACAGCTTGCTCAGGGGGTAGTCCCAGCAGTACCTCCACCATCTCCGCGGGGATCGGCTCAGCATCAGTCGCTGCCGTTGAGTTGTTACGCTTCACTCTGTGCAAGGAGTACCCGGACATCTCCGGATCACTTAGGATGAGCAAACAAGAATCGGCATCGCAGAATTCGCGCAGTTGCTCAAGCGTCCCGGCAATCAAATGCTTGACGCTCAAGCGCGCAGGCGAAACCGTGGATATCTTTTTAAGTAGGCTCATCTGGCGATTCAGTTTCGTTTTCAATCCGCCCCAATGAGCCATTAAGTAGCCGAGTACGACCAGGTAAACCAGGCGCACTAAAAAGCGGTACAATTCAAATCGTGGCGCATTGGCTGCGGTAACAAGGCTAACACTGATGAACAGTGAAGCCGAGACCAGGGTGGCTAGGAGCCCCGAGGCGAAGCCCCGCTCGAAGGAAGCCACCAGAATGGCAAAGAGGAAGCCGAAGAAGAAGATGCTATTAGCGCCACCGCTCAGGGAAAGCAACAAGGCAAACCAGCCGATATCTGTCCAATATGCCCACTTTGAAATTGATTGCTGAAAGCGATTCTTACGCGCCGCAAAAAGGTAAAGGCAAGCACTATACGCGATGTACAGAACAAGCACCATCCTGGTGGCAGCGCTATTGAAGTTGGGCATCGAGGCGTAGTCAACGATCAGCGCCCCAGATATGGCCAGGATAAGCCTGGTTGCGGCGATCAAATGGCCGTCTATCAAACCAGCGCCCAACCCGGTGACTGATGAGGACCGACGGTACATTGGTTGCCGCTTATTCAAAGTAGATGACTAATAGCACTAGCGGCGGTGGAAGTCACGAACAACCGGAAACCTTGCCCCGGACACAGGCCTTTTTTTGTATCCTGATTCGAACAATCCAGAAAGACCCCGCGGAGCTACGACAAGATCATCCCCGTGAAGAAAAACCTATGCAGAGGGAGTGATCGCGGAATGTCAAGACCTTATCGATTTAGGAATAGAGTGGACAGCCTGGCGTTTAGCGTTTCAATCCCAATCCAAGAAACACCACAGGGCGAAATATCTTCCACCAATCGGTTATGGCTCGCATCTTTGTGTAAGAGATGCCGTCGGTTTGTGGGTATTCGATCGTTACCGGGACTTCGATTACTTTGTGTTTCAAGCGCAAAGCCTTAAAAAGCAAATAGGGTTCGAGCTCATACCGGTCAAGCCAGTCTTGCCAGAGATTTATTCGCTTGTCGGCGAACAGCGAAACCTTGATTGCCCTGAAGCCGCTTGATGCGTCGGTCACCCGATGCCCGCAGAACAACGAGAATAAGAAAGTGTATCCGCGGGTGCCTAACCTGCGGCGTAAAGGCATTAGCAAATACTCCCCGCCTTCCAGATAACGAGATCACTGCGCGAGTTCCGCCTTGTCTTCAATGATCGGCCGGAGAAGACGGGGGATTTGATCTGGAGGAGTCTTGCCGCCGCCGGACACCACCACCACGATGTCGTAGCCTTGCTCGATGGCGAAGTCGATTCCACTCCGAATTGCAGCCCCCACACCTCGGTTCGAGGCGCTTCGAATCACCGTGGCCCCGGCAGCTTTGGCATAGTTAGCAGTGTCATCGGTCGATCCGTCATCCACCACCACGGTTGTTTCAACGAAGTCACCGGGCACCGCGCCGACTACGCGAGCAATGCGTTCGCCCTCGTTCCACGCGGGTGCTACACAGAGCACGCGAGGCCGAGTCTTGGTTTGAGGATCTCTCGTCTCCAGGTGGCCGACTGTTCGCCCGTCTATATCGAGCGCGACTTGGCCGGCATCAGATGTACTCACCTTGGTGTTCACTTCGAAGCCCCTTTCAGCCATTGATAGGTTTGGCGAAGTCCTTGTTCGATCGTGAACGTCGGAATCCAGCGAAGCTCTCGGCGTATCTTCTCGATGTTCACCACCCGACGACGAATGTTATCGATGTCACGGCGGTCTATGTACGCGGGCTCTACGTTTGCGCCGGTTATTTCAATAATCAAACGGGCGAGCTGGTTCACGGTCACTTCTCGGCCTGTACCCACGTTGTACACCTGCCCGTCTGCCTTCGGACTGATGCCCGCAAGCAGCGTTGCCTCTACGACGTCGTCGATGTAGGTGAAGTCGCGGGTCTGTTCTCCGTCGCCGTGAATTCGAGGAGACTCGCCTTTCATTGCTGATTCGAAGAATTTCGACACGACTCCGCAATAAGGATTGTCCGGCCGTTGCGCAGTGCCGTAAACGTTGGAATAGCGAACGACCGCCGAGGACAGCCCATAGCTCTCATAAAACGCTTTGCAATAGTTCTCACCCGCGAATTTGGACACGGCATACGGGCTCAACATATTCGTAGCGTCGTCCTCGTTTATCGGGAGGTATCGCGGGTTTCCGTAAACCGATGTCGAAGATGAATACACCACTCGAGGAAGGTTCAACTCTCGGGCGGCGAGCAGGACGTTGAGAGTCCCCCCAATGTTTACTTCATAGTCTTCGCGAGGGTTTCGAGTCGAGACGATGATGTTTCGGGCGGCGAGGTGGAACACAAGACCGGCGCCCGCGAGCACATCCCGCACCAGCGCGAAGTCGGTCACGCTGCCGCGAACAATTTCAAGGCCCGGTTCACCGACTGGCAGATTATTCTCATCGCCGGTGTAGAAATCGTCGAAGACCACGACTCGCGCATTCTCAGCCAGCAGCTTGCGCACGACGTTTGATCCTACAAAACCTGCGCCTCCGGTGACCACCAATCTTTGACCGGCAAGAATCTGGGAGTAGTATGTCATCTCTCCGTATTTCCGCATCAACGGGCGAGCCATTGCCGCCGCGCAATGCGTTCGAATAGGTTGTGCTGTTGGGGGACTGTGATTAGAGAAGCAAGAATAACATCAGGCGCGGATTGCATCCAGTGATTGTTTTACAGCTGGTGCACGCCGACTTTTGGCGGCCACGTCGACAGAAGCGCGCCCGTTGACAGCGAGTGTGGATCGATTTCTCCAGCCCAATGCGTGTTATAATCGCTGCGTGCAACAGCCTGCCGGCATCTACCTTCACATCCCTTTCTGTGAGCGCAAGTGCACCTACTGCAATTTCAACACGACCGATTATTTTGAAGATCTGGCGCGCCGCTATGTTGAATCGGTCAGCCGCGAGATAGCTTACCGGGGCGATTCCCTCTCGCAACCGGGTCATCGGGTCCGAGCTGACACTATTTACTTTGGCGGTGGGACCCCGTCCATGATTGAGGCTGATCAAATCGCCGCGCTAATTGACGCTTGCCGCGCGTCGTTCGACGTTACGCCCGAGTGCGAAGTGACAATAGAGATCAACCCTGCGACATTTTCGAGCCAGAAGGCCGCTCGATGGCTCGAGGCGGGCGTTAACCGAGCAAGCGTTGGCGTCCAGTCCTTTCTCGATCGCGAGCTGATTTCTCTTAGCCGCACTCACACCGCCGGGGAAGCGCGGTGTTCTATCGACCTACTGCGTGAGGAAGGCTTCGAAAACATCAGTCTGGACTTGATCGCCGGGTTGCCCGATCAGAGCCCGGATGACTGGGAATTCAACCTTCGCCAGGCGCTGGCAATCCAGCCCGAACACCTCTCGCTTTACTTGCTGGATCTCAAAGAAGGCACTCAGCTCTACAGCCAGATAAAGCGTGGTCAGCGACCATCCCCCGATGATGACCAGACCGCGGAAATGTATCGAATGATTTGCGACGCGACCGAGGCGGCAGGCTATGACCAGTATGAGATTTCCAACTTCGCCCGCATCGTCGAAGGCGCGACGGCCAACCGCTTCAGATCGAAACACAACTTGAAATACTGGACTGGTGCTTCGTTCTATGGTGTAGGATGCGGCGCTCATTCATATGACGGGAAAGCGCGATCGTTCAACCTGGCACAGACCGAAGCATACATCGAAAAAGTTGCATCAACCGGACAAGCGGTCGCCGAGCGCCGAGAGCTTAGTGAAGCAGACCGCGCCGTCGAAGCCTTATTCATGGGATTGCGACTGAGCGAAGGCATCAGGCTGGATGAATTCAAGGCTGAGTACGGCATCGATGTGATCGCGCGGTACGGCAATGAGTTGCCAAGACTGGCGGAGGCAGGGCTGATTGACATCGGTGAGGAGCGATTGTCATTGACCCCGACGGGCCGTCTGCTTTCCAACGAAGTCTTCGTATCTTTTGTCTAAAAGTTCTAGTACACTCATGGGCGCGTAGCAAACCAGGCGGGGAACCTTCTCATCATTGATCGGCTCGTTTCTTGGGGGATTTTCATATGTCGCTCAAGTTGAAGGCAGAAGCAGCCACGGTTCTCTGGGTAATCATCGCATCCACAGCGCAGGTACAAGCTCAGAGCGGCCGGATGCGCGGTCAGCCAAAGACTCCTCAACATCGCGATGATCGGGACACCATCCGGTTGCGGGTCGAAGAAGTCTTGCTTCCCGTCAGTGTTCACAGCGATCTTGGTAAGCTCCCGCCGAATCTTCAGCGAGCTGACTTCATACTCACCGAGGACGGCAAACGCCAGGTCATCAACTCGGTCATGCACACCCCGGCGAACATTCTGTTTGTTCTCGATGCCGGGGGAGACAGTACGCTCAAGAATTTGAACATGAATCGGGATCTTGCCTTGAAGGTGGTCGACTCGCTTGGCGAGCAGGACCACGCTGCGGTGATCACTTATGCCGACAGGACATCACTGCTTTCACAGTGGACGGGCGATAAAGAGGCGCTGAGGCGAGCTCTAGAATGGAAATTCAAGCCGGGTCTCAAGTCGGACTTTTACCGCAGCCTGATCTACGCCGCCAAAGAAGTACTGCCCAAAGTCAGCGGGCGCCGAAGTGTGGTCATCATGACGGACGGCGTGGACTCCTTTGACGAGTCGGATTTTGAAGAGGTTCTCACCGCGCTTCATCGCGCGCGCGCCACGGTTTACATTGTCTGTCAGAACTCCATATTGCTGCGCGAGTTGAAGCCGCGCGCATTCAATGCGCTTTCGTGGTATGAAATGCTCGATCCTGGGAATCGCAAGCGAATCGAGCGTCTCCGCGCTTACTACCGGCAGCTCGAAGCGGCCGAGATAATGCTAAAAGGATTTGCTGAGGAAACCGGCGGAACGATTTGGAATCCAGGAACTGCTACGGAGTTTGCGAGGTTGAGTCCGCAGATCGTCACCGAGATCGGCGCCGAATACGTCTTCGCTTACTCAACCGAGCGCGCCCCCGACGACACGAGATTTCATGCGGTCAACGTCTATGCTACTCGACCCGGCCTGCAGATACGCTCGCGCCGAGGGATCTATGCTGGCGTTATAGCGA
This sequence comes from Blastocatellia bacterium, assembly GCA_049273835.1. Classification (GTDB taxonomy): domain Bacteria; phylum Acidobacteriota; class Blastocatellia; order UBA7656; family UBA7656; genus Onstottus_A. The sequence goes on along the minus strand of JBASRM010000531.1, from coordinate 5,253 downwards.
AACGCGAAGCTAGAAGCGAGGGGCGAGCCGTCGAGATTGCAGAACGAATTTCGCAGAGGGGACTGTCTCGAAGATCCAGCCTGATTACATCGCGTCGAGAAGAGCAATACCTGTAGTAGCGAGCGACCGATGCGCGAAAGTGGCTATTCTTGAGTACACTTTTCGTCTCTGATATACTTCGTTCGTGGCACCCTTGGTTCGAGCGTCTACTCGATAGCTTACCGCGGACACGGAAGTGGCAACAAATGATCGATCCGGAAATCTACACCGACAAGATCGCTGAAAGCGGCCGCCGCCTGATTCGCAAAGCTTACGAGGAAGCGCGCGCTCGCGATCACAATCAGCTTGGGCCGGAGCACCTTTTCGTTTCAATCACCGAAGTCGAGCGGCCTTTCTTCAACGAGGTCATGCAGAGTGTTGATCTGGACCCGCAGGTTGTAATCCAGGCGCTTGAAACCAAGCTCGATCATCGCGATTACCCTGGCGGGGGAATGAAGATATCCGAGCCGCTGCGCATATTGCTCTCGAACGCGTTGAAGCACTCACGTGAGCACGGGCGCAGACTCATCGAATCGACCGATCTATTCTATGCGCTGTTCACCGATACCCATAGCTACCCGGTCGAGGTGCTGAGACGCCTCGGAGCTGACAGCGAGATGGTGATGCAGAAGATAGATACTAACCGCGGACACGGAAGTGGCAACAAATGATCGATCTGGAGATCTATACCGACAAGATCGCTGAGAGCGGCCGCCGGCTGATTCGCAAGGCTTACGAGGAAGCGCGCGCGCGCGACCACAATCAGCTTGCGCCGGAGCACCTTTTCGTTTCGATCACCGAGGTCGAGCGCCCTTTCTTCAACGAGGTCATGCAGAGTCTTAATTTGGACCCGCAGGTTGTAATCCAGGCGCTTGAAACCAAGCTCGATCAGCGCGATTACCTTGGCCGGGGAATGAAGATATCCGAGCCGCTGCGTACATTGCTCTCAAACGCGTTGAAGCACTCACGCGAGCAGGGACGGAGGCTCATCGAGTCGACCGACCTGTTCTACGCCCTGTTCACCGATACTCACAGCTACCCGGTGGAACTGCTGAGGCGGCTGGGCGCGGACCGGGAAATGGTGATGCAGAAGATAGCTACTCGGGTCCGCAGCCACGAAGAGAAAGAAGAAAAATATCGACGCCGTTACGAGCTACCGCCCTATCTCAAGCATTTCGGGGTAAGCCTTAACAAGCTCGCCCGTCAGGACAAGCTGCCGCCTGTCATCGGCCGCAACGAAGAAATCAGACAGATCGTCGAAATACTCTGCCATCGCGAGCGCGCAAATTCGCCGATGCTTGTAGGAGAAGCTGGAGTTGGCAAGACAGCGGTAGTCGAAGGGCTTGCGCGCAAGATCGAGCTCGAGCCCGAATCTTTACCGCAGCGATTGCGCAGCACACACGTTGTTCAGCTTCAGATGTCCGGCATAGTCGCCGGGACGATGCTGCGCGGAATGTTTGAAGAGCGCATACAAGGGATAATCAGTGAAGTCAAGGAGCGCGATAATCTGGTGCTGTTCATCGACGAGGCACACACGATCATTGGCGCAGGATCGGCTCTGGGAGCGAGTTCTGACGCGGCTAACATGTTCAAGTCCGCCCTCGCTCGCGGGGAATTGCGCATCATCGGTGCGACCACGATGACTGAGTACAAGGAATACATTTCCGAGGACGAAGCGCTCTCTCGAAGGTTCCGGCTTGTCAAAGTCGATGAACCATCAGTTGAGGACACCCGGAAGATCATCGTCGGCGTGCGCCCAAGACTGGAGCGAAATTACTCGGTTACAATTTCCGATGAAGCTATCGAGACCGCGCTCGAGATGGCGCCGCGATACGTTCGCAATTTGCACCTGCCAGACAAGGTGATTGGCTGGCTCGACACCGCTTCGGTAAAGGTTGAGATCAATCAGCTGGAGCCCTCCGAGGTCAAGTCCGAGCATATCATCGACGTGATAAGCCAGGAGTCACGCATTCCGCGCGACATGATATTCCGTGATACCAACGACCGCTTCGGGCATATGGAGGGCGCCCTTTCGGCACGGGTTATCGGGCAGAAGGAAGCGATCAAGGCGGTGGCTCAACGACTGCGGCTCAACAAGGGACCGCTCAAGGAAAACTTCTATAAGCCCGATGGTGTGTTGTTGTTTCTAGGCCCAACCGGAGTCGGCAAGACCGAACTCGCGAAGGCCGTAGCAGAGTTTATGTTCGGCGACGACGACAAGATGGTCCGCATAGATATGTCCGAGTATCAGGACGGGACCATAGCTATCGAGAAGCTGATCGGCATGCCTCGCGGCATCGTAGGCAGCGAGCGCGGCGGCATCCTGACTGAGCGGTTGCGCGATAATCCTTACACCGTCTTGCTGCTGGACGAGATTGAGAAGGCGTCGTCGTACCTTCTCAACTTGTTTTTGCAAGCGTTCGATGAAGGATGGATCACCGACGGCCGGGGTAAGAAGGTTTATTTGTCGGACGCGATAATCATCATGACCTCGAATCTGGGGTCGGACAATTTCAAGAAATATATGAAGCCGCTTGGGTTCGGAACCAAGACTCTTGCTGACATCAAACAGATAAAGCGAGAAGTCATTAAAGCGGCGGAAGAGCGTTTCTCACCCGAGTTCCGCAATCGCATCGACGAGATCGTCGTGTTTTCGCCACTCACTGAAGACGAAGTAAAGCAGATCGCTGAGTTATATCTGAGCATTATCAAGCGGCAGATGAAGCGACAGGGCAAACAACTTGAAGTGAGCGAAAGCGCGGTTGTGCATCTGGTAGAGAAGGGCTTCAGCCCGGCTTATGGGGCGCGCTTCCTCAAGCGTACTATCGATGAACTGGTCAAGCTTCCGATGACCACCCGATGGAAGGAAGGCGACCGCTTTGAGGTGGATTTTCAGGAAGGCGAATTGAAGATCGTGGCCCTGCAGCGTTGATCGCACGTAAGAACTATTAATTTAAAAGCGGCGCGGTTCGAACTCCGCGCCGCTTTTGAATTATGCTTGCTGTAGCGTGCGTGCCCGCACCTGTCTGGGCTAGAATTCCAATAACCAAGCTTTAGTATTGTTTGGAGGGCAATTTGAGATTATCAACGGCGCTTTCCGTTTTGCTGCTTATCGCGGCCACCATATTGCCGGCCGCGTCCGCCCAGGAGCCTGATGAAAACGATCCGGTAAAGGCTGCCGCGCTTGTGCGCGACGCGATAGCCGCGCGCGGCGGCGAGGCTTTCTTGAAGATTCGCACGGTTGAGAGCCGCGGGCAATACAGCCCGTTTGAGAAGGGCGTGCCGGGCGATCCGCTTCCCTTTGTTGACTATATTGGATATCCCGGCCGCGAGCGGACCGAATTCGGAAAGGGCGACGACAAGTTCATTCAGACTAACTCGGAAATCGCGAATTGGGTCTACGAAGCAAAGCAGAAGATGATTCGCGACCAGAAGGAAGAACAGATAAAACAGTTTCAGCAGACTACTCGCTACGATCTCGATAATCTGTTGAGAACGGCATCACAACAATCCGGTGTAAAGCTATTCTACCTGGGCCGCCGCGAAGCGTGGCGCAACACTTTCTCCGAAGCAGTGCGCATCGACTTCACCGGCGGCGGGTCGGCGATTGTGCATTTCGATCCGCGTTCGAAGCTCCCGTTGATGATTGAGTATAAAACGATTAGCGAAGAGGGAACTGCCAACAATGAGGTCCGCTATCATCGATGGGTTGATTTTGAGGGTATCAAGGTTGCGACAATTCAGGATTTCTATCGAGACGGTAAACAAACCGCGCGAGCGAGCTTCGATACTGTTGCCTTCAACCTTACGTTGCCCGACAAACTGTTCGTGAAACCGAGCAGTATCAAAGAAGTGAAATGAGAGTGCCCTGGCCTGAGCCGAACACAGGCTAATTTGGGTAATAATATATTTGACGAATCAAGCCTTTCGGGGTATGGTTCGTCAGAGCCCAGTATTACCGGGCTAGCGTGTATTATTACCCGGCGCGAAGGAGGTGTCTAATGGGCGCCTCCGAGACCGTGAGTTACGCGAGTCTAGGTCTATCCCCATGCTTTGGTGATAACGTGGCGTTTTTAGAGTGCTATCTGGACGAGAGCTTCAGAGGCAGAGACGAATTGATTGTGGCGGGGTTCGTTGCCCCAGTCGACAAGTGGGCGGAGTTTGCTACGCGATGGAAAGAAAAGCTTGATCTCTGTGGCTTGCCGTACATCAGGCTTCAGTCATTTTTGAGCGCCAGGGGCACGTTGAATCTGAGCCGTATTCAGCGGGCACTATTACTAGACAGCCTGAGTGATCTGGTCGTCAATACAGTCGACTTTGCGGTCTGTTCACGAATATCACCTAGGGAATACGAGTCATTGGCTACCCCTGCCGTGAGGTCTGAGGTTGGAAGTGCCTATGCCTTGGCGGTTCAGGGTTGCTGTTTGGCCGTCGCGGAATACTTTAAGTATCGCGGCGATTCTGAATCCTCCTTCTCTGTTTATTTGGAGGCCGGTCATCGAAACACGAAGGGGGCATTAGGTATTTTGCAGGAGTTGGTAAAACAGCACGCGGCGTATCAAGAACGCGAAGAATGCCCAATTGGCTGGCCTGTGACGGAAATAGGTGAGAGAGCGCAGCCGCCCCCAATGCCAATTCGAGCGGCCGCTGTAGGAAACAAGCGCGATATGCTGCCACTCCAAGCAGCAGATTTGATAGCACACGCCTCGCTCGCGACCGCTAAGGCCTCATCCGGTTTGGCGTTCGCTCACTTTGCTAAGTTGCTCCATGTCAACGTCGATTGGACGCGAGAACGTATTCTGTGGGCTCTGGATGCTGTAGCGACCGAAAAAGCCTATCAGGCCGAGAGGCGTAAAGCTGTCCACCACTTCGGCAATATTCTCTACGGACTCGGATTAGAAAAGGAGCACACTGGGGATGGTGGGCTCAGAGTTTATGTACCAACAGGCATTACGCCGAGCGATCTCAGGCGGTTGAAGGAGCGTTATCCAGAAGCGGCGATAGAGGTAAAGATCACCTTGCAAAACACATCAGCAACATTTCCCTTTTCTGTAGAGAATGGAGAATCAAAAAGATGATGAAGATGCTCATGGCGCTGTTGATTTGCGTATGCTTTGCGCTTCAGGGTGGCCGCGCCGAAACCGGGATGGCCGAGAGGAACGCAATACCTGTTAGAGCAACCCGTTTCGAGATCCCGGGCGCATACTTCTATGT
>JBASRM010000104.1:0-11194 GCA_049273835.1 Blastocatellia bacterium | reverse complement strand
AAATCGGCCTTAGCAAGCGTGGCCAGTTCTGTTCCGTATAGCATCACCATGCCGATTATCGACGAACCGCCTTTCAAAGGCAGTTCGCCTTCTTTAAAGATGTTCACTTCAAAGCCGCTAAGCATCGCGGCAGCGGACAGAAGCTCGTTGAGCTGATTGATGCCTGGCTCCAACGTTTCGAAACTTCGCGACGGATCCAACCGAATGAATGCGTGAGCAACCTTGACCTGGGCCTCTAACTGGGCATAGTTGGTCGCACGACGGGTGGCTAAGCCTCGCGCTTCATCCAGAAGCTGAAGGGCAAATTTGGGATTTTCCTGTTCCAGATTGCCGGCGAACTGGAGCAACAGCGACAGCCGCTCATCATCCGACTTCGCGCGATTGAGCGTCTGGCGAATTTCCTCCATCCGGTTGGGCGCCGAGCTCACCGCCTGCTTGAGCTCCAGCGTGTGCAATAAATTGGTGCGAGCCGCTCCTTCCATGTGCTGGTTAGCTATCTCGCGAGCGCGATCCGTGTTCCCCTCATCGATCGCCTTGATCGCCGCTCGCTGATACAACCGATCCCGCATGCCTTCGGGCGCGGAGGCTGCCGCGGTGATGAGACTTTCTGATGTTCCCTGCTGCATCAGATTAGCCATCTGACCGAACGCGCCGCGCGCGTCGTTGTCCATTCCCAGCTGAGTCAGTTTCTGTCGCACCGCGAGACTTCGTTCGGGCAGATACTGGTCGATCTGGGGCTGCAAGGATTGCAAACCCATCAGCAACAGCCGCGAGTTTGACTGCGCAATGTCCGCCTCTGTCTGCGGAGCGGCTGTGGAACCACCGCGCGGGTTGGGCCGTCCACGGAAGCCTCCCTGCGCGCGACCTGCGCCGGTTTGCGTCGAAGGAGTCGCCCTGAGCGCCGCCGTTATGGAAGCGGCCATAACGTCTCGATAAGCAGATTCGGACAGAATCTCCGAACTGGACGCCACCGGTTGTGCGGCGCCTGATTTCTTGTCCGGACGCGGTCCTCGGCGAAGCAGATTCAGTGACAGCCGGGCCGCGTCAGGTTTTGCGACCAGCTCCTCAGGCTGCAATCGTTTGACCAACTGGTCCGTGAGTTTCGTCGCTGATTCAGCGTCCTTCACTTGAAGCTGCGAAAGGACGTTCACCAGCGAAGCGGGGTAGTCACCTTTCTCGAGCCAGCCCTGCGCATTCTTGAGCGCCGTCTTCGGGTCGTTGGCGGCAATCGCCGCGACCACTCGCTGCTCGAGACCGGTTTGCGAGTCCTGTCGTCCGCCACCCGGATTGCCGGCCGGGGGCGCCGGCAACGTTTGTAGCAATTGATACGCAAACTCGCCATTGTGCCGAGCCACCGTCAGCACAAGTTCCTGTCGCAACTCGAGCGCAACGCGATTCGTGCTAGCCCCGCGCCGGGCATTCGCATCACTCGAGGAATCATTCTTTCGCAACAACTCGGCGATGCCGGCTCCTGCTTCGCCGAATAACCCGCGAGCGCGCGGCTCATCTCGATCCCACAGCATGTCCCCGGCGGCGATTTGGACGTATATGCGATTCTCTGAAAGCTTGAGCGAGCCCGCTTCGCCGACGACCTGATCAAGCAGTAGTAACGCCTTCTTCTCAGGAGTGACTTTCTCTTTGTCCTGTGAGTCGGTCGATTGTTGACCAGAAGACGCGGTGACTCCTGTGAACAGGACCATCAATGCAATGAGAATTGAAGTGCACTTCTTCGTGTTCATTGTTTCTCCAAAAGGCTGGCAAGGCGACCGCGAGGCAGATTTAATGCTAACTTACAACTGATGATGTATCCAGTTCATTCGTGCGTTCGCGGGTTTCGCGCAAAAACGCTATGACGCCGAAAGACCGCCAAGTAATCAAGGGTTTTGCCGCGGTTCGATAATCAGGTGAACTTCGTGGTGCTTTCCATCATCGACAAGGTTAATTTCAGCTCCCCCCAATTGCTCCCCATCCATTTCAATTCTCGGAACGCCGCGATTCAACCCGTGCGGATTCTCTACAACCAGATTATATGTTGACGAACCTCGTTTGTAGACAATCTCGTACTCTCTCCAACCTCGCGGAATGCTCGGGTCAATCTGAAGCCTGTCGCCCAAAAGCTTGAAGCCCAAAATCGACTCCAGCCCGGCACGGTACATCCAGCCCGCCGAACCGGTGTACCAGGTCCAGCCGCCTCGGCCGGTATGAGGCCATACCGCATAGACATCGGCCGCCGCGACGTAAGGCTCGACTCGATACTTGTGCAACCCGGCGCGCGTTGAAGCGTGATTCACCGGATTCAACAGATTGAACAGTTCCCCGGCGCGGTCGCCATCGCCCATCATCGCATAGGCGATCAGCGTCCACAGCGCGGCGTGTGTATACTGGCCTCCGTTCTCGCGCACACCGGCCACGTACCCTTTGATGTATCCCGGATCCACCGAGCCTTTATCGAAGGGCGGCGTGAACAAAATCACAAGCCCGTCGCCCCGCCTGATCAGATATTCCTCGACGGCAGCCATCGCATGAACTGTGCGATTCGGGTCGGCCGCGCGGGAAATCACGCCCCATGACTGCGCTATTGAATCTATTCGACACTCCTCGTTGCGCGCCGAACCCAGGGCCGTTCCATCGTCAAAGTAAGCGCGGCGATACCAGTCACCATCCCATCCGTTTTCCTCGAGCGCGAGCCTCAGTTTCTCCGCGTGCGAGCGGTATTTTTTGCCGCGGCGTTTGTCCTTGCGCGCATCGCAAAAAGGCGCGAACTCGGTAAGGACGTTATGAAGAAACCAGCCCAGCCAGACGCTCTCACCCTTTCCTTCATTACCGATGCGGTTCATCCCGTCATTCCAGTCACCTGATCCGATCAGCGGCAATCCGTGTTTTCCAACCGCGAGGCTCCGATCAATCGCCCGAGTGCAATGCTCATAAATGGTGGCGGACTCTGTGGAGATGGAAGGCTGAATGTAGGACTCATCTTCGCCATCAGCAAGCGGCGGCGCTTCAAGAAAAGCCGCCTGCTGATCGAGAACGGAATAGTCACCGGTAGCGTTTACGTAGAAGCTGGTTACGTAGGGCAGCCATAGACGATCATCCGAGCAGCGCGTTCGGACGCCGCGCCCGGTCGGCGGATGCCACCAATGTTGCACGTCCCCTTCCTTGAACTGATGAGCGGCGGCCCGTAAGATCTGCTCGCGCGCGATCTCAGGCTTTGTATAAGTGAGCCCGCATACATCTTGCAGCTGATCTCGAAAACCATAGGCGCCGCCCGATTGATAGAAAGCCGAGCGCGCCCAAACGCGACACGAAAGATTCTGATACGGCAGCCATCGATTCAGCATAATGTCCATTGCTGAGTCCGGGGTCTTGATTTGCAAGACACCCAACAGCTTGTCCCACCACTCCACGGTTTGCTTAAAGGCTTCTTTTGCGACATCGAGCTGTTTGTACCTCGACGCGATGGCGCGCGCCTCTTCGTAGCTCTCACCCTGCCCGATGATGAAGGCAACCTCGCGTTCTTCGCCCGGGGCGAGCTCGATCACCGCCTGCATTGCGGCGCAAGGATCAAGCCCCGCGCCCGCTCGCCCCGAAAGGGTCACGCGACCGAGCGCCGCCGGGCTCGCGGCCGAGCCATTGCGCCCCAGAAACTCTTTTCGGTCGCAAGTGATGGCTCGCTCGGGCTCGCTCATATCGGTAAAGGCGATTCGATGGGCGAACTCATTGTTGTAAGGATTGCGCGCAAAGATCGCTCCAGTCTCCCTGTCCACCTCGGTGATTACAAAAGGCGCCATCCGGCTGCGCTCAACTCCAAGCACCCACTCGTAATAGCTGGTGACCGAAATCCGGCGGCGCCGCTCAGAGTGATTGTGCAAGTGAAGGAGCGAGATTCGAACCGAAGCATCCATCGGTACGAACGTCAACAGCTCTTGATAAATCCCGTGACTGGAGTGTTCAAAGATCGAATAACCCTGACCGTGCTTTATCAGATATTGTTCGGCTTCACGAATCGGCAGCGGAGTAGGCGTCCACGTTTCTCCGGTTTCCTCATCGCGTAAGTAAATAGCTTCGCTAACCGGATCGCTTACTGGATCGTTTGACCAGGGCGTCAGCCGGTTCTCGCGGCTATTGACGGACCACGTGTAACCCGCGCCCGCTTCGGTAATTTGAAATCCGAACTCCCTGGGATTCGATATGACGTTCAACCAGGGGGCGGGGGTCCATTGACCCTCACTCAGAATAGTCACGTACTCACGTCCGCCCTCGGTGAAGCCTCCCAGTCCATTGAAGAAAAACAACTCCGGCGTTCCAAGCGCCTGCTCGGGGTACTTACGAGAAGCCGCGCGGGCGACGAACCTGGGCGGCAAATCGTCTTCGATTGGCCGCTGCACTAGCTGTTCTTCGAGCGGACCGCGATCGGCAACGATCACCACTCGCGCCACGGTGTGCAGCAAAATCCTGTCGGCCTCGGGCATGATGTCCGTGCGCCTGAGAAATACCCCGCCCGGCTTGTCCATCAAAGCTTGTGATCCGCTTATTCGCACCATTCGCTGCAATTCGTCCTGCAACAACTGCGCGTAGCTCGGCGGATGATCGTTGAGAATGACCAGCTCAAAGATAAGCCCTTTTAGCCGCAGATATTCATGACAGCGGAGTAGCTGCCGCACCATTCTCAGATCGCTTTCCTCCCTGATCCTCACCAGCCCAATCGGCACGTCGCCGCTTATTCCGTAAGCCCAAAGGCTCGATTGATCCCTCGTGTTGAGTCCGAGGACGTGAGGCCGCGGCCGCAGCGAGGGATCCGAATAGAGCAATCGCCCGGCGAGCCGTTGAAATAAATGGGCCTCGTCGGCGTCGATCTGCAAGTGGCGCATCTCGACCTGCGCTTGCGTCCAGGCCAGACCGGCTTCACGTTCGAAGGCGTAGGGGTTGTGATATTTGTCGGCTAGCCGCAGAGCTTCGTCGCGCGAAGGCGCCACGCCGGTGGCAAACGTCACGCACGCTGTGTCGCGGGGCGAAAGCCGGACCCGGTGTCTGAGCGAGAATATCGGATCCAATACCGCGCCAACCGTGTTTGAGAGCGGGCGGCCTTCCATCACCGCAACGGGGTCGGCAGGCGTGTGACCGCGCCCCAAAAAACGGGCGCGATCTGTTTCATATTGCACGGCGCCCACGGTCTCCCCGTCGGCGATTACAACATGAAAACCCCAGACCAATTCGTCCTTTTGTGAGCGTCTGCGGCGGGTTGCCAGGAGAGCGTTCTCGCCGGCGTTGAATTCTGTTTCGACAAACAGATTGCTGAATGCGGGGTGCGCGGCATCCGCGGCGCCCGGGGCGAGCACAATTTCCAGGTAGCTGGTCAACTCGATTTCACGCGAACGATTGGTGTTGTTGGTTACGCGAATCCGCCGGACCTCGGTATTGTCTTCGGGCGAGACGATGATTTCCATTCGGGTGACGATCCCCGCATCGCTGCGCCGGAATTCCGCTTTGTCTTCAGCCAATGCCACCGAGTAAGACTGCGGCCTGCCTGGAATCGGGTGATAACCCGCTGACCAAACCGCGCCGCTTCGCACATCGCGAAGATAACAGAAGCCTCCCCAGTGATCCCGGGTCACATCCTCTCGCCATCGGCTGATTGCGATTCCGCCGCAAGCCGAATACCCCGAACCCGCAGTGGTAACCACCACTGAGTAAACGCCATTGGAGAGCAATTGTGTGCGCGGGGTCGGAAGATCCGCCGAATCGTACCGCCGAGGGTCGGGCAAGACGAAGCTGGTCCGGGAGCCGTCCGACCGGACCTCTTCCGCGCGCGGCCGTACAAGCGGAACGCCGCGCGGAATGCGCTCTTGCAGGAGCAGTTCGGTCGCTTGCACCAGCGGCTGCGAATGAAACCGGTTTTGCATCACATTGTCGTTTATCAGATTGTCGAGCGCCACCAGGATCATCCCCTGATGGTGAGCCATGAAGGCCTTTATCAGAGCGCTCTTCTGATCCGGCTTCAACCGATCCTTGGTGTAATCGATCGCTTCATAAAACCCGTACTTTGTCAAAGCTCCCTCGCGAGCGAGCCGGCGCATGTTCTCGAGCGCGGCGCGCGGCTCGACCATTGCGGCAAGCGCGGTCGAGTAGGGAGAGACAACCAGATCGTCGCTCAACCCGCGCTTGAGCCCCAGACCGGGGATACCAAAAGGGCCGTACTGATAATTTAACTGCAGATCGCGGGCGTTGTATGCGGATTCCGACACTCCCCACGGAACTCCCCGCTCTCTGCCATATTCGATCTGGCGGCCAACCACCGCGCGATAGGTTTGATCGAGAAGTGTTTCCGGGTAATCCCTCATAACCAAGAGCGGCATCAAGTACTCAAACATCGTAGCGGTCCACGATATCAGCGCCCGGCTGCCATCAACTTGCGTGAGCCCGCGGCCAAGATGAAACCAGTGCTCTTGCGGCACGTCCCCTTTGGCTATTGCGATGAAGCTAGCCAACCTCGCTTCTGAGCCGAGCAGATCGTAAAACGAATTATCGCGGCGGCCGTCCGTCACGTTGTAGCCGATGATGAAAACTTTTCGCTCCTCGTCAAAGAGAAAACGAAAGTCCATAGCCTCGATCGTCTCGCGGCACCGGCGCGCAACTTCGGCGTATCGCCAGGCAAGCTTTGTTGCCGTCTGCGAGGATTGCTCGAGATGGCTGGTCAGTCCGCCAAGGGCCCGCAGGGCTTTTTCCCGATTGGGACCTGAACAACGCTCGATCTTAGTGCGAAGCTGCGCAAATCGCCCCAAAGCCTCATCGCAAATGGCGGGTAGTTCGTCGAGCGTCGGAACCCGGTCGAGCGAATCGAGAATGCTTTTCCATTCGACGGCCACTTCCTCCGAACAACTAACCACGGCCGGGTCTACCTGCCTGGTAAATGCGAGGGTCCACGGCGTCAGAATCGCAAGGTCTCGCCGCTGTTCGTGCACTTGATGAGTAAAAGCCCGAGACCACGCATACAGTTGTTCAAACTGTTCGCTCCCGTGTTCGTGCGACAAAGCATTTACGATGTCTTCGATCTCTGCCGCCCGCTTCGACAGGGTCTCAAACAGAGCGTGCCACTCGGAAAGGGTCCCGGGGGAATCGTTGAACACGGTTGTGACGCAAGCTTCGATCTCGCCTCGCAGATGTCTGAGCGTGACTGCTCCCGTACTTTGCCGGACAGCGCCGATCCTCCCGGCCTCGTCCCGCACCAGCGCGAGTGTGTCTTTCATTCCTTCAATTGCCCGTTTCTCGAATACCGGCTGCTCTGCAACCGCAATACAGGCCTGCTCCAAAGCCAGCAGGTGTCCGGCCAGATTCCCGCTGTCCACGGTTGAGACGTACTGAGGAGTAAGCGGCGTGAGACTCGTGGTGTCGTACCAATTGAGCAAGTGGCCGTTAAAGCGATCGAGCCTGTCCATAGTAGCCAGAGTAAGCTCGAGCCGCTCAACCATCTCCAGTGTGCCAATGTAGCCAAAGTCACGAGCCGCGGCGGTCGAAAGGAGCAACAACCCGATGTCGGTTGGCGAGGTCCGGTGGGCAACGGCCGGCCGGGGATCTTCCTGGAAATTGTCCGGCGCCAACCAGTGGTCATCTTCCCCAACAAAGGTCTCGAAGAATTTCCAGGTGCGTCGCGCAATCAGCCGCGCTGCTCGCTCGTCGTCCGGCTCGAGCATCTCCTCTTTTTGCCGCAAATCCCGGCTTACCAGATAAGCTATGATCGGCGATGCGGCCCACAAAATCAGAAAGGCCCCGGATATCGCGACCGTTGTGGGACGAGTTAGGAACATCACAGTGCTCATTCCGAGAGAAAGCAGATCGGCCGGCCACATCAGTTGCCAGAAGGCCCGAAAATCATGCGCGCTCCCCTTCTCGGCCTCCGCGGCGGTGACCCACTCGAGCAGTTTCCTCTTCGAAATCAGTTTGCGATAAAAGGTCAGGGCGATGGCATGAACCTGCAAGTGTGCCTGGTGCACGAGGAATGTGAGTGAAAGCGCGAACTGGGCTGTATTGGTGCGAACGTCTCCCCAGACGCTCCAAAAGTGGCTCGTCCACGGAATTCCGCGCGGATGGAGCAGGAGTGCGTTGGTGACGTGCGCGTAAACCGGAAACGCAAGGATGATGAGAACACCCGTTGTCCAAAACAACGCGGATCCGGGAAGAACCGTCCAGGCAGCGCCCATTAACAGCAGCATCGCCGGAGCAACCAGGCTACGGCGCAGGTTGTCCAAAATCTTCCAGCGACTTATCAACGGCAATCGATTTCGAGTTGGACGGTTTCCCGCATCGCGGACGCGTGGAAACAGCCAGCGCGCTATTTGCCAGTCGCCTCTTGTCCATCGGTGCTGTCGCTTCGCGTACGAATCGTACTGGGACGGGTAGCCGTCAAGGAATTCGATATCGGTAACCAGTGCGGTACGCGCAAACAGCCCTTCGAAGAGATCGTGACTCAGCAGCAGGTTCTCGGGTACGCGCCCCGCAAGCGAAGCTTCGAATGCATCCAGATCGTAAAGCCCCTTGCCGGTGTAGATCCCTTCGCCGAAAAGGTCCTGGTACACATCGGACACCGCCGTCGTGTAAGGGTCTACTCCAGTGTGTCCCGAGAATATGCGCGCAAAATGTGAGCGGGAAGAACTCGTAAGCGTCATGCTGACCCGCGGCTGCAGAATGCCATACCCTTCAGTTACCCGATCCGCACGAGGGTCAAAGCGAGGTTGATTGAGAGGGTGAAGCGCGGTGCCGATCAGACGCCGGGCCGCCTCACGAGGCAGTTGAGTGTCGGAATCGAGAGTGATGACGTAGCGCACCTTCGCAAGAAATTCGCGTTCCGCGGTGGCTACGATGTAGCTCGTATCGCGAGCGCCCCGCAATAACAGATTGAACTCGTGGAGTTTGCCGCGCTTGCGCTCCCACCCGATCCAATTCCCTTCCACGGCGTTCCATTGGCGGCGGCGGTGGAAAAAGTAAAAGCGATCGGTCGATTGCTCTCCGTAACGTTCATTCAGTTCCTGGATCCCTTTCGTTGCGGCCTCCAGAATCTGATCATCGTCAGGCATCACCTCCTGGGACGCGTCGGCAAAATCTCCAAGCAACGCGAAGTAAATGTTGTTGTCACGATTTGCCAGGAAATGTACTTCGAGGTTTTCGAGGAGGGCGCGTACCGTCTCTTCGCCGCTGAGTATGGTTGGAATGACAACGAAGCTGCGAGCGTTCTCGGGAGTACCCGAGGACGTATTCAGCTTGGGCAGAGCGCGCGGCTTAAAGAGCAACGTCACGTCCAGATTCAAGGCGCTTACCGCCAGATCGCTTACGGGCACCAGCAGCACAAAAGCAATGGCTACCAGGGCGGTCCACGAAGCGCCGCAGATGAAGGCGTACAGCAGACCGGGCGCCAAAATGGCGGCTGTCAATAACGTGATCGCCCCGAGATAGTAGCGAGATGGGTGCTCGAGGATTTCCCGGTGGACTCGTTCGAGAGGCCGCGCCCGGTATTGTGTTTTCGCTTCCAGCTCAGCCCGCCCACGGTCAATCAAATAGTACCCCACGTGAGATCGCCGTCGATCGTCGGGCTCCAACCGATGAGACTCGGCGGCAAGGGACACTGCTGTGCGCGACACTTCCTGCTCGGGCATTTTCGTGCGTTTGGCGATCTTTTCAATAATGTGCCGATAGCGATCACGCGTGGCGAAGTCCATCAGTGAATAGGCGCCGGCCGGATCTTCGGCAAGGATCGGATCAATCAGGCTGACGCTTTCAAAGAACTCCCGCCAATCGAGCGTCGACAGGAAGCGCATGCTTGTGATGATGTTTCCAACCGTGACCTGAGTGGCGGCTTGACGCTGGTGTTCCGAGTGGACAACCTGCTCGATCGTTGACATCTCGCGACCCAGTCTGTTCTCGAGCCAGTCCAGCGCGGGCCAGACCTCGGGATCCTGATCGCGAAGCCGCTGGGTAAGCTGGACGGCAAACGCGCGATCGAGCGGCTTTCTTTTGCGGGTAGCCGATTCAAGGGTTGCAATCAGCTCTTCGGGTTGGCGGCCGGCGATTTCCAATAGCTTATCGGCAAGCTTGTCGGCTTCTTCTCGCGCATTTCGAGCTGAAATGATTCGGGTTGCAAGGCGCCGCAGGTTTTCGACTAGCGCGACCCTCAGTGTGATTGCAATCGCCCAGAGCTCGCCGATCGTAAGCGGCGCTACAGTTTGATAGGCGCGGATGAATCGCTTGAGGGTTTCAGCATCGAGCCGGCTATCGGTGTGGGCGATCAGCGCGATGGCGATTGCATAGACTCGGGGGTAGCCCGCGAGTTCGCCTGTCTGAAGCTTAGGTAACTCCTTGTAGTAACCCCGGGGCAGGTCCAGCCGGATCTC
Organism: Blastocatellia bacterium; assembly: GCA_049273835.1. GTDB lineage: Bacteria > Acidobacteriota > Blastocatellia > UBA7656 > UBA7656 > Onstottus_A. Next base: position 815 of record JBASRM010000104.1, on the reverse strand, counting down.
GCGAAGCTGTTCTTCTACGATATGGAAATTGTCGACGAGCCATTCGGCGGCCGGCGACACGACGTGTTCATTCTGGATGGCGGCGGCGAGTTCGCGATAAACGGCGATCAGCTTGCGTCCATTATCTTCCAATCGGGGCAGGAGACGGCGACCGCGGGCGGGCTTAGAAGATAGCGGATGTTGGGCGGCCAGTTCGGTCGCAAACTGTTCGAGACGCTCTACGCTGAATAGCTCTTCTCGAATCGGATCCTGATATAAATGATTGTCGGAACGTCGTATGCGGTCCAAAGAATCCTCAAACCGTCAATCGAGACTTTGCCCGTGGATAACGAGACGAACACTCCAAGCAGTTCAGCATACCATGATCGACAGCGTAACTTTAGTGCGTACGGTTGTGGTGCAAACTGTGTGTTGGTCTAACCATCAACCGCGCCGCCACCAAGACACGGAGGCCGAAAAGTCGAACGAAGAAAGCCTTTGTAAATATTGGTGACTTTCGTGACTTGATGGGCGATTCTCGCGACTGACTATTACCCCATTACCGGCCACCTCCAGCAAATACCTGCCAACTTAAGGCGGGCGAATGGGCTTCGCCCTCGGCAGGTGAGGCTCCTATTATTTTTGATGCGCCGCCATCTTCTCCCGCGGCTGCACTCCCGCGGCTGCACTCCCGCGGCTCCACTCCCGCGGCTGCACTCCCGCGGCTCCACTCCCGCGGCTGCACTCCCGCGGCTGCACTCCCGCGGCTCCACCGCCATCTTTGCCGATGGGCTTCGCCCTCGGTAACCCTCCGCTAGTTTAGTTTTGCACAAAAC
>JBASRM010000521.1:0-2732 GCA_049273835.1 Blastocatellia bacterium | reverse complement strand
AAACATCTTCCGCGCAGTCTTCGAGCAAAGACTCGTGCAGTGGGATTCCTGATGATGTTTGGGGCGGTGACTACAACTCGTTCGACGCACTTTCCAATCGCGGTGCGGCGAAAAAAGACCAGTTGAGTTTCTACTTCGGGAAGTTCCGGCATGATCTGGGAGCGAAGCCGTCCTTGCTGCCTCTCTTCGCTAACCGCTATTTGATTTTTAGAATTACTTCTCGCGCTACTCCGCGCGCGGGCCGGGGGCTGCGCTGAGGGTTCACTCGCGCCACATGTTTTCGAACCTGGTGAACTCTTTGAGAAACGCCAACTGGACCATCCCGGTAGGACCGTTGCGCTGCTTGCCGATGATCAGTTCGGCCATTCCCTGATTCTCATCGGTCGGGTTGTAGAGCTCTTCGCGATAGATGAAACACACGACGTCGCTGTCCTGTTCGATCGCGCCGCTCTCTCTCAAATCGCTCAACTGAGGCTTATGTTCGCTTCGGGTTTCGGGGGCGCGCGAAAGCTGTGAGAGCGCGATCACCGGAATGTCCAGCTCCTTGGCAAGTCCTTTAAGGTCGCGCGAAATCTGGGACACTTCCTGCTGCCGCGATTCGATTCGCCCGCGTCCGGCCATCAGTTGGAGATAGTCAACGATGAGCAGGTCCAGCCCATGTTCGGCTTTCAATCGGCGGCACTTCGCTCGCATCTCCATCACGCTGACGCCGGCGCTGTCGTCGATAAAGACTTTCGTCTCGCAGAGGCGCCGCAACGCATCCGCGAGCCGTGCCCACTCTTCACGATTCAGATAGCCGGTCCGCAACCGATGAGCGTCAACTCGCGCTTCCGAACATAGTAGTCTCGACACCAGTTGCTCGGCTGACATCTCAAGGCTGAATATTCCGACGACGTTAGCGTTCTTGGATGCGTACTGAGCCATGTTCAAGGCAAGCGCGGTCTTTCCCATCGACGGCCGGGCGGCGATTACGATCAGCTCCTGGCGCTGCAACCCGGAGGTCATCCGATCGAAGTCCGTAAAGCCTGTCGGTACCCCGGTGATCATTTCAGGGCGTCCGGCCATCTGCTCGATCTGTTCGAGTCTGCGATGCGCCACGTCGCCGATGTATTGAAAACCCTGCCGCACCCGGTCTTCGGCTATCTGAAAGATCATTTGCTCTGCTTTGTCGATGATCACGTCGGCGTCGTCCTCTTCCTCAAAGGCGAGAGCAATTATCTGATTGGATGAACTGATAAGCTTGCGCAGCATCGACTTCGACTTTACGAGTTTGGCATACGGTTCGATGGTGTCGGTGCGCGGCACGCCGTCGATCAGAGAAGCGATGTAGGTGGCGCCTCCGATCTGTTCAAACTCACCGGCGCGGCGAAGCTCATCGCCGAGGGTGATCAGGTCGATGGGCATCAGGCGTTCGGTGAGCGCGACCATTTTGTCGAAGATTCGCCGGTGGGAATCGAGGAAGAAATCATCACGGCGCAGCAACTCGATGGCTTGATTACAGACGGCGTTGTCGAGGAGTATCGCGCCGAGAATCGAGCGCTCCGCCTCCACGTTGGACGGGAGGCCTTTATCAAAAAAAGGATCACCCATTGCCGCTCGCGTCATCAGTGAGCTTCCGGCGTCAATTCGAAGACGCTATTGGACTCTAATTAAGACCAGGTGTGGGCGTGTTTCAGGATTTGAAGCGAACTGAGGATAGCAAGGCAACTTGCGGAACGCTGCGCCCTCAGCATTCCGCGCGCGATCATATCAAGAAGCCACGGACGCGTCTAGCAGAATGGAAGAGCGGCCCTCCGTTGACCGCCCGTTTAGTCCACACACTCGATTCTAAAGCGGAAGGCCACGGGGAGCGGTGCTACTCTTCGACGGTTTCAGCGGCTGCTTCCGAAGTCTCAACCGCTTTCTCCGCTGATCCATCCGCCTCTACGAGTCCGGCTGGCGACGTGGAATCGGCTGCTGGAGCCATTTCTGCGGCAGGGGTCTGTTCCTCGCCTTCCTTTCGAACAAGAACCTTGACAACCGGCGCAACGTCACGGTGAAGCTTGATCGCCACATCGTAGTCGCCCACTTCTTTGATGTGCTCGCGCAGCGAGATCCTGCGGCGCTCCACTTCGAGGCCGCGTTGCTTTAACGCTTCGGCAATGTCGAGTGCGGTTACCGATCCGAAAAGTATCCCGTGCTCCCCAACGCGCCGATCGAACCGTAACTCGAGTCCCTGCAGTTTCTCGGCTTCGCTCTGAGCGGAGACGCGCTCGCGTTGCTCGCGTTTAGCCAGCAACCGTCGCTGCTCCTCGATCATTTTCTTGTTGCCCGCGCTGGCCTTAATCGCGAGCCCCTGCGGGAGCAAGTAATTGCGACCGTAGCCGGAGCGAACGCGCACCACCTGCCCGCGCTGCCCGAGGTTCTCGACGTCATCGCATAACAAAACATCCATATGTGCCATTTGATAGGTCCTCAATTGATTTTGGATTTGGACGCAGTAAGCTTCTCAATCCAAAATCGGCAATCCACAATCCACAATCCAAAATCTAAAATCGTCAGTCCAACGTGAACGGGAGAATCGCGGCGTTGCGCGCACGTTTGATTGCGGTAGCAAGCATACGCTGATGCGGCGTGCATGTGCCTGATATTCGCCTGGGCAGTATCTTCCCTCGCTCGGGAATATAGCTTCCAAGCAGACGCCCATCCTTGTAGTCAATGTAGTCGACCTTGTCGGCGCAGAACCTGCAGGA
>JBASRM010000501.1:0-5503 GCA_049273835.1 Blastocatellia bacterium | reverse complement strand
ATACCGATGTAGTGCTTTCGGGTCTTGTGAAAGAGACCAAAAAGGGCGAGCGGAGCCACGAGCACTGCAAGGGCGATCATTGTGCCTACTCTGCGGTGTGCCTCTTGCCCATAACTCAACCCCGTGACGCGCTTGGGATCAACCTTCTGAGTCTTACCATCCTTGAGCTTGAGAGTGATCTCTTCAGAGGTGACGGTCAAAGTATTGTCCCAATCATCCGGTTTTACCGTCGTCGCAACTGAACCTCCCTGATAACGAATCCTCTTGAACGTGTTCCCCTGCCCGTAGGAAAGAATTGAAATACAGAGCACAACCGAAAGTGCTGCAATGGATCTTCTAGCTAACATAGCGGAAGCCCTCCCTCGTTTGATTGATCTCGAATAATCTGAGGAGCAAAACGCCTTCGGGAACGAAGGGCTTATATCATACGCATATTAGAGACGCAAAAGAGTATTCCTTCCATTTCGCACTAGTGGGAAACTTCGATCCCGTAACCGAGCAACAGCTAAAGAAACGAACAGAGAGAACCGAGGCCAAAGCTCGAATCTTCAACAACCTGCAAGCATCGCCGCAAGTGGCACAATTATTGGTAACAAGTCGAAAGGTCGTTTCGCAATTTCGAACGCCTAACGTCGAACCTCGAATTGCGATCTGAGAGGAGCGAGAAAGCTATGATTCATGATCTCTTGCAAGACACCAGATACGGCGCACGCATGCTGTGGAAGAGTCCCGGCTTGACCGTTGTTGCCCTGCTATCGCTGGCGCTCGGTATCGGGGCCATCAGCACCATATTCAGCTTTGTTAACGGAATCATGCTCAGGCCGCTTCCGTATCCGGACTCCGAACGGCTTGTGCTCCTGGACGAGACCGCGCTCAAGCGAGGCATCCCCTCGATGGGCGTGTCGTTTCCGAACTTTGTTGATTGGCGCGAGCAGAACCACGTCTTCGAAGATGTCGCCGCTTACACGACTGGTGGGTTCGCGATCTCAGGCGGCGTCGAGGCCGAACAACTCAAGGGCGCGTTCATTTCGCATGGGCTGTTCGAGATACTGGAAGTCGCGCCGATTCTAGGCCGGACCTTCACTCCCGACGAAGACCGGCCCGATCACGATCTGGTTGTTATTCTGAGCTACGGTTTGTGGCAACGGCGGTTCGGATCCGATCCAAATGTCCTCGGTCAAACCATCATGCTCAACAATCGACCGCGTGTGGCGATCGGAGTCATGCCGCCGGGCTTCCAGTTTCCCGAAGTGGCAGATGCATGGGGTCCGTTGGCGCTCGACACCAAGAGCTGGACCCGCAACGATCATGGGCTCGAAGCAATCGCGCGATTGAAACCGGGCGTAACTCTCGAACAGGCACAAGCGGAGATGACCACAGTCGCCGGCAATATAGAAGCGCAGAATCCGGTCACCAATGAAGGAATGAGCGTGAAACTCACCAGTCTGCGCACGGGCCTGACGGGTGACTATCGAAAAGCGCTCCTCATTTTGCTCGGGGTAGTTGGGTTCGTGTTGTTGATCGCCTGCGTTAATGTAGCCAACCTTTTGTTGGCTCGTGCTACGGCTCGACAAAAGGAGATCGCTATCCGGGCCGCGCTTGGAGCCGGTCGTATGCGCATCTTTCGGCAACTGCTCACCGAAAGCGTGTTGCTCGGTCTGATCAGTGGTGTGCTCGGGTTGATGCTTGCAATGTGGGGAATGGATCTGCTGCTCGCGGCGATACCTATCGATATTCCATTTTGGATGAAGTTCGATCTTGACGGCCGAGTCCTCGTTTTCACAGCGGCGTGTTCGCTGCTCACCGGATTTGTTTTCGGGGCTGCGCCAGCGCTTCAAGCGTCCAATCCCGATCTCAACCAAGTATTGAAGGAAGGTGGGCGGGGCGCGGCGGGTACGGCTCGTCATCGGCTGAGAAGCGCGCTGGTAGTGGCTGAGATTGCGCTTTCGTTGGTGCTGCTGGTTGGCGAGGGGCTGATGATGCGCAGTTTTATGAGCTTGCAGCACGTTGACGCAGGGCTCAATCCTGAAGGCGTACTGACGTTCAATATTGGGCTGCCGGGCGCTAAGTATCGAGAGCCGGAAAAGCGCCTCGCTTTCTTTCAACAATTGCTCGAACGTGTCCGAACAATTCCCGGCGTGATCAGCGCCGGCGGCGTCTCGGGCTTGCCGTTGAGCGGAAATAATTGGGGTCGAAGCCTGACAGTAGAAGGCCATCCGGTGTTATCGGTCGGCGAAGCGCCGATTATCAATCACTGTGTGATCACCCCGGACTACTTTGGCTCTATGGGAATTCCGATATTGAAGGGACGCGACTTTGACGAGAAGGACACCCGGGAGGCTACCAAGGTCACGATCATCGACGAGCGGCTTGCGCGGGAGTACTGGCCCGACGACGATCCCCTCGGCAAGCGCATCAGATTCGGACCGCCGGAAGCCAACGAGCCCTGGCATACGATCGTCGGCGTCGTTCGAGAAGTGAAGCATGATCGGCTCAACGCCTCGACCAGAAAGTCTGTTTATCTGACTCTTGCTCAGATCCCCATTGGCGGGATGAGTCTCGCGCTGCGCACCGGGGGACGGCCCGAGAACCTCATCAGCGCCGTGCGTAGTAAAGTGAGGGAACTTGATCCTGATCTGCCGGTCAATAGAGCGATGCCGATGACCGAAGTGGTATCCCGATCGGTGTGGCAGCCGCGTCTGTACACCGCGCTATTCGGCGTTTTTGCCGCGGTGGCTTTGATCCTGGCGACTGTTGGCATCTACGGTGTGATGTCCTATTCAGTGACCCAACGCACCCGCGAGATCGGGCTTCGCATGGCGCTGGGCGCCGAGCGTAAAGATGTGTTGAAACTAGTGGTAGGGCAGGGAATCATACTGGCCGCGATCGGGGTTGGAGTGGGGTTGGCTGCTGCGTTTGGGCTGACTCGCTTGATGTCAACCTTGCTGTTTGGCGTTACCGCTACCGATCCGGTGACCTTTGCTGTGGTTTCGGTGGTGCTGACGGGAGTAGCTCTGGGAGCCTGTTTCATCCCGGCGCGACGAGCCGCAAAGGTTGATCCAATGATTGCGCTGAGGTATGAATGAGGTTCAGGGTTTTGGGTGACCGCGAACCGTTAAGAGGTGATCGTAATCATGTTGAACTTCGCACTTGCTGATTTTCGGTATGCGACTCGAATGCTTGCGAAGCAGCCTGCATTCACGGCTATTGCAGTGGCGACGCTCGCGCTGGGGATTGGCGCGAACACGGCGATCTTCAGCGTCGTCAACGCCGTGCTGCTTCGCCCGCTTCCATTCCCGAACCCCCAGCAGCTTGTATTGGTCTCCGATAATCTGACCGGGCGCCAGTTGACGAACGTGGGCATGTCGGTCCCCGAGCTTCGAGATTTGCAAGAGCGCTCCGGCGTCTTCGAAGAGATCTCGGCGGTCTGGCCGGTGGATGCCAATCTCACCGGCTCGGATCGACCCGAACGCATCGAGCTGCTCGCGGTCAGCCCAAACTACTTTTCCTTGCTTGGCGCGACTGCTCAACTCGGCCGGGTGCTTGGCGAGGAGGATCGAGCCGAGGGTTTCGCCGAAGGTGTAGTGATAAGCGACGGTCTCTGGCGCCGGTTGTTCGGCGCAGATCCAAACGTGTTGGGCAAAAAGATTCGAGCCGACAATGACCTCTACACGATCGTCGGGGTCATGCCGCCCGGATTTCGCCATCCCGGGCGCACGCTCCGGGAGGGAACCGACCTCTGGGGCACGGCGGGCTTTGCGGCAAATCCATTCGGGCCTCCCAGACGCCAGGTGCGGATGCTGCCCGGCGCCATCGCACGATTGAAGCCCGGTCTCACGCTCGCGCAAGCTCAAGCCCAACTCGATGGCTTTATCGCCGGGCTTACAAACGAGTTCCCCAACGAGTACCCGGCCGATGCGGGTTGGACCGTGCGGTTGCTGCCTGCTCGCGAGACCCTGGTTGGAGAGGTGCGAACGACTCTTCTTGTGTTGCTGGGCGCGGTTGGAGTCGTATTGTTGATCGCCTGTGTAAATCTCGCCAACTTGATGCTGGCGCGCTCGTCGGCGCGACAAAGAGAGATGGCGATTCGTTTGGCGCTGGGCGCCAGCCGCCGGCGGTTGGTGATGCAGCTTTTGAACGAGAGCCTTGTCCTTGCGTTTCTTGGCGGAGGAGTCGCGCTGTTGATGGTTAGCTGGGTAACCGATTTGCTGCTTCGGCTAGTTCCCGCGACTATACCGCGTCTTCACGAGGTTGGTCTGAACGGCAGTGTGCTTTTGTTCACATTCGGTGTGTCGCTGGTGACCGGAGTAGTGTTCGGGTTGGCGCCGGCTTTGCAGGCGTCGCGTCCAAACGTGCTCGCAGGCTTGAAGGAAGGGACGACGGGAGCGGGAACCGGCGCTCGCACAAACCGGCTTCGAGCTGCGCTGGTGGTCACCGAGTTCGCGCTGTCGCTGGTGCTGATGATCGGGGCGGGATTGTTGCTGCGAAGCTTCTGGCAATTGTTGGACGTGAACGGAGGGTTCAATCCGCAGAACGTTTTGATCTCTCGAATCTGGCTGCCGGTTCCCAACAATCCGGACATGGATCCGTATCGGCCGCCAGCAAAGCGAGCCCAGTTTATAAGAGAGGTGTTACGGCGGGCCTCTGCGTTGCCGGGCGTGCAGTACGCGGCGATCGGGGCCGGCAACGGGGTTCCGTTGATTGGGCCGCACAATACCATTCCTTTCTTTATCGAGGATCGCGCCGACGAATCGGTTCCTCCGCAGGTGCAGATCTCTTCTGTAAGCGCGGACTACTTTTCGGTTCTTGGGACTCCGCTTATTGGCGGGCGGTTTTTCTCGGAAGGCGACGACACTGAATCGGCGCGAGTGGCACTGGTCGATCGAGCGATGGTCAACCGGTACTGGCCGGACGAGAATCCCATCGGCAAGAAGATCAAATTTGGCAGACGAGACTCGAAGGGCCCGTGGATTACAGTCGCCGGCGTTGTTGGCGACATCAAGACAGACGGTTTCGACATCCCGGAGCAGCCGCACGTTTACTTGCCAATCCTCCAGAATCCGGGCTACGCGATGGCAGTCTATTTGAAAACCGATGTCGATCCAGAAGGCTTGACGCACGCGCTTCGCCAACAGGTGCAGGCGGTGGATCCCGATCTTCCGGTGTTTGGTGAGCAAACGATGGAGGATCTGGTTTCGAATTCTCTGGCCCAGCGCCGGTTCGCGATGCAGCTGGTTACCGCGTTCGGCGTGGTCGCGTTGCTTCTTGCCGGCGTAGGCATCTATGGAGTGATGGCTTATTCAGTGAACCAGAGAACACGCGAGATCGGAATTCGGTTGGCGCTTGGCGCGAACACTCGCGACATCATGCAATGGGTTATGAAGCAAGGCATGTGGTTGACGGCGATCGGGGTGACGGTTGGGCTTGCGGGAGCGTTTGCGCTGACGAGATTACTGCGAGGCCTGTTGTTTGGCGTGACATCCACCGATGTGCTCACCTATGT
>JBASRM010000490.1:0-2092 GCA_049273835.1 Blastocatellia bacterium | reverse complement strand
AAAAATCAACGACCGTACCGAATCAGCGGCGGTTCGGATGGCCTTCGGTGAGCGCGCTCGAAGCATTCCTGCCAGCTCGACAAAGTCGATGGTCGGTCACGCGCAAGGCGCATCCGGGGCCGCCGGAGTTGTTGCCACCCTCATGGCGATGAAGCACAACTACGCGCCGCCAACGATCAACCTTGAGGTCGGTGATCCGGAGTGTGACCTTGACTATGTTCCGAATATGGGCCGCGAAGCGCGCATCGATAACGCCTTGTGCAACTGCATCGCGTTCGGGTCAAAAAACTCGGCGCTTGTGTTCAAGAAGTATGAACGGCTGGGGGCCTGACCAATCCAGTTGCGAGAGAATTGCCCCTGAGAGAATTGCTACCAGGTCGCAAAGTCACAAAGCTCCACAAAAACAACCGTGACCTCCGAACCGAAGAAAAACATCTTGCAAGACTGGCGGGAGTCGGCGCCTTTCTGGTCCAAACACGCCGATACTATCAGATCGATGTTCGCTCCGATTACCGGCGCGCTCGTAGAGGCCGCCCGAATTGCCGATGGCAACTCTGTCCTGGACGTGGCCGGTGGTTCGGGCGAGCCGTCAATCACAATTACCGGTTTGGTCGGAGCTTCGGGTTCCGTTCTGTACACCGATGCTGTGGCGGAGATGACCTTCACTGCGCGCCGCCGGGCCCTCCTGAGTAAGATTTCAAACATTCACTTTTGCCAGTGTCTCGCTGGCTCCCTGCCCTTTTCAAATAACACTTTTGACGCGGCGACGTGCAGACTCGGCGTTATGTTGTTTGATGACCCAGCGGGCGCTATTCAAGAAATGGTGCGGGTCGCGAAGCCCGGCGCGTGCGTTTCTTTTGCAGTCTGGAGCCGGCGGGAGGCGAATCCATTCTTCCACGTTGTAGCGGATATCGTGTCGCGGTACATCGAATCTGGACCCGACGATCCCGATGCACCGGGTGCGTTTCGGTTCGCGGAGCGCGGCAAGCTTGCGCAACTGCTGCGCGAGGCCGGCGCCACCAATGTCACCGGGATGTGTCTCGAGTTTGAGCTCGAAGCGCCGCTAACACCAAGACAGTTCTGGTCGATGCGCGTCGAGTTGAGCGACACGCTTCGATCAAAGGTTGCCACGCTTTCCGAGGGCCAGTTGGCTGGAATTGCTCGAGATGTCGAACAAGCGGGGCATGCGTTCTACGGATCCGGAAAGATGAGCTTTCCCGCCGAGGTGTTGATTGTGACGGGTAAGAAACCTTGATCGGTTAAAATCGCCGCACAATCTCTGCCGGGACAGCTATGTTATACTGAATACCTCTGAACACGGGACGACGGAGCGCTGGAAGACCATCGTAGGTGCCAATTTACAGGAGATCGATATGAACGACCACGAACCCCAAAAGTATAACTACTCCCAACCGCCGGGGTGGACGGCTGACAACAATATCGGTGTTCCCCGGCCGCAAACAGTCGACCAGGTCGGATTGAATGAGCGATTGGCCTTCATTCGTAAGGTGTATTCGCTCTTCCTGGTCGCGATACTGTTTGCCGTCGGAGGCGTAATGCTCGGGTTTACCTTCCCGCCCTTGATGATCGCGGCCGCCGAGCACCCGATTATCATGCTCATGGTGATGATCGCCGGAGTGATGGGCGCGCAAGCGGTTCGGCACGTGCCGCGCGTCAACCTGATCGCACTCTTCGGCTTCACGACGCTGACGGGCGTGATCATCTCGCCTTTGCTTTACGTCGTGAGCAGGAGCAACCCGGTCTCGATCCTTCAAGCAGGAGTGCTGACGGTCGGGATCTTTGGCGGGCTGACAGCATATGTCTTTGTGTCCAACCGCGATTTCAGTTTTCTACGCGGAATGGTAACGGTTGGATTAATCGTGGTGATCCTGGCGGGTTTGTTCAATCTGATCTTTGTGGGATCCCTCGGGATTGGTTTCGCCGTCGCGTGCGCGACACTGTTGTTGTTTGCAGGCTTTGTATTGTATGACACATCAAACATTATCCGGCGCTATCCGACTACGGAATATGTCGCCGGAGCGTTGGACCTCTACCTGGATGCGCTGAATATCTTCCTCGCGCTCCTTCGCAT
>JBASRM010000484.1:0-5631 GCA_049273835.1 Blastocatellia bacterium | reverse complement strand
ACACTCACCGGCGAGGACAGCGCCAAACTAATTGATCTCTGCACCGCATTGTTAAAACCGCTGCTCCCCGCGGCTACCCCGTTTAGTTGGCCGGAACCTACCGGCGAACCGTTCTTGAGCACCTCGGCCAGCAGGTCGAACTTGGTTCCTACGTCATCGCTGTTCTTTAGACCGAGCCAGACGTTGGCCGTTCCAAGCGCGGTCAACTGGGGAGCGTGAGTGGTCTCCAAAGTGGTGGAGAAACCCGCGTTAATGAGGTCACTTTCATTTAAGAATCGCGAGTTGCCAACAACATCAAACAAATTGACGCCTGAAATGTGCCACGTCCCCGCCTCGCTGAACTGCGGGAACGTAACTACCGTCTGGTAGACACCATCCACCTCATCTCCAGAGATGCGATTGAACGCGCCGAACGACCCGAACTTCGCCTGTCCCGCTGAGGGACTGAAGATGGCGAAGCTGCCCGAGCTGAATCCCGACAACGCATCACTGGCTCGTATCGTGAAGGCAACATCTTGCGGACCGCTGCTTACGTCTATGTTCGAAGGGCTGATACTTAGCTCTACCAATTGCGGCGGAACAATGTCGTCAGGATTTGAGGCGACTTCCAAATGAATTGAGAAGCCCGCGTTGATGAGGTCAGTTTCAGTCAAGAACCGCGAGTTGCCAACCACATCGAATAAGTTGACGCCCGAGATGTGCCAGCTCCCCGCCTCGCTGAACCGGGGAAACGTGACTACCGTCTGGTAGACACCATCCATCTGATCTCCAGAGACGCGATTGAACGCTCCGAATGAGCCGAATTTCGCCTGTCCAGCCGAGGGGCTGAAGATGGCGAAGCTGCCCGAGCTGAATCCCGACAACGCATCACTGGCTCGTATCGTGAAGGCAACATCTTGCGGGCCGCTGCTTACGTTTATGTTCGAAGGGCTGATATTAAGACTTACGAGACTTGGTGCTGCCAAGTCCGGTCCCCCGGCGACCTCCAAAGTTGTTGAGAAGCCCGCGTCGATGAGGTCACTTTCATTGAGGAATCGCGAGTTGCCAACCACATCAAACAAATTGACGCCCGAGATGTGCCACGTCCCCGCCTCGCTGAACTGCGGGAACGTAACTACCGTCTGGTAGACACCATCCATCTCATCTCCAGAGATGCGATTGAACGCGCCGAACGAGCCGAACTTCGCCTGTCCCGCTGAGGGGCTGAAGATGGCGAAGCTGCCCGAGCTGAATCCCGACAGCGCATCAGTGGCTCGTATGGTGAAGGCGACATCTTGCGGGCCGCTGGTCACGTCTATGCTCGAAGGGCTGATACTTAGTTCCACCAATTGCGGCGGGACGATGTCCTGCACTTGCGTGTGTCCGACTTCCGGAATGGCCAGAATCAGCGCAACGGATGTCGCCAACCACATTGACAGGCTTCCAAGCCTTTTGGCATTCATCTGTCGATCCTCCCAGTTTCGAAAGGACAAAATAGGCTGTCGTGCTTCCCCGAGGTTCGGCACTTGAGACATTGGTCACCGGTGGCCTCCCGGTCCAAGATTACACATTCACGCTCGGTCAATGCGGTACCCGCAGACAATCACCGCCGTGCTTTCGAGAAGTGTGGCTCGAACTAGGGTTGGCCGTGGGTGCCCGCCTCGATCATTCAGGATCGCTGTCAGTCACACCTGCAGCCGTGCACCATCAGAGCGTTTTGCTCCACGTCCCGAACGGCTTGAACGGATTGCCACCCACGGCGCGGTCTACGAAAACGTCTATTGTCTTCTTCGGCCCGGGCCCGGCCGTAGATCCCAACGCAAACCCGTTAAGCAGGAAGTAGCTGCTCGTGGCACAACCGATGGTCGCGTCGATGCGGCTGTCAGCAGCAGCGTCGTTGAACCACAGCCTTGCTGTGCCGCTTCTATGACCTGTTACACCAACGGCAATCCTCACGGAAAGTTTTACGCTAATGGTGTCGCCTGCCGAGACGGTCACCGGGGATGACAGGGCGATAGTGATCGTCCTCAAAATCGCGTTGTTGAACCCACTGCTGCCTCCGGGCACGGCGTTGAGTTGACCGGATCCAATGGGCAAGCCGTTCTTGAACCCTTCGGCCAACAAGTCGAACTTGGTGCCTACATCATCGCTGTTCTTCAGCCCGAGCCAGATGTTGGCTGGACCGAGAGCAGTTAGTTGTGTGCCCGGGCCGTCCCAGAAAATGCCAGACTTTGCCGGTCCATCAACCAGTAACGCCGAGAAGAAGAACCTTCCTGTGGAGTTGGTCGCTACCGACTGAAACAGCGCGCCGAATGAACTGCCTGTGCCTCCTGCCTCGTCATCGGTGTTGGCGAATACGCGCAGCACTCCGGTAGCGCTGGCGATGACGTGGCGCGCCAGATTGGGAGCGCCGGTGATATTGACTAAGTGTATGCTCATTTCCCCGGCATCATTCAACGAAAACTCCTCGCCAATGAAGTTGTTGATGCCAGGCGACACAAACCCCGCTGCGCCTCCACTCGGCAGTCCCTGGCCTTCGATCAAGCGAGCCGCAGGCGCCGCCGTCGCCGAGCCGAGAAAACAACCGCTCGTAGCAAGAGCTCCGGTGATCTGTGCCCAGAACGCTACATCGCCTTGATTGTTTAGCTCGATACCAGGTTCGCTGAAACCGCTGAAGCTGCCGCCGCCGGTGCCCGGAGCTGGATCACCCACGAGCGCAACCGGCGTCTGCGCGCCGCCGGCGGTGCCCAGAAAAATGCCCTGGGGTGAGCTGCCGCCCACAAGTTCGGCGACGTACGCCACCTCTCCGGAGTTGTTAATCTGGAGGCGGGCAGGTATTGAGTCTACGGTGCTGCCACCCGGTCCGGCGTCGCCTTGGGCTACTATTTTCACCGGAGCAGCGGTTCCGGTCCCGACAAACAGCGCAGGGGTTTGAACCGTTGGCGTAACCTGACTCAGTGCACGAAACGCCACCTGACCCGAGTCGTTTAGCGAGAGGTCTGTGGGTTGGAAGTTTACAAAAGTGCCGCCTAGCGGCGACGCATCGGCGTTGCGTGCCACTCGCTGGACTCCTCCGCTCACCGACCCGATGAAAATTCCACCCGGACTCGAATTGCTTACGCTACCGGCAATCGCGGCGAAGAAGGCCACGCGGCCTGAGCTGTCTATTCGCGCGGGCGGCCTGAAGAACGTGCCGGTATCGAACGTTGAAAATGTCCCACCCGCGGCACCCGGGGCTGGATCACCGGTGGCAGCGATTTTTTGCAACCCCACTCCGGGCTTGTGTGTAAAGATAATGCTCGCTGGATAGACTGAGGCTCCGACCACGTCGGTCGCGGCAAAAGCGACTTCTTCACTGTCATTGATCAAGCCAAAGTTTGCGAGCACTCCCCAAACAGCGCCGCCAATGACCGGCGCTGTATCTCCTTCACCGAATATTCTTGTGATCTGGCTGCCGCAGGGTTGAAGCGTTTGGGTGAAAGCGGCAATACGCCCGCCGGCCTTGAACGCATAGAACAGTAAGAGATCGTCACTGGCGGCCGGCATGAAGGTGCGAATCACGGGATTGGCGCCGGCAGGCAATGAGTCGCCGGTGTTCACGACCGAGGCAAGACCGCTTCCGGGTGTATAAAGAAATATCCCGGTGTCATTGGGGCCGAGAATGTCGCCGAAGAACGCCACCTGGCGGTTGTTGTTGATCTCTGCAAGCTGGTTCGCGCCTTCCAGGCCGAATGTCCCGCCTGCCGGCGTGCTTTCGCCCTGAAATGTTATCTTGACGGCCGGCGCCGCGCTGTCTTTCAGGAACCATCCGAACTTAAAGGCGCCTCCTAGCAGTGAGGCGAGGAACGCTACATCACCGCTGTCATTAACCGTGGCCTGTATCGTGGTCTGAAAAACTTCCGTGGTGCCGCCCGGCGCTGGCTGGCTGCGCGCGAAGATTACATTGGCGGGATTACTGAGGTCTTTTTGAAAGAGCGCGTGGCTGCTGGTAGCGCCAACGGGATTACTGCGAAACAGCGCCTTCCCCGTATCATCGAACCCGTGAAGGAAGATTTGGCCTCCAAAAAAGCCGCCGATCGTTGTCGCGGTGGGATCGGTAGTAACCAACAGTTTCGCGGGAGCGCTCGTGGAATTGCCGATCCATATACCCTGATTGTTCGGAGCGCCTCCAATAACCTGGGCGGAGACGGCCACATCTCCAGCAGCGTTGAGAGCATAAGGGAAGGGATTCTGAGTCACGAGGTTGAACGTGCCGGTCGTCCCCGGAGCCGGATCGCCCTGGGCCACGACCTTACTCACTCCCGAGATTGAGCCAATGAACACTGCGCGCGATGCAGATCCGCCCGCGATGTTCGAGAAGAACGCGACCTGTCCCGAATCGTTAAAGCCGAACAGTTGAAAACTGCTGTAAGTGCCGCCGCCAGTTCCGGGCGCGACGTCCCCTAACGCAGCGATCTTTACTGGCGGCCCGGTCGTTGAGCCGATAAAGAGGCCCAATGTCCCGAGGTTGGGCGGCTCGAAAAGTCCGATGAAGGCAACCTGGTCGGAGGCATTGATGCGCACCGCTCCAAAACTGAAGAACACCTGCCCCCCAGTGCCGGGCGCTACATCGCCACGCATCGCTACTGCTTGAAAGGTTGTCCCATCATAGACGAACACGCCGCGAGGGATGCGCGCACCTTGTTGGACGAAGTGATTGACCGTGGCCGCATGCCCAACCGAGTTTACGTGGAATGGGCTAGCTACCAGATCGGTGACACTGCCGGGGAAACCGGGATAGGGATCGCCTGCTTGTAGAACACGGGTGCGGGTTCCTGAGCTTGACTCCCAGCGAAAGAAGGCTGTCTGTCTTGGAGAAAAATACACGTCGCCGCTGCCGGTCAGTCCTATCCCGTTGGCCGGGGCGAACTGATTGCTCAGCGCCAGACTTGCAATATCGGTCACAAGCGGAGAGGCAGTCGGCTCATCGGCAGAGCTTTGCGGCAAAGGTGTGGCTATCAGGCATAACAATACCCATAAAACCAGCATTAGACGAAACATCGCTTCGGCGCACAGCCGTTGACGTGGGGGGGATGAATTTGGCTTGAAGAAGGTCGTTGCGTCCGGACGTGAGGAATATTTGAGATTCATTCTTGCTTCTCCTTTTTTTTCAAACATTGCTCGGAGATCGGCCGCGGATCGAAAAGGAGAGGTTGCTGGTTCTCACAACGGCGTTGTTGCATCCGCTGCTCGCGCTGCACACCGTCCAACTTACGGCAACCTATGGGCGATCAATTCCTGAAACACTTCCGCTCGCAGATCTACCTTCGTGCCAGCATCGTCGCTGTTCTCCAGCCCGCGCCAGACTTCCGCCGGGCCCCCCGCACCTTTAGCCGTGAAAGAGGGATACAATTGGAGAACTCCGATTTGCTGCCGTCAAGCCGTAGCGGTAGCCGTGATGGACTGGCACCCAAACCTTAACCCTTTAAGCTGACCGTGAAGCTCGCAGCGCAATTGACATCTGTTGTCATCAACCAAATGAGCCCGAAGGGGATGCTGGCCCTCGCATTGTCTTCTCAAAAACAACACCAGTGCCTAAGACAACGGCTGTGCCAGAGAGCAAGTCTCGACTTGTGCCGGTTCTATCATTGAGAAATGAAAGACTTGATTGAT
>JBASRM010000482.1:0-12450 GCA_049273835.1 Blastocatellia bacterium | reverse complement strand
CCAGGTGGTCGTCGACCTGAGCAACTTCGCCGGCAAGCGCATTAAGCTTCGCTTCCTTGGCGGTTTCGATGAGGCAGCCGGCGTGAGTGACGGTTACACCGGGTGGTTTATCGATGATATTCGGATTACCGCGGTGATGTACTCATGCCGGTAGCGAGTTTTTGGCTTCCCGCGATATGCGCGAAAAACCTGACGCGCACGCGTCGATTCTTGGTAGTGATAATAGTGAATTGCGAGAGAATTGCCACCCTGTCACAAAGTCACCAGGATTCACAAACTCTTTCTCCGTGCGACTT
This sequence comes from Blastocatellia bacterium, assembly GCA_049273835.1. Classification (GTDB taxonomy): domain Bacteria; phylum Acidobacteriota; class Blastocatellia; order UBA7656; family UBA7656; genus Onstottus_A. The sequence goes on along the minus strand of JBASRM010000482.1, from coordinate 12,154 downwards.
CTGTCTTCGTGTTTTGGCGGCGGCGGGGGGTGCTGGCTAAGCAACACCGTTGCCTTACTAAGCGATTCTTTAACTAGAGACACGTTCATCCTTTTGTGTTAACATTTCGCCCGGGACAGTGAACCAAGTCTCAAAGAATCGTTAGGGACCGCTCTCTTCTTCGATTGAAAGCCCCCAGACAGGCTGCGGACTAGAATCGCGATACTTGTGCGAGCGGACACAACGCGCGGCTTGACACGCAACCAGATTCGACTGTACCGGCCACCGTTTATTAAGTGTTCGATTCTTTAAGCCACATCCAGCAAGCGCGCGCTTCGAAAGCGTGCTGAGGGAGACTCAGATGGGAAGCAGAATTCTACTCGCCGATGACAGCATCACCATTCAAAAGGTGGTCAACCTGACTTTTGCCGACGAGGGCATCGAAGTAGTAGCAGTAAGCAGCGGCGATCTAGCCGAGCGACGGCTGCCTGAGATCAACCCCGACCTCGTACTTGCCGATATCTTCATGCCGGGAAAGAACGGCTACGAGCTCTGCGAATCTATCAAACAGAACTCACAGTTTCGCAATGTGCCGGTCGTGCTTCTTGTTGGAGCCTTTGAGCCGTTCGATCAGGTCGAAGCGCGCCGCGTTCAAGCCGATGCGCATCTGACAAAGCCGTTCGAATCACGGACGCTCGTCGAAACCGTGCGGCGCTTGATCAGCTCGACCCCTTCCTCCAATATCGGTCCAATCGTGGCATCCGCGTCAGAGGAACAACCTGAACAACCGCTTCCGGTCAGCCCTGCGATGCCGTTGAATGCCGCTCCGCCCAAACTGGACTTCGCCGCGATGATGGCCGAGCCTGAAGTCCACCCTGGTTCTGTTCAACCAAGAAACACAGGCGAGCTGGCGTCGCCGGCTTCGGAACCCCAAGTATTCGATCTTGGCGTTGTTGACATGCCGGTTCAGGAGGCTGTTAAGGCCAATTTGACGGACACCAGCGAGCGGTTTGAACCGTTGGAAAGCGGAGAATTTGCCTCGGCCGAGATGGGCTCAAGACTTGGAATCGATCCAAGGGACATGATCCTTGACTTCGACAAGGAGGAGCCGGCTGACCTATCAGCATCGCATCCCGCGGCGTCATTTGAACCGGAATCGAGCCCCTTCATGGACATGGATGGCGGAGTAGGCGAGACCGCCGATTGGTTCAGGCGCGAAGATTTCGGAACCACAAAGCTCGAGATGCCGGCAAGCAATCCGTGGCAAGAGCCCGCAACAGTCTCTCAACCTCAGCCCGAAGCGTCAGACTTTAGAGGGCAAACCGACTCGCCCTTCGGCACGTCCGAAGCGGCCAGCGAAACCTCCGGTTCCACGATGCTAGCAGTAGAAGAGCCACTCGGCGATATTCTGTTGGGTGAATGCGTTTCCTCCGAACCCTCATCGCTCTTCAACGATCCGCTTAGAACGGTGTTAACGGAGCCTTTAGCCGATGAGACTGCGCCGGAAACCGCTACCCAGTTTGACCTGATTAACCTTGTAGAGGATGTGCCATCAGACGCGCTGCCGGAAGCCGCCCAAGAGCGCGCCACTGTCGAACCTGCGTCCATCACCGCAGATCTTCCGCGCACGGAGGCCGAAGCTTCCCCTATCGCGGAAACCTTTGTTGATGGGGCAAAGACGGATGCTGAGGCGGGCTTCCCGACTGAGGCCACTTCGGATCAGGTCGTACATGATTTTGACTGGACATCGCCAGACCCCGGCGCCTACTCGACCGCTCAACTTGAATCGGTCATGATGCCCATCGATGCCGAGGCGTCTCCGAGTGAGAGCTCGGCCGGCAATGGCACTCAACATTCTGAGGACTCGCAAGGGGTCAGCTTCAGCACCGGGCCAACGTGGACCGAAGGCGAGCCTCGCTTCGCTCCAATTGATGGCGAAGCGGAATCTCTCGAAGATCTATCACAATCGGCCGATCCTGCAACCACTGTCGAAACCGGATTTTCGTTTTCATCGGTCACGGCTGAACTTCCGGACGTCCACGCGGCGAACGCGGCGGTGCCAACGGCAAGCGAGGTCTCGACAACTTCACCGGTATCTTCGGCCGCTATCGAGGAGATTGTGCGGCGCGTGGTTGCTGAGATGAGCGAATCGGTTGTGCGCGAGGTGGCCTGGGAGGTTGTTCCCGATTGCGTCGAACGCGTCATCGACCAACTGACGCGCGAGTCACTGTCAAAAAGAGCCTGAGACACCGCATTCTCCACAATCAAGAAAACCCTGCGGGATAGGGAGGTTGACCACCGCCTCTCTATCCCTTTTAATTATTCCTCAACTTATGACGGAACTCCCGAAAGCTTATGAGCCGCATAGCGTCGAGCAGACGTGGTATCCCTTCTGGCAATCCGCGGGATACTTTAAACCGCGTGGCGATGGCCCGACATACTGCATCACGATTCCGCCACCGAACGTCACAGGTTCGCTTCATATAGGCCACGCGCTGTGCTACTCGATTCAAGACGTCCTCATAAGGTGGAAGCGTATGCAGGGCTATAACACCTTATGCGTGCCCGGCACCGACCACGCGGGCATAGCTACTCAAAATGTGCTCGAAAAGCAATTGAAGAAAGAAGGTCTCACGCGTCACGACCTGGGCCGAGAGAAATTCGTCGAACGAACCTGGCAATGGGTGCACGAGTACGGTGGGGTGATCCTGTCTCAGCTTCAAAGGCTCGGATGCTCATTTGATTGGGACCGCACCCGCTTCACAATGGACAAGGGTTACATCGAAGCGGTGATGGAATGCTTCGTTCGCTGGTGGGAAGCCGGTTTGATCTATCGTGGGAAGCGGGTTATCAACTGGTGCCCAAGATGCCTGACGGCAATCTCTGATATAGAGGTCAACCACGAAGATCGCGCCGGGAAGCTTTATCACCTTAGATATCCGTTCAACGACGGCTCGGGTCACGTTGTAGTGGCTACTACGCGGCCGGAGACGATGTTGGGCGACACCGCGGTCGCTGCAAATCCCTCCGACGACCGGTACAAAAAGCTGTTTGGCAAGACTCTAGTCCTACCGCTGGTGGGACGCGAGATTCCGCTGATCGCCGATGACTATGCCCGATCCGAGTTCGGCAGCGGCGCTGTGAAACTAACTCCAGCGCATGATGTGAATGACTTCGAAGTGGGTATGCGGCACAACCTCCCGAAGATCATCGTTATTGACGAGCAAGGGCGGATGACTCCCGAAGCCGGCGAGAAATATGCGGGGCTTGACCGCTACGAAGCCCGCGAACGAGTTCTTGAGGACCTGGCGGCTCAGGACTTGATCGAACGAATTGAGGATTACGTTTTACCCGAGGCGACCTGTGATCGATGTCACACCGTTATCGAGCCTCTGCTCTCGGAGCAGTGGTTCGTGCGCATGAAAGAACTTGCACAGCCCGCAATCGACGTGGTCAGGCAGGACCGTGTGACGTTTGTCCCGGATCGGTACGGAAAGGTTTACCTCGATTGGATGGAGAACATCCGTGACTGGACCATCTCCCGGCAATTGTGGTGGGGTCACCGCATTCCAGTGTGGACGACTGAAGATGGTGATTACATCGTGGCGCGCTCCGAGGAGGAGGCAGTCGCCAAGGCGGGTGGCAAGGCAATCACTCAGGATGAAGACGTGCTCGACACGTGGTTCTCTTCGGGGTTGTGGCCACAGGCGGTGCTTGGCTGGCCCAGGGAAACAGAAGACCTCGCAACATACTACCCGACGTCTGTGCTGACCACTGCCCGCGATATCATTTATTTGTGGGTTTCCAGAATGATCATGTCGGGCCTCCACTTCAGGCACGACATTCCATTTAATGATGTTTACATCTATGCGACGGTGCTCGATGAGCAGGGCAGGCGGCAAAGCAAATCGCTCGGCACGGGGGTCGACCCGCTTGACGTGATTAAGCTGTATGGCGCCGACGCTTTGAGATTCGCCCTATTGGTTCGCGCGGCTAAGGGGCAAGACATCCGATTCGCGAAGGTCGAGAAAGACCGACAGCCCCAAGTTGAGGAGGCTCGAAACTTCGCCAATAAGATTTGGAACGCCTCTCGATTTGTGTTGATGAATCTCGCCGATACGCCGGACATCGAGCCGCGATGGGCCCCATCAAACTTGCTTGCGGATCGCTGGATACTTGCGGAGCTGAACTCAACTATCGAGCTGGTCACAACTGCGCTCGAGGAGTATCGACTCAATGAGGCAGCTCAGACGATGTATCATTTCTTTTGGGATAGCTTCTGTGATTGGTACATCGAGCTTACAAAGTCGTCGGTTGCCTCGCGAGAGAACACTGAAGAAGTGCGCGCAGCGCGTAGCCGGATCGTCTACGTTCTCGAAACCAGTTTGCGGCTGCTGCATCCACTGATGCCTCACATTACCGAAGAGATTTGGCAGCGTCTGCCTCACGAGGGCGAATCGATAATGGTCGCGTCTTGGCCCGAGCCCGATTCTGCACGCGACGATATGCAAGCGCGCGAACAAATGGAAACCCTGATCGCGCTGATAACCAAGGTGCGGAATATCCGCTCGGAGATGAATATCCCGATGCAAAGCCGGTTGAAGCTGTGCATCAGCAGTGCAGACCCGGCGGCTCGCGGCCTGGTGAGTGAGAACGCGGATCAGATAAAACGGCTCGCTCGGGTTGAAGAGATCACTATCTCAGAAACTCTTACGGCTCCGGAGGGCTCGGCTCGCGACATAGTCGCCGGAATGGAGATCGCCGTCCCGCTCGGAGGACTGATCGACGTCCAGAAAGAACGCGAGCGTGTTATCAAAGAGAAGACCCGAAAAGAGAACGAGGCCAGGAGTCTGGCCGCACGGCTCGACAACAATTCGTTTATGGAGCGCGCGCCTCGAGAGGTCGTTCAGGAGACGCGCGACCGGCACCAAGAACTAATCGGCGAAATTGAAAAGCTGGGAGTCACACTCGGGTCGCTCGGCGGAGCGTGATTGTAGAGCAATTGATGGGTGGCTTGGTCACCGCACTGGCCGTCAGTCGCGTCGCGGGGAGTGCGGGTCAGTTAGGCCGGTTATACAAATGACCTGGCGTTTCTATGGAACTCGACTCGGGAATCATCTACGCATTTGCCGCTGATCTTTTGAAGGAAGATCTGGGTCGGGGTGATATCACGACCCAAAGCGTGGTGCGCGGTGGGGCCCGAGGGCGAGGCCGATTCCTCGCCAAACAGGACTTTGTTTTGTGCGGGCTCGAGGTCGCGGAGGCGGTGTTTGGCACACTCGACAACAACATCATGCTCGAGTCGAGGGTCTACGATGGAGAGAAGATCGCCGATGGAACCGAGTTCGCGCGGATCGAAGGTCCGGCCGCCGCGCTTCTTACCGGAGAGCGGACCGCGCTCAACATTATGCAGCGTCTCTCAGGCGTAGCGACTTTGACCAAGGCGTTTGTTGATCGAGTTGAGGGTACCACCGCACGGATAGTCGACACCCGGAAGACAACTCCGGGATTGCGGCTACTGGAAAAATACGCAGTGACCGTTGGCGGAGGGTTCAATCATCGGTTCGGACTGGATGACGGCACCCTGATAAAGGATAATCACATCGCACTCGCGGGCGGCGTCCGGCGCGCGATAGAGCTTGCCCGCCGGGCGGTGCCGCATTTGATGAAAATTGAAGTTGAAGTCGGGAATCAATCGCAGCTTCGCGAGGCTTTAGCCGCGAACGCGGATGTGATAATGCTCGACAACATGAATGCGGACGAGATTCGAGAGTCGGTTAAGCAGATCAGAGAGATTCCAAACGTGATCATCGAGGTCTCGGGCGGTGTCAATCTGGAGAACGTGCGCGAACTGGCCGAGTGCGGCGCGGATTTGATTTCCGTTGGAGCAATCACTCACTCTGCCACCGCCGTTGATATCAGCTTGAAGATCAGACCGATGTAACAATTCAATTCCAGTTCTCGTTGAGTAACAATTGAAGAGAACAACAGCCCGATAGCCAAACTCGAAACTCGACAGGGTCTCATGTCAACAAGTTCAAACAGAACCCGACTGCGATTTGACAGTGCGGAGATGCACGCGGAAACGGATGGCCAAAGCCGTGTTCGAGTGACTCTTGGGCTTGGCGAGCTGTTATTTCACGCCAGCGCTGCCGACTCCGCGGAAGGCACAGGTCCCTTGAAAGCGGCTGCAGCAGCCACTTTGCAGGCGGTGCAAGAAGCGGCCGCCAACAAGTTTACTTGTTCGCTGGCGGATCTGGATCACGTCAATGCTCTCGGAAAGGATCTGATCGGCGTGTTGGTGGACATCAGATTCGAGGGACAGGATGTCCAAATATTCGGGAGCTGCCCGATCGCCGGCAGCGAAATCGACTGTGCCGTCAAGTCCGCGCTCAGCGCTACGAATCGAATGTTCGAACTTGCGATGCGGGAGGCCTAATCGAAGAAGGGCCCCGTTTGCGGCTTGTGATTCCGCATACCGAATCCTGCAACCGGAAACATGGCAAAGCTTGGATCAGCTTTTTTGCGATTTGAAACTGTTTCATCAACAAATGATGTAGCACGAGAGCTGGCCGCTTCTGGCACCCCCGAAGGGCTCTGCGTCATCTCTCGAGAGCAAACTGCGGGTCGAGGCAGTCAAGGACGCTCGTGGGTATCAACTCGCTGCTCGGGGCTATACTTCTCGGTGATCCTGCGCCCCGAAATCAACGCCGCGAAGGGGATGGTTCTAACGCTCGCCGCTGCGGTTGCCGTAGCCGAGACGCTTAAACTGGACTTCAATGTGAATGCCGACATCAAGTGGCCGAATGACGTGTTGGCGTCCGGGCGGAAAATCTGCGGGATCCTTGTCGAATCGGCGATCGAGGGTGACCGACTTCAATATGCGGTGATGGGAATCGGCGTTAACATCTCACACAGTGCGTTTCCCGCTGAGATCGAAAACAGCGCGACTTCGTTGCTGGTTGAAACTGGCCGGTCGATTGAGCCGGAGCAGTTTCTGGAACCATTGCTTGAACGGCTTCAATACTGGTACCAGGCAACAATTGTAGATGGTGCTAGAGTGATCGCGCGCTGGGAGGAGCTGTCGTCTTACGCTCGCGGTTGCGCAGTAAGGGTCGCGACTCGAGAGGATTCGATTGAGGGAGTTACTCGGGGCCTCGCAAAGGGAGGGGCCCTCATAGTCGAGATGCTGAGCGGCGAAACACGGGAGATCATCTCGGGCGAGGTTACCCTTCGAGCGGTACACGCGTTTCATTGATACTTGTACCGGCCAAAGTCCGGTCCGCCTCGAACAGGTCATTATCAGTTTACATGGAGCGGTGGCGAACGGGCGCCACCCGAGAAAAACGATGCTGCTAGTCCTCGATGTCGGAAACACCAATACGACGCTTGGCGTCTATGATGGGGCAAAGCTTACACACAGTTGGCGACTGACATCCGAACGGCAGCGGACCGTCGACGAGTACGGCATCATGTGCCGAACGCTGCTACAACTTGCGAAGCTGGATTCTTCCGCCATCGAGAGCATAGCCATCTCGTCGGTTGTGCCTCCGCTCGATTTCACTCTGTACAAGATGGCCCAGGGTTATTTTGGAATCGAGCCGCTGTTTGTTACGGCGGTCAATGCGGGCATACCGGTGCTCTATGATGATCCCCGCGAAGTCGGGGCCGATCGCGTCGTCAACGCGGTCGCGGCTCTGGATAAGTATGGCAGTCCGTGCGTCGTCGTGGATTTCGGAACGGCTACGACATTCGACGCGATTTCGCGGGCCGGAGAGTATCTCGGGGGCATAATCTATCCGGGTATTCAAATTTCTGCAGACGCATTGTTTCAGCGAGCTGCCCGGCTTCGCAATACCGAAATTCGCCGCCCTGACAAACTGATCGGCACCAACCCAACCGCGAGCATTCAGGCCGGGCTTTACTATGGCAACATCGCACTTGTGGATGGAGTGCTCAGGAAGATGGTCGAAGAACTTGGTTCTGATACGCGCATCATAGCGACCGGCGGGCTTGCCCCGCTAATCAGCCGGGGTTCGGAGATGATCGAAACCGTGGACGCCGACATTACCCTTGAAGGCTTGAGAATAATCCACGGGCGCAACACTTCTGGAGCGCTCTCGACGGCTGACAAGGGCAAATGACCGGAAAGGACGCAGAGCGAAGCGGAAATCCCCGCGTCCTCTGCGGTCTTGCTTTAGACGGTAAGATTCACCGGAGCTGAAGTTCCGCCATTCGGGTTTCGCACGACAACCGAGTGAGTCGAGGGGGACGTAAAAATATCGCGAACCCGGAGGTTGGCCGGCGTGCTGCGTGCGCTCTTGATCACCACCCAAAAATCGCCGGACAACTGCAGCGTAAAAGTTTGTTGACCGTCGACGATCAGGACCGCCCCAGAGACTACATTTGATCCGGCCGCCAGAAATCTCAGCCCTCTCTTTCTGAACTCGAGCCCGACAACTCTGGGCACGACTGCCTGCGAAGTGCTTGTTCCTTTGACGGGGACAAACGTCAACAATGAATCCGGATCATTGCTGACGATTTGAATCCCGCTTGTAAACACGCCTAGCGAGGTCGGCGAGAATGTCACGGTCAGAGTTCTCGTCTCGCCAAACTTGAGCGTGCCGGTTCCCGATCCGCTCAAGGTAAACGGCCCGGTCGGCGGCAGGATGGTGGTGATCAACAAGTCCGCCTCTCCAGTGTTCTTCAGCACGAGGGATATCGGCGCCGTGCTGGTCCCAAAATCGACCAGTCCAGGATTCACATCCAGATTCGGAACCGGTGCGGCCGCTCCCACCCCCGTCAGGGTAACCAGGCTAACCGGCGCGTTGGGATCATTGCTGGATATTGTGAAGGATCCGTTTGCAACTCCGGTGAAGGCCGGCGTGAAACGTACAGTAAGAGTAACGCTCTGCGTCGTCGGGATTGTCACGGGGAGAGAGGGTTTATCGACAATCGTAAACGGCCCCCCCGGATCGCTAATCGATGAGACAATCAAGTCTGCTGAACCGCCGTTTGTGATGGTGAGCGTCTTGGTATCGGACTGGGACACACGCACCGACCCGAAATCAATTGAGGTTGGGGCGATTACTATGACCGGGTTCACCGGCACAGGGTTCGCCGGCGTCTGGGCGAAGGCGATATTCGAAGGATCGGACGTCCCGAAATTGTTGAACGCCGACACGCGGTAAAAGAAAAGCGTATTTGCAAACGCATTGGTATCGCTGAACGTCGTGACGTTCGAGCCCACAGTACCGATCTCGCTAAAGTTGAATCCATCCAGGCTTCGCTCAATCCGAAATCCTTGTTCGTCACCGGAGTTGTCATGCCAGGCGAGATCGACCCGGGTCGTTGAAACAGCCGTCGCGGTGAGATCGCTCGGGGAAACAGGCGCTCGAGGTACCGACGGCTGCAGGGAAAAAGCAAAGTCACCTGAGTCCCCGCTAAATCCGTCAATGACAATAAAGTAGGTGGTTCCTACATTCAGCGTGCGCCGGAGCTGTTCAGCCGTACCTGCTCCGCCAACGTCAGAGCCGAAACAACCTGCGATGGTCGAGCAGTCGGTCGTAATGAAGATTGAGACATCAAAGCGTCCGCTGGGTGTGACGGTCATAACGTAAAGCTGACTGTCGGCGGGAGTGAATTGAAATACCACATCGGCCCCGCGCGTCGATAGCGCCGAGGTGAAACACGACGCTCCGGGGTCGAGGTTGTTTGCCGCGCCGAAGGTACTCCCGGAGACCGCAAACGGTAAGCGACTGGGATCAACCACGATTGCGCTTGCGCAAACGTCGTTGGCCGGCGTTCCTCTCCGCAACGAGAAGTGGAAACCGGCGCCGACATCTGCGGCGCTCGGCGTATCAACGACGACAAAATAGCGTGTGCCGGCGAGCAAGGTTGGCGTCAAAAACTCGCCGCCATCGGCTCCTCTCGCGTTCGCGCCCGCAACGCAGCTACCCGCCGGGTTAGCGCAATCGGTAACTACATAGAGGCTCAAATCGAAGGGAACGGTGGGAGTAGCGCCAATGGTGTATGTATCGGTCACAGTTGGGGTAAAAGAATAGACGACGTCGTTCCCAGCTCCGCTCGCACAGCTAACCGGCCCCGGATCGATGTCATTGGCCGCGCCGGTAAGCGTGGCATCTTCGGCAAACGGCAGCGCGGCGGGATTGATCACCGTAGCGCCCGCGCAGGTGTCCGCCGCAGCCGGCGAAAAGGTCTGCGAGGCGAGGCTGTTCGCCATAGTGACCGATGCTGAGGAAGCGTGCTGCGGTCTCGTGACGCTTGAGCCTGCCACGATGAGCACCGAGAGAACTGACCAAAACAATGGTAATCGTAACCACCGTAATCGCTTCCCGAGAATGACTTTCGTCGTCATGAGAACTTAACTCCAATCTGGATCAGATATGTGTGTTGGCGTACACACAATCAGCCAGTTGAACCGGATGTTTTCCTTTGTCCTGCTGAACCTACGTGGGCCTGTGAGCGCCGAATTATATCGGAAACGAAAGTAAATGGTAAAGTGGGTTCTTAGTTCAAGGTCGATCCGCGAATTCTTTACGTCTACCGGGCGGGCTCAGCAGGCTGCTTTGGAGGATCGAGTAAGTAATCCACGCTCAGCCAAAGACTTCGAGCATGCCGGTTGAAGAGAACAGGCAGTGTAAACGCCAGCACAAACAGCACCGTGTAAACAATCGGATCGGCGGCGCCCACCGCGACAATAAGAGAAAGGTAGGTGGCAAAGATCAACGATTCGGTCGCGACCACGTTCAAATAGATCGCACCAACAAAGTAGCCTTGCTCACGCGTATAGATGAGCCCGCAATAGTCACACTGGTCGTGCATCTTGAAGAAGGACTGGTACAGCGCGCCAAGACCGCAAGCAGGGCATCGCAGGTTCAACCCTCTTATCAAAAGCCGTTTAGCCCTGGCAACTTCCATTAGTACTGATTTTATCTGACCCTGTCTCGGAAGCCAACCCGGGGGTGGTGTCCTTGTAGCTAGCACATGATATGTCCGCCCCATTAGCACACGATATGTCCGCTTTCAGCAGCGTAAGGTGGCCTTCAGCAAAGTGGCTGAATGAAGGTATACAGACAAGCTGCGGTGGAGAAGGCGATGAAAATACACGATGTAATTCTGAGAGCTATAGACAAGCAGATCACGTGGCTAGAAGCGGCGGAGATCAGGGTACTGCCGCTCCCCGCTCATCGTGTCGATGAGTTTCCAGTTGGCTATTCCTGGCGGGTTGCTCTCCAGTGTCTGGCCCATAAATGGGTCAAAACAATTAAGGAACCCTGAGCGATAATGGGTGGGGTCGCGGTAACTAGACCGGCTATGGAGTGAACCCCAAAAGTGAGACAACCAGTTAAGACCCAGATAAACTGGGGCTGGAGGTCTAATGGGATTAATGCAAAGGGCATTCACACGTGAATTCAAGATTGCTGCGATTAATGAAATCGAGTCTGGAAAGACAGTGGGGATGGTGGCTCGTCGGCTGGAGGTCAGCAGAAATGTTCTGTAGCGCTGGTACCGAGAACGATCGCGGATCTCAGTATGCATCTCGGACCCACGCACTCTGATTCAATCCTTCTAGTGGTCTACTGTAGGTTATAAGACTGCCAAGTCGCTCCCGCATCTCGACTAGTAAGTGCCACCATTCTATTAACGTCAAAGCCGAAGGCGATCAACGTGCCATCGACGGCTCTCTCAAGTTGCAAGTATTCCTTTCCACGTTCAGTTTTACTCTCGGGTGGAGTACTCCAACTCTTACCGCCGTCTTTAGTTTCGTACAGGGCCCGATTAACAGCAAATCCGTGCTGGCGATCCAGAACGATTAAATCAGCTGACGGTCCAAGAAACGGTCCTGGGCCCTTCAGCAGCTTCCAATGCTTACCGCCATCGGTCGTGATAAGGAATTCGTTACTATGACGTACAGTTATCCATCCAGTTTGCTCATCGAGGAATCGCACCCGCGTACAAACTTGTCGATTACCGCCGGAAGTAATACTAGCGAGCTGCCATGCGTCGCCTCCGTCCATAGTCCAATAGATGACGCCATCGCCTACGACCCAACCTAGCCTTTCATTTAGGAAAAGCACGTCTTTCAGGTCCCATCGGCTTGGATTAGTGGAATCCTGTGCAGGCGGATTGATTTGCTGTCGATGCCAGGTTT
>JBASRM010000779.1:0-16078 GCA_049273835.1 Blastocatellia bacterium | reverse complement strand
GGCCAGTGGTATACCATGTGGCACGCAGACCACAGCGGAACCGTGATCGTTCAGCACGACGGCAACAAGATTGCGACCTGGTCGAGCGATAGCGGCTATCAACCCGTGAATAAGCCGAAAGCAGGCGAAGCAGACTCGGGAAGCTGAGCCCCACTAGACCAGATTGTCTCAAGTGCGATTTTAGGACGCAGGCTACCGGAAGAGCTTGACCGTCAGCCGCGGGAGTTTCTCGAAACAGACACTCGTAACTTCCGCAGAATTAACTGCACCCACTTTGTCGGATCAACCCGTATGATAGTCAGAGGCGGGATCTCGAAGTGTTTTTGGCGGCAATTGATCACGATGCCGGACGATTCACCAACGCAATTCTGCCGGAGGCGCCGCAGGCGCGATCGCTTGATATTCAGCTTCTTGCTCATTCTAGCGGTTGCTCTGGGCATCGGGGTCAACGCTGGGTTCTTCTACTTCGACGCCCTGGCCTCGTCCGCGTCACGGGGATTAGTTGCCAGGTTGTCGTCGGGTCCTGCCAACTTTCAACTGAGGACTCTCCATGCTCCCTCTCAATGCCTGGGAGATGACACGATGGTCACTCGCCGGATTGAATTCCCCTCTTTCGGAGGCTCGGACTGATGGCTCCGCAAGTGTTCAGCTTGATTCTGTCTGTTGTCTGGCTTTTGAATGGGTCGGGCACGTCGGCTCGATACGTCGAAAAGTATGAACGCGAGTTTTCGGAGCGCCTGACTGTAATCAGCGTTCAGAATCCCAGAGGACTCACCGAGGTAAGGACCTGGACGAAGTCCACCGTTAAGTTCACAGCTTCGGGATTAGCCGCGTTGGAGACCATTCGCTCTGACGTATCGTTCGAACGGCCGGCTCCCGACCACTTAAGAATTTCAATAAGTGCCAGGGATGCGAACGATCCCCTTACCGTGACTCTGTATGTTCCGGCTTCAATTCACGTGGCGGTTAGAAGTGTTGCCGGCAGCGTAGTCGTCTTCGGAGCACCGGCGGGGCTCTCAGTGGATACCGAGACTGGAGAGATCACTCTTCATATACCCGGGAACTCCAACGCGGATATCTCGCTTCGCGCGCTTGAGGGTATCATCGATTCCAGGGTCCCAATGAAGCCCTTCGGGCATTCCGATGGCCACATCCTCGACGCGCGAACAGGTGTCGGAGGGTCAGCCCTGATAGCGCGCAGCTTGCGCGGAGGCATCACTGTTCTTCCGGACGCCTCGTCGCTTGAGGCATCGCCGGCCAGAACCGAGGCGCTGAAGGCCGAACTCAGCGCCGAGTCCAGCGGAGGGTCCAAGCTGGCGCCGAACTCCAGCTCGTCGATCGGTGTTGACCGCAGCCACGCCGGAGAGGAGGTAATCAAGCTCGAAGCCAGGTTGGTAAACCTGAACGTCAAGGTTACGGACGCGGCCGGCAAAACGCTGCCAGTCCTGATGAAAGAGAATTTTCTGATTTACGAAGATGACATCCTTCAGGATCTCTCATACTTCGAGCCTGTCACCGCCCCGCTTAACATAGTCCTGCTGCTTGACCTGAGCGGTAGCACTGAACACAAAATGAAAGTCATCAAGAAGGCTGCACAGAAGTTCGTCGATTCGCTCAACCCCTCAGATCGAATTGCGGTCGCCGGATTTACAAGACGGTTCTTCATAATCTCGAATTTTACGACCGACCATAATCTGCTCAAGGATCGCATCGGCGACATCAAGAATCGGCACTCGGGCACAGCTTACTATGATGCGATGTGGTCAACCCTGGATCTGCTCGACGAGGCCAGAGCGACACGCAAGGCGGTGGTCGTACTCACCGACGGCGTGGACAACTCGCTGGACCATCCCGACGACTCCGAGTTTGATCCCAAGCACGGGTTCGACGAATTACTCGCGCGTATCGAAGAGGCCGATGCTACGATCTATCCGATCTACCTCGATACGGAGTACGAGACAATCGGAAGTAGCGGTCGTAGTGGTCACGCAGCGTACGTGACCGCGCGCAGGCAGCTTGCGGCATTGGCGGAACAGACGGGAGCTATGATGTTCAGGGCGGAACGCGCGGAAGACCTGGAGGGAGTCTATCGACAGGTTGCTGCAGAATTGCACTCTCTCTATAGCATGGCATACGCTCCAAAGATTATGCGAAAAGATGGAAAGTGGAGGAAAGTTACCATCTCGGTAAACCTGCCCGGGGCTAAGGCGAGAACAAAGCGAGGTTACTTCGCGAAGTAGGCTATCCTCCAATTTTGCTGCGCCCCGCCTACTGGCCAAGCCAGAGTCCTGAGATCAAATCTCCATTTGATATCCGCGATCAATTCACCCGGATTCTGGCAAGCGCGCTTGCCACACTGGGAGCGATCAAGGTCAAACAAGTCCGTCATTTTGAGATGCCGGCTCGATACTCAGGACGGCTTTCGTCCGATCGCGCCCCCGAAAAGTGGTCCGATGGGTCTCCGACCGGGCCACGGATTTTTACAGATTATTGCATGAATATCCAAAAACTTGGACTTTGGCCCTTTCGTAGTGAGGCTGATCAGGATGTCCCAGCACGCGGCGCAATTTGTTAATCCTTCAAATTGAACACATAGTGACCGACTGGTCGGTGCGAAGGCCTGACGCGACGGCTGGCACCCTCGTTGCTAGCAATGTGTTCCAATTCTGGGAAATCAATAACGGAGAATTGAATAACAGGTTGTGCTGCCAGTGCTGAGTGTGTGAAAACTGGCAAGACATTCCAACGGAGTCACCTCTCAGGTTACGCAGCTCGTTGGAATTTTGACACTCTTGGGCCCGCGACGGGCTCAGCCGCAGAGGGGACGGGCGAACTTCACCGCTCGGGTGGAGTCTGATCAAAGCATCGATTTTCGCCGCGGAAAAGCTGAATTGGTTCTCATTCGGTAGTTAATCCACTGATTAAATGGCATTGGCGTTGAAAGGGCTCGCTTGGCGCATAGGATACCCAAATGAGAGTTAGCGCAGGTTCAATCGGTCGCGAAGCTAACGACAGAATGAGCATTCTTTGGAGCACCTGTCCTTACTACGTCGTAACCGGGCTCTAGCCGCAACGACCGAGAGTTCGGATCGCGGATATAGCTCTTAGTAACAATCACAACTTAGGACACCTAAGGAGGAGAAGATATGAGAAGATTCGCTTCGGTACTCTTAACCCTTCTAATGCTCGCGAACATTCCAGCGTTTGCGCAAACTGGTCGCGGAAGTCTTAACGGACTGATCAGCGATCCGAACGGGGCCGCGGTAAGCGGCGCCAGCGTAACCGTCAAGAATACCGGGACAAATGAAGAGTCTAAGACGACGACAAATTCACAGGGCGCTTTCGTCTTTCCATCGCTTCTACCGGGTAAGTACACAGCCACGGTGGAAGCGGCGGGGTTCAAACGAGCCGAGCTTACGGAGGTCATCGTCGAGGTCTCACAGCAGGCCAAGGTTGACGTGAACCTCGAAGTCGGAACCGTAAGTGAACAAGTCAACGTCACCGGCGCGGCGCAGGAGGTAATTAATACAACCAGCCCGACGCTTTCAAAGACCATCACTGCGAAACAAGTGCAGGATCTCCCGCTCCTGTCACGCAACCCCCTGGACCTGGCTCGCCTACAGGCCGGACTTGCGGTCAACGGAACCGATGTTCGAAACGCATCGGTACAGGGACTGCGCGGCAACGCAACCAACGTCACACAGGACGGCATTAACGCCATGGACAATTTCGTCAAGGGCAGCTCGTTCTTCGCCCTGACCGCTCCATCGCTTAATGCGACCAGCGAGTTCAGTATCACGGTAGGAACTGTAGGCTCGGATGCGGGTCGAGGCGTTGCACAGGTCACCCTCGTTACGGCCTCGGGCAGCAACCTGTTTCATGGCGGCCTGTTCTACCAACATCGTAATGATGCGCTCAACGCCAATACTTTCTTCAACAATGCGACGGGCACGCCCAAGGCAATTCAACGCCAAC
The DNA here is from genome assembly GCA_049273835.1 of Blastocatellia bacterium. Taxonomy (GTDB): domain Bacteria; phylum Acidobacteriota; class Blastocatellia; order UBA7656; family UBA7656; genus Onstottus_A. The sequence continues at coordinate 12,103 of JBASRM010000779.1, read as the reverse complement.
ATTTCTTTGGCGTTTCCTCTTCGGGCCCGGTTTGGATTCCCAAGCTCTATGACGGACGCAACAAGAGCTTCTGGTTCTTCTCATACGAAGGCTTCCGCGAGCCGTTCTCCGCGACCCGCAATCGCACAGTGCTGAGCGACCAGGCTCGGCAAGGAATTTACCGATATGTCGGGGCGAACGGTCAGCTCCAGTCGGTAAACTTACTTTCGCTAGGGAACTTCCATTCGCTGAATCCGTTGTCGACGGGGCAACTCAACGCTATGCCGCCGTCCAACAACGACCTGGTCGGCGATCAGTTGAACTTAAGAGGCTTCCGCTTCAACGTGCCGGGCACGAATCCCAGTGATCGTTACAACGGGCGATTCGACCAGCAGTTGTGGGAAAGCGAGAAGTGGGGTTCGCACAAGGCCGAATTCGTTTATCACACCGGGGATTTCCTGCTGACGCCCGACACCTTCAACGGGATCGAGGCGCCTTTCCCCGGCGGCGTAAACGCATTCCAGGGTTCCACTCGAACTCTGTGGGCAGCCGCTGTCCATTCAACATTCGGCGCGCATATGACCAACGAAGCACGCATCGGCCATCAACAGGCGCCAGTATTTTTCAGCCGCGAGTCCCAGCCCACTGCGCCCTTTATTATCTTCGGGGCGGCGACAACGAACTTCGACAATACGTTCATGTCGCAGGGCCGCAACACTCAACTTTGGCAAGGCATTGACAACTTCTCGCTGGTAAAAGGCGCGCACACGTTCCGCATGGGCGCCGATGTTCAAGTTGTCGGTGCAATCAGCACCAACGACGCGGGAATCAATCAGACAATCACGCTTGGCCAAAACAGCGCTAACCCCGATGGCATTCTTAACAGCGCTTTCCCGAATCTTCCAGCGGGAGCTGGGGGAACTGCCATTGCCAACACGGGCCGGCAAATCTACCGAGACCTGGTAGGTCTGCTTTCGAGCTCATCGGCTACATTCAACGTGACCAGTCCGACTTCAGGATTCGTTCCCGGCGCAACCCGCTCGCGCGAGTTCCTGTACAACGACGTGAGCTTCTTCTTCCAGGATGCCTGGCGAATAAAGCGAAATCTGACGTTGAACGTCGGATTGCGGTATGAATACGAGGGCGTGCCAAGCTTGCCCGACGGGCTTGGTCTGCAACCCACCAACTTCAACGACATCTTCGGCATCGGTGGTGTCGGAAATCTGTTCAACCCCAACACCCAGACCGGCAACGCAGCGGCGACGCTCGACTTTGTCAGCGGCGACACTCAAAGGGCGCTGCACAATAAGGACTGGAACAACTTTGCTCCGTTCGTCGGCTTCGCCTGGAGCCCGAACTTCCAAAGCGGCCCGCTCCATATGATCTTTGGTGGAGAAGGCAGAAGCTCAATTCGCGGAGGCTATTCGATCAGTTACCTGCGCGATGGCTTCACGGTCATTAGCAACGCGCTTGGCACGGGCACTACGAACCCGGGCCTGATCCAGAGTTCGGCAAACAACACTCCAACCGGTGTGCTGGGCTCCAACGGCGTTCCGCTAACCACACCTAAGTTCAAGGTGCCGATCACCTCAGCGGAAAACTTCGCGCTGAACACCACCAACGGTCTGTGGGCAATTGACCCGAATTTGCGAACGCCGTACGTCCAGCAGTGGTCGTTTGGCATCGAGCGCGAGATCAGTTCCAGCACCGCGGTCGAAGTTCGATATGCGGGTAACCACGCGGTCAAGATTTTCCGCGCGGTTGACTACAACGAAACCAACATCTTCGAGAACGGCTTCCTGCAGGAATTCCTGAACGCCCAAAAGAATCTTGCGCTCAACAACAACACGAGCTTCTCGCCGGGCGCTAATGGAATTCCGCTTCCGATATTCACCAAGCTGTTCACGGGGGTCGCAGCTACTTCGGGCTTCACCAGCTCGACGTTCATCCAGAATCTCCAGCAGAACAACATCGGCGGCATGGCCAATACGCTGGCCTACAGTTCCACTTATCTGAACTCGCGAAAGAATTTGGCGCCGAATTTCTTCGTGACCAATCCGAATGCGGCATTCGCCCGAGTGCTAGGCAACTTCTCGTACTCGAAGTATCATTCGCTTCAACTCGAGATTCGCCGCAGGTTCTCCGGCGGCTTGTCGTTCCAGGCCAACTACACCCTTGCCAGAACGCTGAACGATGGAACCGGCACTATCAACAACCAGAGCACGCTGACATCGTTCCGCACACTCAGGGATTTGCGGCTGGATTACCAGAATTCGGTTCAGGACCAGAGGCATCGAATGGTCGCCAATGTTGTCTACGACCTGCCGTTTGGAACAGGACGTCGATATCTCAGCGGCGCATGGACACCGGCCCGCAAGGCGATCGAGGGATGGACGCTTGGAGGGATCTTCACCTACCAAACCGCCACTCCGTTCTACTTCACCTCGAACCGCTCGACGTTTAACAGCTTCAACGCGGGAATTAACCCGGCACAGTTGGGGTCGATGACGTTCAACGAGATCAAGGAGAACCTTGGTGTGTTCCGCACACCGCAGGGGATCTTCTTCATCAACCCGAAGCTGCTCGACATCGTAACCAACCCCGCAACCGGTGCGCTGACCAGCGCCAGGCTCAAGGAAGGCATCCTTGTCCCTCCTGCTCCTGGAACGTTCGGCAACTTCCCGTTGAACTCGCTCTTCGGTCCTAATTTCACCCAGACTGACATAACTCTGGCGAAGAGGACTTACTTTACTGAGCGAGGGAACGTCGAGTTCCGAGTGATTGCGTTTAACGTGTTCAACCATCCGAACTTCAACTACGGCGGAAACACGTTTGATACCGCGATCTTCGGTCGAATCAACAGCACCACAGGTATCGAGCGACAGATTAGCTTCTCGCTCGGCATCAACTGGTAAACCCGACTTTTGCGTCGGCTTTGGAAAGGAGCGGTTCCGCGGAGCCGCTCCTTTTTCCGTTTGCGGCGAGGGCGCAATGCTTTGACTGTTAGCCGTTCTTGAGGGATGAGACCCGCGGTGAGTTGGTTGAAGCGTTTCCCGCAGGCTTGTGATCAGCCTAAGATAGGAATGACCTTGGGATAGTCTATTCCTGATTAGCCATCTCGATCGCTTGAAGCATTGCCCGAGCCTTGTTCACGGTTTCCACGTATTCACTCTCCGGAACCGAGTCTGCTACGATCCCCGCTCCCGCTTGAAAGTATGCTCGACCGTCCTTAGCCACAATCGTTCGAATAGCAATGCACGAATCGAGGTTCCCGGAATGATCCAGGTACATTATCGATCCCGCATAGACTCCGCGGCGGGTTGGTTCCAGCTCGTCTATTATTTCCATCGCTCTGATCTTAGGCGCGCCGCTCACCGTACCTGCGGGAAAGCACGCCGCAAGCGCGTCGAAGCGATCCTTTCCCGCTCGCAGCCTTGCCTTGATCGCTGAAACAAGGTGCATCACGTGCGAGTACCGCTCGATGATCATCAAATCGGTTACCTCCACCGAACCATAATCAGCGACTCGCCCAAGGTCGTTACGGCCAAGATCAACCAGCATCACGTGCTCAGCCATTTCTTTTTCGTCGGCCCGCATCTCTTCGCCGAGCAACAGATCTTCAGTTTCGGTAGCCCCACGCGGCCTCGTGCCGGCAATGGGACGATATTCGATTCGTCTTCCCGTAGCCCTTACAAGCATTTCAGGCGAAGCGCCGATGATCGATTGGTCGGCGATCTTCAGAAAGAACATATAAGGCGAAGGGTTCACGACCCGCAGCGCCCGATAGACCTCGAAGGGATGCGCTCTCAATCCAACTTCGAATCGCTGCGATAGTACCACCTGGAAGATGTCACCGGCCGCGATGTGCTCCTTGGCTGCCTCAACTGCCCGCACGAACTTCGCCCTGTCCATGTTTGAGCGTACCCGACCGTCCCCCGATGCCTGGCTTTTCGGCAGAGGCTCGATCGGGTCTTCAAGACGAGCCTCCATAGTTTCAATGTCATCTACCGCTCTACGATAGTCATCTTCGAGACCAACCTTTCTTCCATCGGTGAACACATTGGCAATCAAGTGAATCTGGTGCCTCGCGTGATCGAAGACCAGCAGCTTCGAGTAGAACATCATTACTGCGTCGTCGATTCCGGGGTCGGCCGGATGGGAGTCGGGAATGTTTTCAAACCACCGCGCGGCGTCGTAGCTCAAGTATCCGACCGCTCCGCAAACGAAAGGGGGTAGATCGGGAAATCTGACCGGGATGTTCCGCCCCGAAAGCCGTCGAAGCACAGTCAACATCGGCTGGTCCGTCTCCTCCGTTCCCGCCTCGGTATTTATTGTAACTTTGCCTTCGCGCGACGCGACGATGATCTCAGGGTTGAACCCGAGAAACGAATAACGAGCGACCTTTTCGCCTCCTTCAACCGACTCGAGCAGAAAGGAATAGGGGCTGAGCCGTTCGATCTTCAGGTAGGCCGCGACCGGAGTGAGCAAATCCGCCATCACTCGCTTCACGACGGGAATGACGGTGCCTTCATCGGCGAGTTTCAGGAAGTCATCATAGGTTGGCGGGAAAAGATTATTCATCGGAACGTTGGCGCCGGCCCGGAATCGAGTCTAAGCGTTGTCACTCGGTCGTGGCTGTTTGCGTGCCGCCCGCTCAGTCAACTCATCACCGACTGCACTCAGACTGACTTCCCGCTGCACCATCAACACGAGCAGGTGATAGAACAGATCCGCAAGTTCAGATATCAACTCTCCGGACGATTCGTTCTTCGCGGATATGATAACTTCCCCTGATTCCTCGGCGATCTTTTTCAGTATCTTGTCGAGCCCGCTGTTGAACAGGTAAGTCGTATATGACCCCTCCGGCCGTTTGTCATTTCGTTCCGCAATGAGAGCGTAGAGTCTGTTGAGAGTCAGGCCAAACTCCATCGAGCTGACATCGACCAGCGATACTTCAGAGTTAACCGGCTTCGGGAGCAGCAGGGATGTGCGTAGGGTGCTGGACTTCACTTCGGTCTGCGCGACGCCCGCGCCGACCCCTTCACCACCGGCACCTTCCGCGCCATTGTCACGAAGAATTAGAATGGTAAGTGAACTACTGTCGGGGTTCACTCGAACATCTACTAATGGATACTCCCTGGTCGAGCTGCCGGCATCATAGAGATCGGCTGCGCCCGTCTGTAAGCTCCTCGCCAGGGTGTCTTTGTCATAGCTCCGAACCGCGATGATTTCATTCGTCTCGGCGTCTTGTACCACTGCGGTAATCAATCCCCGCTCATCGAATCTGACGCTTTGTAGAAACTGTTCGGTCATGATTAATACACCTTGCTTGATTCTTTGGCTTGGGCGCCAATGGTATCATCGCTGCGAGAAGGGGGACAAGACATCGATCACTTGGACAGAAGTTCGCCTGGATTATCCGGAGCGAATCCTCTGCCGTGAGGTCTGTAGTTTGAGGCGTAACGGGAACAACCGGGCCTTGTCATCCAAGGCATCGAGACGGCGTTGCGGGTCAGACGGTCAAGTTGTACTTCTGAATCTTGCTATACAATCGCGGTCGATAGATGCCAAGAGCTTTTGCGGCAGCCTGCTTGTTACCTTTTGTGCGTTTGAGCGTCTGGTGAATCACCTCACGTTCAATGTCTTCCAGGGTCATATTGGGCGGTACAACAAAGCCGTTGTCCGACGGGCCTTGCGCTTCGATTGCTGAAAACTGAAAATCGCCGGCCTCCACCATATCCCCCTTTGACAGCAACACCGCCCGCTCGATGGCGGATTCCAATTCGCGCACATTTCCGGGCCACTGATAGCTGTACATTGCCGCTCGTGCCGATTGCGAAAAGCCCTGGACACCCTTGGTGTACTTCTCCGAGAAGGTTTTGAGAAAATGATCGGCAAGCAGTTGAATATCCTCGGCGCGCTCCCGCAACGGCGGCACCTCGATGGTAATCGTTGATACACGATAGTATAAATCCTCGCGGAGTTGACCGTCCCGTACGGCTTCAAGCGGGGTTCTGTTGGTCGAGCTGATCAGTCTGAAGTCAACCTCGATGGGCTGTTCGCTGCCAAGCCGGTAGTAAACTCGTTCCTGCAGGGCGCGCAACAGCTTGGGCTGGAGCTCGAGCGGCATTTCAGCTATCTCATCCAGCAGAACCGAGCCTCCGTTCGCGCTTGCAATCAACCCCTCTTTGTCGCGAGCCGCCCCCGTAAACGCGCCCTTGGTATGCCCGAACAGCTCCGACTCAATAAGCTCTTTGGGCAAGGCGGCGCAGTTGACCTTGACGAATCGCGCTTTCGATCGGTGCGAGTTGTAATGAATCGCGTTTGCTATGAGTTCCTTGCCTGTTCCCGACTCGCCGACGATCAGTATATTGGCGTCGCTCTTGGCAACGGCTTCGATCATTTCAAAGATAGTCTGCATCTTTTTCGAGCGGCCGATGATGTTGGCATATGTGGTTCGCTCGCGGAGGGTCCGGCGTAGACCTTCGCTTTCTTCGATCAATTCTTGACGTTCCAGTGCGCGATCGATAAGTAGCTGAAGTTCATCAAACTCAAACGGCTTCTCTACAAAATGAAACGCTCCCGCCTTGGTGGCTTCAACGGCATTCTCGATTGAGCCGTAGGCGCTGATAATGATTACCTCGGTCGGCGCGTGAGTTTGCTTTAGCTTTTTGAGCACGTCCATGCCCCGAGTGTCCGGCAGCTGAAGATCACAAAGAACAAGATCAAACTCACCGCCGTTGAACAGTGCGAGTCCTTCCTGACCGCTGGCGGCAGTGGTAACAGAGTACCCGGCTTGTTGAAGATTCAACCGAAGAGAGTCCAGCATGTGCTCTTCGTCGTCGATGACAAGAATGTTGTGTTGCCGTTTCATTGCGGTTCTCCTCTTCGAATCCTGTCTAGATAACCTATCAGCGCGTTGACGCTGTTGAATATCTTCTCCACGATACGGCGCTCCTCGCCGTCAGGCATTTTGCGCTTTAAGAAGGTTACATAAAGCTTGATTGCGCCAATGTGATTTTTGATCTCGTGCCACTGCCTCCGGGCGACGATCGAATCGCCATCGTTGATGGTGTAAGAAATATCTGACGGCAACACCGGAACGAATCGGAGAGCGAACCCGTAGAGTTTGCCATCTTGTTGCAAGCTCTCGACTGTGACGACCATCGGCATGCCGTCGCTTTCGAGACGTCCTTCCGCGAAGAACTCCTCTTGCTCGCGAGCCTCTTGCATCCGCTCTGTCAACCAGCTAGTGATCGATGAACTGCGGCCGAAGATCTCCGTGAGGTGTTTATAGACCCCATCGCGGCCCAGAAGCGTGTCGTCTCTCAGGTTCGATGTTAACGCCTGCACCCTGCCCGACACGTCGCAAATCAAAAGCGTGGGCTTTATGATCTGCGCTCGTCCTGCTGTCACTGGTGAACTCATTGGATCGCTTTCATCGTTCACGATTATCTGTATCAAGTAGTTAGCCGATCACGTGGACCTAGCCACCCTCAATCGGCAACCATTGTGCCAACAGAATTTCGCGCTTTTAAAAAGTTCTTTGGCGATTGTTGGATTAAAACGAGACGCAATTGATAAGTCGATGTGACTTATTTGTATACGCCCGGCGAGCGCTGGTTTTCGGATCGCACTCTGATTCGAATTCATCACGCCGCGTTTGAACATCCTGTCACTTACTCTGATCTGTTACAATCCGTCGAGCACCCCGGCTTGCCGAGTGTTATCAGGATTCATAACGATGAGGTTTCCCAAACGCGTCCTCCTGGTTGAGGACTTCGAAGACAGCAGGCTTGGATTGTTAAAGCTTTTGGAAATCGAAGGCTTTGAAGTCCTCGAGGCAACGGACGGCGCTCAGGCGATCGATATGGCCATCAATTCTAAGCCGGACCTCATCTTAATGGACCTCTCCTTGCCGATCATAGATGGCTTGAGCGCGACCAAAACGATAAGAGAGCATGTTGAACTCGACGCTGTGCCCATAATCGCGTTATCGGCCCACGAGCTTATTGACATCCAAAAGGAACTTCAAGCCGCTGGCTGCGCTGGATTCATCTCCAAACCGGTCGACTTCCCGGCTCTGCTTGCCGAGATGTCGAAACTTCTTTCCAACTGATTCCACTCAGTGCTAAGAACTAGTTTACCAAGTCGACACGGCTGCCAGCTCACACCTCCTCGATCAACAGCTGGGTTGCGGTCCGCCCCCAATCAAATCACCTCTCGCAATATAATTGCTGAAATAACCTCATCCAGCTTCTCCAGTGAAACCGGCTTTGACAGCACGGCTGCACAGCCAACTGCCGTCGCGCATTCCCGAATTTCCACACTATCCCATCCCGTAAGCAAAACAGTTGGAGTCGCAGCTATAGACATTTCGTTCAGTCGACGCATGAACCCAAAACCGTCAACCGAGGGCATCACCAGATCCAACACGATAAGTTTCGGACGGTCCCTTTGAATGGTATCGATTGCGTCGTCGGCGTGGTTTGCTATCCGGACATCATATTTTTCGGAAAAGAAGATACGAAGAAGATCCGTCCATTCAACATCATCATCTATTACCAGAATGACATTACTTTGAGTTGGGTCTCCCATTGGAACTCCTCAATCAACCGCCGCGAAGAAATGAAAGAACTGCTTGGGAAGTATGGAATGGGCAAGCGATATGCCAAATCGTAAGATTAGCGTCCATACTTTGAGCGCAGTCGGGTTAAGCTCTGAACGGAGAAAATACTTTTGTGCAATTCTGATTCGGCAGCGGTCCTCGCTCATACATTGGCTTGCATACGAACCATACACAACACGCATCGCGTGTATCAGAAAGACAAGCTTTTATTCGGCTTCGGGGTTGGCACTGACTTTGCCAAGGCGCTAGCGAAAGAAATGTTTCAACCGGCGCGCTCCCGGCGGTGACGTCTACCGGGGGCGGCTTAGCCGTGAAGGAGGTGGGAATGTTGGAAGATGAGAAGCTTGCCGTCGACGAATCGGAGCGAATTGCTGAACACGAAGCGGTGAAGCGAGAGGCCCGGAAGGGTGTGCACGCCGAAATCGCAGACCAGGCAGATCGGTTGGATGAGCGAGATAAGGCTCGCGCTGCGGAAGTTGGTGACCAACTGAAGCAGAAGGCGATTACCGAAGTGGCCGATACTGAAGCCGAATTGGATCGTGCGAGAGGTGTCGCTCGAATTTCGCAGGTCGTGGATTACCTGTTCTACATCATCTACGGTCTGATAGGTCTCGAGATTCTCCTCGACCTGCTTGGTGCGAGAGACAGTAATGCCTTCAAGAATCTTATCGATCGGCTAAACGCACCGTTGCTGGCTCCGTTCCGTGGTTTAATGCCTGACCCCTCGAGCGGACGTTTCCAACTGAGGATATCCTACATAGTCGCGCTGATCGTCTACGTTCTATTACACCTGGCTATCAACGGATTGCTCAGATTGATTGCTCACAGAAAAACGGCTGTCTGAGAAAGACAGCCTTTCATAACTAACCTCGAAAGGAGCGTACTCGCATCATGCGGACTTGGCTTTCTTTACCACCAGTTCGTTCCTCACGTCTTTGACGCCGTCAGTCTTCTTGGCTATCTCTTCAGCCTTGGCCTTCTTAACGGCGTCGTCGACTTGTCCCTTTAGAATAACCTTGCCGTCGTTTACGTCAACATCAGTTCCGGTGATTCCGTCCGCGACAAACTTTGCCTTTAGCTTTGCCAGAATGGCGGCATCGCCGATTGCCTCTCCAGCCGCTTTTAGCGTGTTTTCGGCTTTCTCTCCAAGATTGGTGGCGCCGGCTGTTTCAGGTTTGACTGCAATTTCATTTACGACGCGCGCTACGCCGTCAGTATTCCGGGCTATTTGTTCCGCCTTGGTTTTCTCGAGCGCAGTGGGCACCGTGCCCGTTAACCTGACTACGCCCTCCTTTGTTTCGACACTGATTTTGATGGCGCTCGTTTCACTATCCGCGGCCAACTTGCCTTTCACCTTTGCAGTCACCGCCGAATCATCGACCGCCTGAGAATGGCAACCGCCGACCAACAGAATCAGGGCAACTAGTGCTGACAGCACAGATGCTCGCATAGTGCACCTCCTTTTTTGGATTGTTGAAGTTAGTGTAATTCGCCCGCTACTTGGCCTGGGACACGGCTGAGTCTGCCCGCGGCTTGCTGGCCTCTCCGGTAGGCTCCGAAACGCTTTTCAGAACCTCGCGAGTCTCGCCGCTGGACACCTTACCGCGGTTCATCAGATCCGCCATTGAGACAATCCCCTGGATGATGTTTTGTTCATCTACAACCGGGATCCGGCGGACCTGGTTTTTTTCCATCAACTTCAGCACTGTGTCAAGATCGTCGTCCGAATTGCAGGAGACCACTCGGCTGGTCATGAACGTTTCGAGTGTAGTGTTTGTAGGGTTCAATCCACCCGCCACTATTCCTAAACATAAGTCGCGATCCGTAATCATACCGACCAACTTGCGGCTCTCTTTTCCAGTCACAATCGGGACCACTCCGGTATCCTCGTCTCTCATTATGATCCCAGCTCGTTGAGCAGTTTCACTCGAAACGCAACAACTCGGATTTGCGGTCATCACTTCACGAACTTTCATTCTTCTACCTCCCTTTTCAGATTGTTTATGTAAGCTTTCTACGGCCGGTTACCAGACTCAGAATCAAGCTGTACGCAGCAACGACCAACGGTAGGTTTAATACCCCGCGACCAAACCCGCTCAGCAACCCCAACGACCCCAGGACCACCAACACCATCACGCCAAACCAAACCATACCTTTCCAAGACATGTTCTCTCTCATTTGAATGTAGTCAGAAAAAAACTTGTGAAGGTTGTACTTTTCCGCGTTCTTGTCGCAGAGTCTGCGAGGCTTCGACTGAGCCCGAAACATACTCCTTCCAACGCGAGCCAACTCACGACCGCTGTGAAACCTAGAACAACAACCACTACAATTAGAATCGCAAGTACCACCATAGTTCTTACTCCGAAACCACATCGTGCAAGCCTCATACCTGTCTTGGAAGTGTCCAGCGCCGCAGCGTATACAACCATGCGACTGGGTCGAGTGGTGATTTATGACCGGCAAACTAGAAGTCCAATGCGCAACACGCCGGGACTTTTGGTACAGCGCGTACTGGATTAGAACGAAGTCCGCGTTATGAAGGGTAAGAGAAGTCGAACACAGGGTGAGAACGAAGTCGGCTGGAATAAGTGTGACCTGGAGTCGAGAGTTCAGAGTTTTGCGATGGTTCTATTAGCTCTCTAGCACGACGTGCAACTCCTGCGGCCCGTGAACCCCGACGACCAGGGTCAGTTCTATGTCTGCTGTCCGGCTCGGGCCAGTTATAAATGTCACCGCGCTGCTTAGGTCTCGCATCGCTGCATGACTCTCTTGACGCAGAAGAGGAAACAAATCATCAAGCCCGGAGATGATCTGCTCGGGTTTGATCAGCGCTATATGCACGGGAGGCAGGAGAGAAATGGAGCGCGGCTGCCCGGCGCAAGCCAGCAACACCAGAGTGCCGGTGTCGGCCAACACATAGTCCACGTTCGACAAACCAATCCCCGCGGTAGCCGCAGCTTGCAGGAACTCTGGCGCATTAGTCTCAGTAATGAACTCGATGTGATCGTCTTGAAGCCTGGTCTTGAGGGCATAACCATTCATCACCTGTGCCGATCCGATGATCGACGACGTCTGCCGATCTGACGCCACTTTCTGGATGTACTGGATCGCGGACTCAGCATTGTGCGCTCGGTAAAAGTGTCCCCCGACTTTGGTGAGTTCTACATCGAATTGATGAATCAAGTCTTCGCGCCGGATCCCGCAGTTTTTTCTAATCTCGCGCGCAACCTGGTCAACGGAGTATGCGGCCGAGCGGCCGGGCGCCTCTTGTGCCGAAGCTGATCCGGCTTCAACCTGTTTCAGCGCGAGCTTAACGCTGGCAAGTATTTCTTCTCTGGCGGCGCCTTCTGGCATTAATCACCACCGCAGGCAAGTGTCTAAAGTTCGCGCCTCCAGATCGAGTGAAAAGACCGTCTGGCTAGCGCAGGGAAATCCCGATACTCGGTCCAACCATTCAACCCGAAGGGCAGTCGCGCTTGTTTGCCATCCTTCAGC
>JBASRM010000460.1:0-2377 GCA_049273835.1 Blastocatellia bacterium | reverse complement strand
ATCACAAGTTCAAGAAAGACGCGCCTTCAGGCACTGCGATTTTCCAGAAGCAAAACATCGAGACCGAATATGGGCGCGAGGTCCCGACGTCGAGCACTCGCGCGGGCTATATGCCCGGCAGTCACACTGTAGGATTCGACTCAGAGGCGGACACTTTGACGATCACTCACACGGCGCGCAGCCGGGCAGGGTTTGCTGAAGGCGCTTTGTTGGCCGCTCGATGGATCGCCGGACGGAAAGGGTTTTACGAATTCTCGGAGATCATTGATGAACAGTTGAAACAAACCGCGGAATCACCTGCCACGCGGAAAGAGTAAGGGACGTATGTCTGATTGGATTTGAATCAGCGTCCCGGCTCGTCCTATGGTGCTCGCGGCGGTAAGGGGTCAGAGGAAGCGAAATGCTCGAGATATCAAACCTGAATGGCTGCGGGACGGCGCTGATCACTCCGTTCAAAGACGATCTGTCGATCGATGAAGATGCTTTGCGACGGTTCGTTGAGTTCCAAATTACCGAAGGCATCGACTTTCTTGTGCCCTGCGGTACTACCGGTGAGAGCGTCACTCTCAGCGACGAAGAACAGCGGCGTGTGGTGACGATTGTCGTCGAACAATCCGGCGGGCGCGTGCCGGTCATCGCGGGCGCCGGCGGCAACGATACTGCTCACGTCATAAAGCTTGCGCGTGAATGCGAGCGTATCGGCGTGCACGGCTTGCTCTCGGTCTCGCCCTACTATAACAAGCCGACCCAGGAGGGGTTGTACCAGCACTTCAAAGCCATCGCCCAGTCGACCTCTCTTCCGATAATAGTCTACAACGTGCCGCCGCGAACAAACGTCAACATTCTGCCGGACACGTTGGTGCGCCTTGCGGATATCCCAACCATCATCGGCGTCAAAGAAGCATCGGGCGACATTTCGCAGATCGCCGAGATCATCACGCGCGTGCCATCGCGGTTCAAAGTGCTTTCGGGTGACGACTCGATGACGTTGCCGTTGATCGCGCTCGGCGGGGTGGGATTGATCTCGGTCGCATCGAACGAAATTCCGAGACAGATGGCTTCGCTCACCAGGGCGTGTTTGGATAACAATTGGGATGAAGCGCGCCGTCTGAACCATGAGCTGTTTGCCTTGATGAAGGCCAACTTTATCGAGACCAGCCCCGGCCCGGTCAAAGCCGCGGTAGCGATGATGGGCAAGGCCAGAGAGGTGTACCGCCTGCCGATGGTGCCGGTTAAGCCGGAGACAAAAGAGAAGCTGCGAGCCGTGCTGGTCGAGTTGAAGCTGATCTAGGCCGAGCCATACGGTATTCGTCTCGGTTGGCAGGCCCGCAGACTGGACGGTCTACGGTACCTTGAGGTTCTATGGGCTTACCCGAGAAAATTCAACAACTGTTCGATGAGCCACCCGCAGAGTTTACCGATGAAAATCGGGCGGTGTTTGCCGAATTCAAAAGAAAGCTCAACTCAGGTGAGGTGCGCGCGGCCGAAAAAATCGATGGCAGCTGGAAAGTCAACGCCTGGGTTAAGCGCGGCATCCTGCTCGGCTTCCGAATGGGTCGTATTGAAAACTTCTCGATCAACAATCAATTTCGGTTTTATGACAAGGATACCTATCCGCTCCGGCGCGTAGTTGCAACCGACGGAGTGCGAATAGTCCCCGGGGGCTCATCGATTCGCGACGGATGTTACATCGGACGAGGGGTCACCTGCATGCCGCCGATGTTCGTCAATGTTGGCGCGTACGTGGACGATGGCACAATGATCGATTCTCATGCGCTGGTCGGTTCGTGCGCGCAGATAGGCAAACGAGTTCATCTGTCGGCGGCCGCGCAGATTGGGGGCGTGCTTGAACCCATAGGCGAGCTCCCGGTGATTATCGAAGACGATGTGCTGGTGGGCGGCAACTGCGGCGTGTATGAAGGCACAATCGTTCGTGAGCGAGTAGTGCTTGCGTCAGGGACGATCCTCACAGGTGGAACACCAGTTTATGACCTGGTCAACGACCAGTTTTATCGCAAGACCGCGGATGCCCCGCTCGAAATCCCGGCCGGCGCCGTGGTTGTAGCGGGCTCTCGCGCGATCACAAGAGGCCGCGGTCCTGAGCTCGGGCTTTCCATTTATACCCCGATCATTGTGAAGTACCGAGACGAGAAGACCGATGCGTCGGTGAGACTCGAGGATTATTTGCGGTAACTCAGAATGGAAGTTCCCAGCGGAAGGAGCGATCGATGTACCGTAGACTGTCTAGTCTGCGGATGACTAAAACGCAGACTGGACAGTCTACGGTACAACGGAGAGCCGCCCGGCTTCTGACTTCTGTTTAGTCTGCGTATGACTAAACGCAGACTGGACAGTCTACGGTACAACGGAGAGCCGC
>JBASRM010000777.1:0-12704 GCA_049273835.1 Blastocatellia bacterium | reverse complement strand
ATCATGATCCGCTCCGGATTCTCATCCCAGCGCGGGATGCAGCAGTCGGGAACGCCCGAAGTGGGGTCGGGCGGCACGGGCAGCGAGATCTCGATGCCGGGCTCGCGCAGGGGCCGGACCACTCCCTGGAGTACGGTAAACGTCTCGCCGAACTCATTTGTTGGCGCGACGGAGACCAGAAAGTCGGCGTGCATGCGCATGCCCTCGAATCTCTCGAGTTGTGTCGTCGCACCGGCCGGATCCAGTATCGTTGTAGTCAGCGTGGTGGTCGCGGGCAGCGCGTTGCCGTTGGAATCGACCGTGACATCGCCAGGCAGCGTGCTGTCGAGCTGGGTGAGGTCGAAAAACTCGCTGGCCGTTCCCCTCACCGTCACCGCGTCACCTACGACAACAGCCGGGGCAGCGGAGGTGAATACAAAGATACCCTCGGAAGTTGCCGGATTGGCGTCCACACCCGCGTCCGGGGTCTGGATGAAGAAGCCGTTCGTCTTGCGTCCCGAGACCACGCCGGTGGTGCTCACGTCCTGCCCGAGGAAAGGCGTGATCAGTCCGGCGCCCTGAATATCGTGGATTGCAGCCGGGACGAAGTCGCAACTCTTGGTTGGGGCCGCAGTGTTGCGGGGATTTGGAGAGCCGATAGAGAAATCTATATCGTTATTGTTGGAGTCGAAGCAGCCGCCGCGCTTGCGCAAGGCCGCCGTCGTGTTGCTCGTCGCCGCGGTCGAGCCGCTCCCTTCAAAACAATTCGCGGCGCCATAGCCGACCAGGTCAACGAAGCAAGTGGGACATGTTCCACTGAACGGAGTAGTCGTACTCGAGAGCGCAACTTTTCCAGCGCCCGCGGCCATGGCAATTGTGCCAGTCGCGTCCGGTGTCGGCAGAGGCGTTGTTCCTCCCGCACCCTGTGCTTCCTGAACAAGGTAATAACCGCCAGGCGCGATAGAACCCGAGAGCGGGGTCACGGCCCAGGTACCCGACCCGCCGGCTGAGATGTACTGAACAGACCAGCCGGAAAGGTTAACGGTGGTGGGGCCCTGGTTGAAGAGCTCTATGAAATCATGAGTGAGCGTCGCGCCTGAGTTCCCGCCTCCGCCGTAAACCTGGCTGATTACCAGATCGGCGGGAACAGGCGGGCAATCATCATTGGTGATTGTGCCGACTCCGGTGCCATCGGAAACGTTTGCCCCGATAACGTTAGTAACGTTGACGAAGAAGGTTTCGTTGTTTTCAAACGTGGCATCGCCGTTGACGGTGACGGCGAACTGATAAGTGCTGCTGCCTCCGGGAATCGACTGGTTCACCAAAGTCTTCTGCACGTAGTCGTTGTCCGCCGTTGTAGCCGAATCGTCCTGGGTGGAAATGTCGAAGGTAACTCCGGTGTGCGCGCTTGACGAGAGAGTGACTGTAAATGTCGCGATGACCAGTCCGCTATTGCCCTCAGTCACGGATACATCATTGATAGACAGCGACACGCCCGCGCCAAAATTCTGGCCCGTATTGACTGCACTAAACGTAGCAGGTGCCGGAGCGTTC
Organism: Blastocatellia bacterium; assembly: GCA_049273835.1. GTDB lineage: Bacteria > Acidobacteriota > Blastocatellia > UBA7656 > UBA7656 > Onstottus_A. The sequence goes on along the minus strand of JBASRM010000777.1, from coordinate 11,171 downwards.
CACGTAAAATCCTCATAGAACTGGCCGCTGCCGCTCAGTCGAAGAGATTGACCCAGCGGCTCTGATCCGTTCTCGCTCACGCCGATATCCGTGCTTACCATCCCGTTGGCGGGACCCCCCACTGCGGTGAACGTTCCCTCGTAGCTCAGGAATTGGACTACGACATTCGACGCGTTTACCAAAGCTATGCCGTCAGGGGAACCATTCTGAATACCGTTCACAGGGTATGAAAGACTCACCGTCCCAAACCCGTTCTGCTGATTAGGTATCACTCCACTTAAAGCATCGGTGTCGTAAGACGCGCCGCCGGCACCGTTGTAGAGAACAATGCTCCAGCCGGCCAGGTTCGTTCCCGCCGGTCCGGCCACCTCGACAGCTTCTCCGGCGTCTGTACCGGTATTGTCGTAATGTATTTCGTTAATGAAGACGCTCGTTGTTGCGGCCGCTACTTTGGGTGGTGAGTTGACGTAGCAGGTTGCAATAGCGAGGGAAAAAAGCAGAAACGCGCTGACGGCGATTAACCGCAATCGTCGCGGCGCCGGCAAAGCGGCAGAGTATTTATTCATTTCGTGCAAGCCTGACCTCACAGCACCCAGGAAGAGCGTGCAAACACGCCGCCTGCGAGTCTGGCAGATCCCGGCATCCTCCCTTCAAATTAGCCTTGCGATTGTGTGAGTGTGCCGAACGAGCGAAGTCCGGCTGAGAGGCAGCGATTCTACATGAGCCAGTATCTTCAATGCAAGGAAAATCACGGAGAGGGAGTCGCGCCACGAAGAAATGACACGTAGCTACACTAAATAAACCATTGGAAATGTTGTGGGATTTGTGTTCCTTCGTACTTAGTGGCTTCGTGGCGATTGACGCCAAGCTCGAAACTGTGAGCGCTGATTCCACTCGAGCCGACGGCCTGGGGTCGATCAGCGTGAATTGCAGCCTTAATCAAACTCTTGCACCGGTTCGGCCTGGTTTGCTCCCACCTGCCCCTTTTCAATATGGGCTTTCGAATAGTTCTCGCCACGGATTGCCGCGCCCGCAATTCGCCGCAGTATCGTGAGCTGTCCAACATGGGTAAGCGAGTCCGCGATTGCTCCCTGGAATAGCCGCTCGCATGAACAAGCGAGTTCCTGATCCGACGCAAGGTATTCATCAAAACGCGCAAGGCAGGAATGGAAGCGATTCACCTCGTCAGCCCATTGCTGCGGTTCCGAATTGCGCCACGACTCCGACCCTTTTGCCATCGACAACGCCCAATCCAGAAGATCTCCGATGTGCGCAAGAATCTCTGCCGGCGTGCGGGTCGTTTCCGAAGCGCGAAAACGACAAAACGACTCGGGCGCTCCGCGAACTGCTTTGCCTCCGCGATAGGCGAGGGTCGCGATAGTGTGTCGGAGCATTTCGCGCTTGGAGTCTGTTCTATCCATTTCTTTTCAGGTCTCAAATCATGACGTTGCCACTACCGGCTTTCGGCTGAAGTTTGTTTGCGTGTGAGATGGCGACTGTCTGCGAGGAACGTCATGAAAACGCCACGATTCGAGACGGCTGCCTCCGAACTGAAGAATCTGGACATTTGTTAGTTCACAATTCTTCTTCTAGCCAAACACGCACGATGTCCGAAAAATCGCCGAAAGTAACTTCCTGCGGGTCCTGTTTTCTGGCCTGACAGAGTTTTGGAAAATCTCTTTGAAATGTCTTATATCTGCTAAACATATAAAAACCCCCTGGTATGTTAGGACTCTTGGATTCCAGGGAAAGCCAGTCTCTTACATGGCGAATGATGTGTTTAGGACGTCCGAAATGCGGGATGACATCGAGACCCGCTAAATCAGAGATAAACTTCTGATACCGATGCTGGGTCTTGTCTAGCACCAATAGCTTCTTCGTTCGATGTCGACCAACGCCATATCTCCGAGCCCCAAGATCTAGACCCAGTTCTAGCGGCATATTAAAACGAGGAAGTGAATTGGCTTTATCGAGTTCGGTACGAGAAATATCATGAACCCCATACTTACACTCTGAAATGATGTTCATAATTCTCTCGAGGCGGGCTTCGCCGGCGTTGCTAGCCTCGAGCGCGCACGTCGGCCTAAACCCCGCAATCTGGACTGCAAAGACTGTGGCATCGAACATTAGCTTGTAGGCGAAATCAAATGGGCAGTTTATGAATACGTTCTGTTCATACTCTTTCGCCGGTTTCACCATAAGAGAGTAGGCTAGCTAATCCTCGGACAGGTACTGGATGCTTTCTGGTCTATGGTCTCGTTGGTCCTTTCCTTGCGAGTGTTTTCCGCGCGGTTTTTGATGTCCCGCCTCTCCAATCTTTGGCAGTACCGACCCTGATTATTCTCCTGATCTCATCATCCCTGATGCTGCTCGGAGCTTTGGTCTTTAATAGTGGTTGACCATTGCGGCCATACACGACAAGACTGGCCTTCCGGCTCCGTGCAAGGTCGCGCGCAGCATCTATGGCCTCCTGCTTGGTGTCATAAACTGACCTTATGTGCGTGCTGCCTTCATCCCTAATGGCCCATTTCTTATCGTGCGGGATCACATGTAGATTCTTACCAGCCATATTCCCCTCACAGTTGCGTATAGGAGACTGATCTCCATTTTCGTCCGTCATACCCTATGACAGATACTTAAACATCTACCATTTATTGAGATTAACAGTGCAGCGGAGTCTATCTACCCGTCGAGTTTTGAGCCGCTTTTGGCTTTGTTGCCTCGATCCGAACTTGTTTCTGCGTTTCGGCTCTGGGATCGAGCTCCGGTTTTCCAGCCGGGAAGCTGTTGACGCTGAGGATGTAGCTTATTATGTCTACGATCTGCTGCCTGCTCAGCTTCCCAAGATTGTTGGGCGGCATTGAGACTCGCACTCTTTCGGACAAGTCGGCGATGGACAGACCATCCCAATTTGCAAGAAAAGCCGGACCGGCGAGCGGCGCCGCTTCATCATTGCCCGATAGGTCCGGACCGTGACACGACGAGCAATGCTGAGCATACAACACCTCGCCCCTCTTACCCTGTTCCTTGGTGTACACGCCTTCCCACACCGAGTGCCCCTTGTCCGTCTGCTGCGCGCGTAACGGCGACTGCAGGAATACGGCCGCCGACAAAGCCATCAATGCCACCGAAAGTTTGACCCTGTATTTAACCTTCATGTTCATTGATATTCATTTTCCATTTTCCATTTTCCATTTGGCAAACGGGAAATGAAAAATGTCACGCTCAATCCGTAGACGGCAGTGCGAATGCAATGTATTCCCCCGAGTAAGAGCCGCCACTAACGGCGACCACAAGGTATTGCTTCCCGTTGACCATGTAGGTCATCGGCGATCCGCTTTGCGGCGCCGGTATGAAGACCGCTCCCACCTGCTTACCGGTCGCCTTGTCATAAGCTCTGAGCATTGCGCCTCGCGGACGGTCCGGTGACGTGGTGACCTGAGGGTCGCCCATGATCACCAGAGTCTTTGTGACCACCAGGCCGACCGCCCCACCCTGGCCCGTCTTTGGAATATTCATTCCTTTGAGCAGTGCGTGATTGCGGATCACGTCAGGAGTATCGCCGTGAGGCACCTGCCATATGAGTTCGCCCTTGTCGAGGTTGATTGCGGAGAGGACGCCATAGGGTGGTTTGACGATCGGGAGACCCTGAACAAAGGTCCCACCCCCGCCTCCGCCGCCGCCTGCCGGTGGGGTAGCCGCCGCGGGTGCGGCGGGAGCCGGTGTTGCCGGGCGACGCCGGGGCTCAACCGGGAAATCGGCGGCGCTGCCGAAACCAGGTCCCTCGCTTACGCGGAACGGTTGTCCGGCTCTTCCAGAGACGAACTTGATGTCAGAGAATCCTTGCGGAGGTTCGATCAGCCCAAGTGGGGCAAGGCTCGCATTCGAGGCCGGAGCATAGACCGTGTGTGTCTCGGGATCGTACCCGGCCCCGGGCCAGTTTGTTCCTCCGTTAAGTGTCCCGACTGTCAGCGCCCCAAGCGGGCCTCCAGTCTTACTAACAACCGGCGGGACGAACATCGGTCCCGTCTTGAACTGTTCCATCTGTTTCATCGCCTGCGCACGCAACTCGGGGGTGAAGTCGATCAGCTCGTCGACTGTCACCGCCTGACGTGCATATGCCGGCGGCTTGGTGGGGAAAGGTTGAGTGGGCGAATACCATTCGCCGGGCACATCTCCCTTTGGTACCGGACGCTCCTCGATCGGCCACACTGGTCGGCCAGTCACGCGATCAAACACATACAGGAAGGCTTCCTTGCTTGGGAGGGCGACGGCCTTGATGGCCTTCCCATTTACATTGATATCGGCAAGGATCGGCGCGGAAGACAGGTCGTAATCCCAGATTGGATGATGCACAATCTGGTAGTGCCATTTACGTTTCCCGGTCTGTAGATCGACGCAGACCAGACTCTCGCCGAACAGATTATTTCCGGGCCGGTGCCCGCCGTAGAAATCCGACGTTGGAGATTCGACGGGAAGATAAACCAAACCCAGTTCCTCGTCGACCGAAATCTGAGTCCAGACTCCAGTGTTGCCGTTGATCGCCCAGGAGTTGTTATGCCAGGTGTCATTACCAAACTCTCCCGGCCTGGGGATCGTGTTAAACGCCCAGAGCTTCTTCCCGGTGCGCACATCGAATGCGCGCACCTGGCCCTTGGCGTTGTCATGCGTTACGACCGTCATCCCCTCCTTCATCGCGATTCCGACTATCACAACGTCCTGGACTACGGTGGGGGTCGAGTGGAGTCCGGCGTCACCTTTCTCCAAATCGATCTGCTGATTGTCGCCATGCATCACGCCCACCTTGAGATCCACGACACCGTCCTTGCCAAAGCCCGGGATACGAGTGCCGGTCTTGGCATCAAGGGCTATCAGCCTATATCCGGTGGTCACGTAAAGTATGCGGTTATCGCCTCGGCCGTCACTCCAGTACGACAACCCGCGGCCGGACAACTGTCGCGGCGCGGCCACCGCGCGGGCGCCTTCGAACTCGGCGTGCACCCACAGCAACTCCCCTGTGTCCGCTTTCAGCGCCACCACCGAGCGTCGGGTTCCCGCGGTCGCGTAGAGGATGCCGTTGACCATCAAGGGTGTCCCCTCAAGTTTGTATTCGGGACGGGTGCCCAGGTTGTCGGTCTTGAAGCGCCACGCGACTTCCAGCTTGTTGAAGTTGTCCCCGTTGATCTGGTCCAGCGGTGAGTAACGCGCTCCGGTGAGATCGCCGGTGTAGTGCGGCCATTCTCCGTTTTTGGTTGACCGGACCCGCGTACCATTGTTGTTTGATTTGACCGCCGACGCTTTTTTAATCGAGCGCGCGGGCATTCGGTTCTTGGTCGCGGACTGGCCCAACACTGTTAAGGGCGCCCAGACCATTCCTGCTACCAGCACCAACGTTGAGACGGTTCGACATACTCTTCGTGACATCGCGCACCTCCGTTATTGTTAGTCTACTTTGAGCCGGACGCCGGCCAGACTGTGCCCTGATCCTGTTTGGTTACCGGCGCGAGACCCTTGTACGCGAACTTCTGCAATCGCCTCCCCTCGTATGTCTCGGTCGTGTAGATGTTGCCCTTCGAATCGGTGGCGATGCTGTGCACCCCATAGAATTGACCTGGCTGTCGCCCGCCGTCGCCGAAGCTCGTCAGCACTTCAAGCGAATCGCGCTGCACGATGTAAACCTTCTGGTTACGACCGTCGGCGACGTAGATGTATTTCTGCTGTGGATCTTTTGAGAAGGCGATGTCCCACACCGATCCATCGGCAAGGGACCTTTTCGCGATGAACTGCTCCTTTACAAACTTACCGTCCGGTGTGAAAACCTGAATCCGGTTGTTCGGGCGGTCACAGACGTACAAGAACCCGTCGTTGGACAGTTCCGCGCAGTGCACTGGATTTCGAAACTGCTGGGCGGGCGGCGCGTCCGGATCGTATCGACCAAGATTCTTGTCGTCGGGCTTGTTTCCGTATGCGCCCCAATATCGTTTGAACTTACCTGTATCCGCGTCGATGACCGCGACCCGTTTGTTAAGGTAGCCGTCGGAGATGTAGGCTTCGTTGGCTTTAGGATCGATGAAAATCTTGGCAACTCTCCCAAAGTTCTCGGTGTCGTTGCTGCCCCCGTTCTTTCCTGCATGCCCATATTGAGCGAGGAACTTTCCATCCTGAGTGAACTTTAGAATGTGGGCGTCGTTGGTGCCGTTGCCGCCGATCCACACGTTCCCTTTCTGATCGATCGTGATCCCGTGATTAGACTCCGGCCATTCGTAGCCTTTTCCCGGACCGCCCCAGTGCCCAATCAAATTGCCGGCCTGATCGAACTCCAGCACCGGCGGCGCCTTTGAGCAGCAGGAGCCGGTTTTCTGGTCGGCGGCAGCTTCGGTCGGAGAGACCGTGTCGGGGCGATGAACTATCCACACGTGGTCCTGGGCATCGATCCCTATGCCTATTGTCATGCCGATGTACCAGCGGTTGGGCAGCGGCTTCGGCCACATCGGGTCCACCTCAAACCTTGGAGCCATGACGACGGCCCCTTCCGCAACGGTGGACTTGTCCAGCGCGCTCTGACCGACAAACAGCGCCACAAGAAGCACAAGAAAGATAGCGCCGATATAGAAATCACGTCTGGTATCTCTCATCGATGACCCTCCCCTGAGATGACCAATGACAAATGGAAAATGGAAACTCGCACCCTCTCACTCCCGATTTATCGATTAGGACCCATGCCTTTGTACACAAACTTCTGCACGCGTTTCCCTTCATACGTCTCGCCGGTGTAGACGTTGCCCTTCGAATCCACTGCGATGCTCCCCACCGCGTAGAACTGCCCTGCCAGCCGCCCGCCATCGCCGAAGCTTGACACAACCTCAAGCGTATCGCGACGCAGGACCAGTATCTTTTTGTCATGACCGTCGGCCACATACAAAAACCGTTGCTGCGGGTCCCGGGAGAACGCGATGTCCCATACCGACCCGTCACCGAGAGTAGTCTTTGATACGAAAGCCTCCTTGACGAACTTGCCGTCTTTTTTGAACACCTGAATACGGTCATTCCGGCGATCGCAAACGTAGACCAGGCCGTCCTTCGATATCGCCGCGCAGCTCACGGTACTGAATTGTTTTGCGGGCGCAGCATTCGGATCGTAAGGGCCCTGGGTTCCGTCCTCCGGCTTTTCGCCATAAGCGCCCCAATGCCGTTTGTAGGCGCCGGTCTCGGCGTCGAACACGGCAACACGGTGATTGCCCGATCCGTCGGCGATGTAGGCTTCATTGGTTACCGGATCGACTCTCGCGCTGCAGGGCCGGTTCAACCCGGTCTTGCTGTCGTTTCCTTCGACCTTGCCCGCTTGACCGATCTGGGAAATGAATTTCCCGGTGCGCGAGAACTTCAGGACATGCGCATCTTGGGGCCGAGCCGCCCTGCTGCCCGCACCTGCGGCAGCGGGTGCTGAAGCTGCTCGACCAGCCGCGGGTTCGGGTGGGCCGGCGGCCGCAATCCACACATTCCCTTTGTGATCAACGAATATCCCACCAGGAGATTGCGGCCAGTCAAAGCCCTGACCGGGGCCGCCCCAGTGACTGATCAGGTTACCCGCCGAATCGAATTCGAGAACCTGCGGGGCCGGAACACAGCAGCCGGTCGGCGGGTTGAGTATCGCTCCCTTCTCGTTATTCCCGAGCGAATCCGCGCCTCGATGAACGATCCAGATATGGTCCTGGCCGTCGACGGCGACGCCGGTCACCGAACCTAGGACCCAGTGATTGGGAAGCGGCTTTGGCCAGAGCGGGTCCACCTCGAACCGCGGCGCCTGGGCGGAGGCTCGTTGTGCTGAGACGGATTCCTCGAATGTGTGGCCGATTCCCAAGGCGACGACAAATGTGATAAGCATCGCACCAATATAAAGGTCACCCATGCGCTTAATATTGATCATCGCGTGCTCTCTCTTCCTATTGTGCAAGGCTCAGTTTTAAATGAATACCCGGGCTGGTTTTCCACTGGTGCTTATTTGCAAACCCACAACTAAGATACCTGCGGTGCTGGCCACTATGAGGCCCTGGTTACGGCGCGGAAATCTGACGCGCACCCGCCTCGACGATCCTGCTTGTCAGTGGCTGCGCTATCCTATTACTATGCGCTGGCGGAGGCAAGCTCTCGCGTCGTATTTTGGATCTGTTTCAGACGCTCGGCATCCTTTCGAACAACTTCAAGGCTCGGGCTATCGAGAGCAAGCCAAATCCCAACGGAGCAGGAATCGTTATGAGTCCCGGACGCAGAATCTTCACATCGCCAACCAGCGTTGTGTTGCTGGCGATATTGGTTCTGGCGTTCGGCTCAAGTGTTACAGCTCACGACATCCCTAATGACGTCACGGTTCAGGCTTTCGTAAAGCCGGAAGGAAACCGGCTCCGCCTGGTGGTTCGTGTGCCGCTCCGGGCCATGCGCGACGTGGACTTTCCCATCCGTGGGGCGGGCTATCTGGATCTTGACCGCGCTGAAGCCTCGCTCCGCGATGCGGCAACGCTGTGGATAGCCGACAGTGTGGAACTCTACGAAGAAGGGACGCGATTGCCGAGCCCTCGGGTAGCTGCGGTTCGGGCATCGCTGGAATCTGAAAGATCGTTCGGATCCTACGACGAGGCGCTCGCGCACGTTACCGGTCCGAGGCTGCGCCCCGAGACGGAGATCTACTGGAACCAGGGACTTCTCGACGTGTTGTTCGAGTATCCGATTGATTCGCAGGCTTCCCGCTTCTCGATACAGCCTCGGTTTGCCAACCTGGGGATTCGAGTGGCGACCGTTCTACGCTTCCTGGCGCCGGGGGACGTCGTTCGCGCTTTCGAGTTCGAAGGGGATCCGGGTCTCGTCAGGCTCGATCCACGATGGCATCAGGCGGCGCTGCGATTCGTAAAGTCCGGGTTCCTGCATATTCTGGATGGGACTGACCACCTGCTGTTTTTGTTTTGCCTGGTAATTCCATTCCGGCGCTTCCGCTCTCTGGTAACCGTAGTCACCGCATTCACGCTCGCGCATTCGGTTACTCTGATCGTGTCCGCGTACAACCTCGGGCCGGATGCACTGTGGTTCCCGCCCCTCATTGAAACGCTGATAGCGGCATCAATCGTCTACATGGCGATCGAGAATATCGTTGGGAGCAACGTAAAGCGGCGGTGGATAATCGCTCTCGGGTTCGGGCTGGTGCATGGATTCGGCTTTGCGTTCGGCTTGCAGCAGACACTCCAGTTCGCCGGCTCGCATTTGCTTACGTCGCTACTGTCGTTCAATGTCGGCGTCGAGCTTGGACAACTTCTCGTGCTCGCACTGCTGATACCCGTGTTAGAGGTCTTGTTTCGGTTTGTCGTCGCAGAGCGAATTGGGACGGTCATCCTTTCGGCTTTTGTAGCGCACACCGGTTGGCATTGGATGGTTGAGCGCGCCCAACGGCTGAGGCAATTCGGATGGCCGGCGATGAACGCGGCTCTGCTGGCGAGCGCCATGCGTTGGCTGATGGTAATCGTGGTCCTGGCGGGAGTGGTGTGGTTTTGGGGAGTGCTTCGGCGCCGGCGTCCTCCGGTCAGTAATAGCCAGATCATTGATTCGGATATGGCGAGCGACAGGGCGATGGTGATAGAGTCCACCGCCAACCGGCGATCTAATTGATAAGTTTGAGGACTAGGAAAAATGTTCCGTCATTTTTTCATTTTCCCTTTTGTCATTTGTCATTTTGAATCGATAAGGCACTCAATTCTCGAAATGGAACAATTAGGAAAAATGAAAAATGACAAATGGAAAAGGCTCCAAAGCCAAATCTACCACGCCTTGCAAAGGGAGGAGTTGCCATGTCGCATTCGGTTAAATTGAGATTCATTCTTTTAGCAACTATTGTCACGATTGCTGCCCAAAGCGCGTTTACCCAGAGCAACGTCCAACCAGTCAATGACCTGCCCAATCCTTATACCACCGTCGAAGGTTGGGCCAAGATGCCCGAGGGCCGAACGTGGGGAGCGACAAGCGCCGTGGAAATCGCCCCCGACGGCAAGTCGATCTGGGTAGCCGAAAGGTGCGGCGGCAACAGCTGCGCCGGGTCCAATCTGCCGGCCGTTCTGAAGTTCGACGAGACTGGCAAGCTGGTGAAGAGCTTTGGCGCAGGCATGTTCATCTTCCCGCACGGGATCCACGTCGACCGAAGCGGCAACGTCTGGGTGACCGACGGCGTCCCGCCCGGAGCGGCCAACCAGCAGGCCGCAGCGGGCAAGGGGCACATAGTGGTGAAGTTCAGTCACGAAGGTCAGGTCTTGCTGACGCTCGGGAAACTCGGGGTAGCCGGAGAAGGTCCGGACACATTCAACCAGCCATCCGATGTTATCACCGCACCCAACGGCGATATCTTCGTCGCCGACGGACACGGAGGAAACACAAACGCGCGCATCGTGAAGTTCGACAAAAACGGCAAGTTCATCAAGACCTGGGGCAAGAAAGGCGCCGGTCCCGGCGAGTTCGACACGCCCCACAGCCTTGCGATGGACTCGCGGGGCAGGCTGTTCGTGGCCGATCGGAACAACAATCGGATTCAGATCTTCGATCAGGATGGAAAGCTACTTGATGAGTGGAAACAGTTCAGCCGGCTGAGCGGGATCTACATCAGAAACGATATCCTCTACGCTGCTGATTCGGAGTCGAACGCGACGAGGCATCCGGGTTGGAAGCGGGGCATCAGGATCGGGAGCGTCAAGGACGGCAAGGTAACAGCCTTCATTCCGGATCCAAACCCGAGTCCGGACTCAGGACCGGGAGCAGGGACGAGCGCGGCAGAGGGCGTTGCGGTGGACGCAAAGGGCAACATATACGGGGCTGAAGTCGGACCGCGCGCGCTTAAAAAGTACGTGAGGAAGTAGACCGCAAGACAGTGCTTAGCGTCTGTCCAGCGGCTGTGCCGCCTGCTGTGCCGATGGGCTCCGCCCTCGGAGGAGACTACCCAGTGTCTAGAGCGGCTCCGCCGCCCTCTGTGCCGATGGGCTCCGCCCTCGGGGAACGACTTGTCACTTCTCGAGCGGCTGTGCCGCCTGCTGTGCCGATGGGCTTTGCCCTCGGGGAACGACTTGTCACTTCTCGAGCGGCTGTGCCGCCTGCTGTGCCGATGGGCTTTGCCCTCGGAGGAGACTACCCAGTGTCTAGAG
>JBASRM010000434.1:0-8400 GCA_049273835.1 Blastocatellia bacterium | reverse complement strand
GTAGAGGCCCATGTTATTACTCGCTTGTGGTTAGAGGCTAATTGACTTTCCTTGATAATCACGGCCGGCTTGAGGTAAAAAGGGTGCTTATGATGAATGCACGATTGCGACGCAGCGGAGTGTTTGTGACTCTGTTAATACTACCTTTCTGCGCGATCTTCTTGACGTCTTGCGCGAGCAACGAGGCCAAGGCAAAGAAGCTGCTTGAAGAGTTTCTGAAAGGCCAGGGAGTCAAAGAGCTTGTAGTCGACATATTTTACACCAGCCCGAACTTTCCCGATAAAGCTTACACTTCTGCGACCGTGACCTACAATTTCGCGAGTGCCCAGGGAAGGCCGCAACGCGATTTTATGGGCTTCATTCTGACCAGGGTCGATAACGATTGGCGAATAGAGCGCAATACGTCTTACACAAAAGATCCAAAGCAAGCTGAGACATTGCTGGGCGGCGGCAAGTAGCCGAAGTTAGTCAAGTTTTCTCTCGTTTTCAGCTGGTCTTCTCGCCGTACTGCGGGATGTACCACGAGATCTCCTCATTGTAGCCCGCTTTCCCACGCTCGAAGCGCTCCTTGCCCGCACCTGACCCGTAGTAACCCGAATGCGGAAGCGGACCGTAGCTCTCGTTGTGATCGTCGGTTGGTTTGGGCCCCTGCCGAAGCGGCTTCTCGTATCCGCCGCCAATTCCGTAGCCCCTCGCCCGGGGTTCCAGGTTTCGTGAGGGGTGTTCCTTGGGAGAATTTCGGAGTTCAGGAGAGTTGTTATCGGGAGTATTCTTCGACTTCATCCGGCACTAAATCCTATTTCAAAAGTGTCTCCATCCACTCAGACTGATGACACCGTGGCCTGCGAAGTATCCTCGCTCAGTTCCTCGTCGAGATCATCGTCCTCTTCCAGACCTCGGATACGACCCGCATAGCCATATTGGCGAAGTCGTCTGTATAGCGTACGGCGGTCGATACCTAGAATCCTTGCCGTCTTGATCTGATGCCCGCTCATTTTCTCCAGGATACGAATGATGTACCGGCGTTCAACCTCCGCAAGCGATACGTCGTCAAGGGTTGCTTCATGGACAATGTCCCGCTCGGGAGCCGTTACGGTCAAAGGCAGGTCCTCGGGCAGGAGAACTTCGCCGCTTCCCATCGTTAGCGCGTGCTCGACGGCGTTTTCAAGTTCCCTCACATTCCCCGGCCAGGAATGAGTCATCAGAACTCGCATCCCCTCGTTGGCAAACCTGCGCTGCGGTTCGCCATGTTGTTGAGCGAATTTCTGCAGGAAGTGGTGGACAAGGAGCGGAATATCCTCGCGCCGGTCTTTGAGGTCAGGCAGGCGAACCGGGACTACATTCAAGCGATAAAAAAGGTCCTGGCGAAACTCTCCATGTTTGACAGCTTCTTCGAGATCCTGGTTGCTGGCCGACACCAGTCGAATGTCAATGGGAATGTTCTCACGGCCGCCGACCCTTCTGACAATACGCTCCTGTAATACGCGCAACAACTTTACCTGGAGACTGGGTGAAAGGGTATTGATCTCGTCGAGAAAGACGGTTCCGCCCTGCGCTTCCTCGATAAGACCACGCCTGGTTTCGTGAGCACCGGTGAAGGCGCCTTTCTGATGGCCGAATAATTCAGACTCGAGAAGGGTGTCCGGGATCGCCGAGCAATTTATCGGCATGAACGGAGCATCGCGGCGATCAGAATTGTAGTGAATTGCGCGCGCTACCAGCTCTTTTCCGGTACCGGTGGACCCGGTTATCAAAGCAGACGCATCTCTGCGGGCAGCAATTCGCTTTATCACTTCGAACAACTGCTGCATCGGCTTGCTGCGGCCAACGATGTTTGAGAAGTTGTAGCGCCCCCGCACCTCGGCGCGAAGCTCCCGGACTTCGCGGCGGAGGCTTCGGCGTTCCAAAGCTTTCTCGACTGTTATCGCAAGTTCATCAAGTTGGAATGGTTTTCCAATGTAATCCTCAGCGCCGAGCTTCATGGCTTCGACCGCGGACGAAATGGAACTGAACGCGGTCATGATAATCACTGCTACTTCGGGCCAATCGACTCGAATTCTTGCGAGCAATTCGAGCCCGCTGACCCCGGGCAGCTTAATATCAGTTATTACCAGCGCGTAGTCCTGTTCTTCGAGGCAAACCAGCGCGTGTTCGCCGTCCGGCGCCGTGTCTACAGTGTAGGCTTTTTCGGAAAAGAACGACGTTAGAAGCTCGCACATGGGAGCTTCATCTTCGACGATCAAAATCCTTGGATTGATGGTCCTCATTACTTCCTGGCTGATTCACCGGTGCCGGTTTCATTGCGACCGCTGTCGGCCGTCGCCGGCAGGTATATCACAAGCGCGACTCCCCGCTTCCCCTCCCCGCTCGTAGTCACGATGGCTCGAATCTCTTCCATGAGACCCCTTGCAACGGACAGCCCGGTCCCCGAAACCGTTGTGTTCGAGCCGGTTGAGAGATAGTTGGCGGCGTCAGAGAAGTCGTGTCCGGCTCCGCCACCCTCCTTTCCCCAAAAAGCGACCTCAATAAACCCCGGTCTATGCTGGCATTCGTCGACTACCAATTCGAGCCGCCCGCCCGCCCCGAGTTCCTCACCCGCGTGCAGCAATAAGCTAAAGAAAACCTGTTTCAACTGCGGCGTCTCACCATATACCAGCGGCTGAGTTATTCTGCAAGTAAGCTCAGCCTTTACATCGGACCTCCGAAAGTGATGCCCAACCAAATCGAGAGCGCTGTCAAGTAGGGCCTTGATTTCCACTGCGTCTCTCCGGCCCTCGGGCGGTCTCGCCAAGTCCAGCGCACCGCTTAGAATTGCCACGATCCGGCGTGTTTGATTGAGTATCGACGTCAACTCTTTGTGGCCCGGGGACTCCGGATTCGTACGCATAAGTAAAAATTCAGTATAGCCGGAGATTACATTAAGCGGCGTTCCAACATCGTGCGAGACGCCCATAAGAACCTTGCCCAACATAGCCAGGCGTTCCACGTCCGGCGATGCTTGCTGAATCTGACTGGCAGCAGGAACATCCCTCAGTATTCGGAAGAATCCGCAAACCCGGTTCTGGTGGTCGAACAGCGGCTCCACCGTAAGAGAGAAAACTCGGCCCTCGCGGTCTTCACTCGCTCGTTTTATCCCACGCCCTGTCGTTAGAACCTGCTCGTGGGGGCAGTCCGAAAGGTCTCGATGGAAAGCCTCGCGACAACTTACACCGAGCAGCTCGTCGAGGGACTTGTCATAGATTTCGGAGAGCGCTTTATTCACCCAAACTATTTCGCTTGATGACGAGTGAATGCTGATAGCGTCAGACACCGCGTCAAGGATGGATTTCCACAGGGGCTCCCGCAGCTCCTGGATCGTAAAATCCGGCGGAGCAGAGAGTATATTCTCAGGCTTTGGGTTCCTTGCTTCTGTGGGCATTCCGCTCACCCTGCCGTGCTCGCTCGCATCGTGTCCGATGCTCCTAGTAGGTCCGCCCCGGCAATACGCTTAAATAAAAAGGAGGGCCGGATCAGCCCCCCTCTTTTTTGTCTCGGACGTCTTCACCGATTCAGCCGTACTCCGGTCATCGTTTGACGTTGCACGGTCTGCGGATCGAAGGAGCTGGTTTACCCAGCACTGAAGCTGTTGGCAACAGCGCTTGAAGGACAGATCCGGTCTGGGTCTCAAGGTCCGACATCCTGGCTAATACGAGCGCGCCTGGCGAGGCTACTCGCATGCCATCGTCTTCCAGTGTAAACGAGTTTATCGCCACAATGCTGGCGCGATCGGAATAGTAGGCGATACGGTCAACGCGAGATCCGACTGATCCGACCAATTCTGCCGTTGAACTCTGTAGCTCGTTGGCAACTTCGACCGAGAACAGTTTTCCTGAATAAGTGGAAATGAGCCATCGAGAATTCTGTGCGTTGACGACATTCGAAAGCCCGCCTTCATCTCTGAAGACATCGGATATCGCGTTGGCAGATGCGACTTTGTTCTTCTTCCCAAGCCTGGCCATCGCGAGCACGGGAGTCCCGGAAGCGATGTGTACGTTGGAAGGTCTCGAGATCCGCCCAGGCCTTCCGTTGCTTGGCCTGGATATCTGCACCCTGAACCCGGGCTTTACTATTCCTATCACTCGCCGCGCGGCGTCATAGTTAACCAACAGCGGGTTGGTATCGGCTGGATCGGACTGAGCCAGCTCTGGGAACCCATACAAACGCTTGACCGCGGTTGTGACGCCATCGTCGCGCAATTCAACTGTGCACACCGAACCGTCGTTCGTTGCAAACAACGCGAAGTTGGAATCATCTTTTTCGGTGGCCGGTACGATTGCAATGTTGCTGCCATTAGCCAGCGCAGTTCCTTCAGGAAGCTGATCCGCATAAGCCCGCTTAAGTAAGTCGAACGTGCCACCCTCGCCAAGACTGTAGAACGAGAGCTCAGATGAAACCTTCGCAACCTTATCCTTGCCCACGATCTTGGTATTCCAGCAAACGCTCACAATGTTTGTCGCCTTGTCGACATCCAGGAACGAGATGCTGTCGTCTTCGCTATACTTGTTTGGGTGGACTATCTCGGCGCTGTATAAGTACCCCTCTGCCAGATTGTATGAAAAAATTGAAGCCCCATTGGTAAATACCAGCAGGTCGCCTTTGGCGCTCAAAGCGAAGTCCCGCGGTGCTTCGCTGGCATGGTCATCGGACACACCGCGAATGTCGATTGGGATGACGTTAGTGTCGAACACGATCCTACCGTCTTCGTCCACTTCCAAGTGCACGTACGCGATCACGTCGATCGGAACCAACCCGCGGTCGGTCTCCTCGAACCTTGTGCCCCTGACGTAAACGTTGCCGCTCTCCGGATCGAAGACGACTTTCGTTGGGAAGTACACCGTCTTGGTCGCTTCTCGCTTGGAGTCCCATGCACTCAGCTCTTTGAAAATCGGGTCACTGTTTGGCTTCTTGGTGTCGATAAGGTAGATAAAACGATTGTCGAGGAGAGGTACGTTGAGCTCGCCGTTTTCATCGACCCCCGTTGAAGGCCAGAAGGGCGCTATCAAAACGTATCGTCCGTAAGCGAGCGCAGTGTTGTTCGTCGCACCGGTGGCGCCGTTCAAACCCACCGAAAATGTTCGCATCGGAGTGGATGCCTGCGGTGAGTAACTTAGGCCGCCGTAGGCAAGCAGCATGGCCAGGAATACGACTATGATTCGCAAGCCTCGCATCCTTTTGAACAGTTCACTTGTGCCCATTTTTCCGTTACTCCTGCAACAAATCTTCGCAAACCTCAGCGGTTGTCGCGGTCCGCAAAATCGACCGGCGCCTTCCTGGAATATGTCTCCTGCAAACCGTGCTGGCCGCAATGCGCGGCGTGCTTCCAACAACTTTCGATATTGTTCCGACGGCAGGGGGTGCAGCCGTCTTCCGTGATCCTCTATAAAACAGACATACGTCACCCGGAAATCAGATTGCGATCATATTTTCAAAAACACTGTATGTCAAGCGTTTTGCGAACATTCTCAATAGCTTGCGGACCGATTTCGCTCTTCATCGGACCATCGGCACGAGCTACGCGAGAACCTCTTTTTGAATTCCAAGCTGTGCCAGCTTGAGCCTCAATCCCCGACGCGATAGTCCAAGCTCGATTGCAGTTCGGGAAAGATTGTTCCGGTTTCGCGCCAGCGCTTCTCCAATTAGCTGCCGCTCGAGCACGGCGGTTGCCTCTTTGAGCTTTACGTGTGTTCCGGTGGAATGACCGTTAAACCGGCGATCATTCGCTGTATGGTGGTTGTTGCCCCCAATCGACGGTCGCGTGTGCTCTACCGCCCACCGCGAGCGGTCCGACCCGGCCGGTCTGCGTGGGTGGATTACCTCTGGAGAAAGGTCCCCGGTCGAGATCCGAGCCCCGTCTTGAGCATAAGCCACCACTCTCTCAAGTTCGTTGCGGAGTTGCCTGACGTTTCCAGGCCACTCATGTTCCGTCAATGCGTCGATTGCCTCCTGCGTCATGGTTAGAGGCTGCTTGCCTGATCGAGACGAGAAGTGATCCAGGAAGTGCGCGGCTAAAACCGGCACTTCTTCGCGGCGCTCTCGAAGCGGCGGAACGTGTATGCGGATTATGTTTAGCCGGTGGAAGAGATCCTCTCGAAAACGCCCGTCTTCTACTGCCCGCTCGAGGTCGGTATTTGTTGCAGCAAGTATCCTCACATCGACGCGAAGAGGCTTGGTTTCGCCGAGCGGCTGAATCTCTCCCTCCTGCAGAAAGCGCATTAGCTTCGGTTGTACCTCCAGGGAAAGGTCGCCAATCTCATCAAGGAAGAGCGTGCCGCCATCGGCGGCCTTGATAAGCCCAGGATAGTTAGCCGTTGCCCCGGTGAACGCGCCGCGTCTGTGGCCGAATAGCTGGCTATCAATAATGTCCTTTGGGGCGGCGGTGCAGTTAAAGGGAAGAAAAATCGCACGAGCTCTTGCGGACTGATTATGTATGTACCTCGCAACAAGCTCCTTGCCGGTCCCAGACTCACCGGTTATCAAAACTGTAACGTCGCTGGTCCGTATCTTGAAGATCTTGTCGATCACGTCCAGCATTGAAGGGCTGGCGACGATGAAGCCGGGCATTATCGTCTGTATTCTTTGCTCGAGGTTTCTTATGGCCCCTCCGCGAGCCGCCGCTCGCAGCGAACATGTTTCAAGTCCAAACTCCGCCTGTCTCAACAGCGGCTGAAGCCGCCCGATGTCCAGCGAGCCATTCGCCCGAATGTAAACCACTATTGGAGGTTGGACATTGTCGCCGAGCTTTATCAGATAGCCGTCGCCGAGTCGGCTGATGCTCTCTTCGATTGAGACATCCAATTTGGAGCACAGCTTTTCCGCTTCAAGGCGGCTTACTCCCAGGGAAGCAATCGGGTCCACTCTCCCGCTGCTTTCAACCCGACCGATCACCACCGCGCTGACCGTCAGGTTCTCGTAAATAACCGCGGCCAACTCCTGAACCAAAAGCTCACGAGACGCCGAAGCCCCGAGAAGCCGTTGCATTAACAGCACGTCATTGGGAGGTGAGACTCGCCACCCCTGTGGAAGGTCGTCCGGTTTTGCATCGGAGGCAAGCGCCCGTCTGGTCATTTCCAAATCAGGCTCGGCCCCGAGCTTCTCGAATATTGCCTTAGCCTGGAGGAGATTCTGCTCAGCTGCTTTTGGATCGTGTGCCTTCCCCAGCAGCAGACCCATCTCATAGTAACTCCTGGCCAACTCGTAAGGTATCTCTGTGGTTGTAAAGATCGACACGCTTTGCGCGATGTGCTGCTTGGCTTCTGCCAGCTGGCCCGATGCAGCTTCGAGCTGACCGGTCAACCGCTGGATCAAACCGGAAACGGGAAGATACATCTCTTCCCGGAGTCTGCCCTGGGCGAGCTCCAGATACTCGCCTGCTTGTTCGTGGCCCCCCTGCGAACTATGAAACTCAGCCAGCCCAACCATCGCCAGGGTGACGCCGTGCAGATCGCCAATCGATGTGGAAAGCTGCATTGTGTCTCTCAGCGTTTTGAGAGCGAAATCAACTCGACCGGTTCCACGATAAACCGCTGCAAGAATTCTGAGCGCATTGCTCTCGAGCCATTTGTCCCCGCTCACCTCGATCAATTCGAGGCTCATCTTTAGATGCTCCTCTGCCTGCACGTACTCGCCCTTCGCGCAGAGTATCTCCGCAAGCGTGATGTGAGCCGTGGCTTCGTGGTTCGGCTTGGAATAGCGCTGCCCAACCTCGATTGCTTTGTTGAGATTCGTTACCGCGTCATCCCACGAGCCCGAATGTCGAAGATTATCGCCGAGGTTATTGTAAGCAAGCGCCAGATAGTCCTTATGGCCGCCCCGCTCGAGATATTCGATGCCGCGCTCCAGGTACCTGGCGGATTCCTGGTTCTCTCCCGGAAATCCGTGAAACAGAGTAGTCCCAAGATCGAGCAAAACGCCGCCGATGAGATTGGTGTTGGCTGAACCTTCTGCAAGCTCGAGAGCTTTCATATAGTTCTCTTTCGAGCTTGAGAATGCGCCCTCGTGAAAATCCACGTTGCCAAGCCGGCGATATATTTGCGCAAGTAGTGCCCGGTCCAAGGCGGTCTTTTGAAAGCTTGCCGCCGCAACCAGATGATCCCTCGCGATTCTAAATTCGTTTATCTCGATGTAGGTTCGGCCCAGGGCATAATGGGCTTCGCTCATGCCGAGCTCATCACCCAATTCCAGGAACAGTCTCTTGGCCTCATTCAATCCGGCAATCGCTTTGGCGTGATTCCTCAGGAAACTGTTTACCCAACCCAAACGGAGCCTCACCCGTGCGCGGGTTCGCGGAGACAGCGAGGCCACCGTCCGAGGCTCTTCATATTTCCCGATTACATTGTAAGCTTCTTCATATTTGCTTAGCTC
>JBASRM010000428.1:0-2676 GCA_049273835.1 Blastocatellia bacterium | reverse complement strand
GGTTAATCACGATCCCTCAGGCTCCAAATCATTGCCGCAGCTTCTTCAGCAGCTCCCGAGCTATGATCATTCGTTGGATTTGGTTCGTACCCTCGACTATCTGCCCGATCTTCGCCTCACGCATCAGAGCCTGAACCGGATAGTCCTCGCTGGTGCCGTAGCCGCCGAAAATCTGTACCGCGTCCGTTGTGACCTTCATCGAACAATCAGTCGCGAGGAGCTTCGCCATGGAGGCTTCAATGTTGAACCCCAAGCCCCGGTCGCGCAGCCACGCAGCCTTGCGAGTCACACATCGCGCGCCTTCAATGGCGGCTGCCATGTCAGCGAGCATGAACTGTATTCCTTGAAACTCCCCGATCGCATGGCCAAAGGCTTTCCGCTCAGTCGAATAACGAAGCGCGTGATCGAACGCCTGCTGCGCGGTGCCGATCGAAGTAGCAGCGACGGTGATTCGGCCAGAATCCAGAGCGGTCATTGCAACCCTGAAGCCTTCGCCTTCACGACCGATCAGGTTCTCGCGCGGGACCTCACAATCCTCGAAGAACACCTCGCGGGTGTGATGCGGCAAGCCCATCGGCCGCTCGCGTTTGCCGAACGCCAGACCCGCTGTTCCCTTCTCTACGATGAACGAGCTTACACCCCTGGCCCCCTTTCCCTTCTCGGTGACCGCCATCACGATATAGACATCGGCTTCACCGCCGTGAGTGATCCAGATCTTTTGACCGCGCAGGATGTATTTGTCGCCGCGCAGCTCTGCGCGAGTGTTTATGTTAGCCGCATCCGATCCGGCGTGAGGTTCGGTGAGCGCGAACGCCCCAAGCAACTCAGCTCGCGACATCGGCGGCAGATATTTCTGTTTTTGCGTCTCAGTGCCGAAGTGATTGATGATCAACTGCGGAAGCCCGTGAACCGAAAGGACGCTGCCGAGATGACTACCGAGCCGCGTCAGTTCCTCGAGCACGATGATGTATGAAGAATAATCCAGCCCGCCGCCGCCGAACTCGGTTGGGAAAGGAATCGCGGCGAGACCAATCTCACCAAGCTTGCGAAACAACGGCCAGGGGAAATCTTCGTAGCCGTGTTTCTCCCAGTATGGCTTTACCTCTCGGGTGACGAAGTCCTCGACCAGGCGCCGCAGTTGCTCCTGATCTTCGGTTAACGTGTAGTCCATTGTTGACTCCTCTAAACAGTTCGTGGTACCTACGAACTTTCAATCATTTTTCGGCGTCGTCCCGCGACTATGATCCCCGCGTCACTGAGTCGTTTGAGTTCTTCCTTAGACATCCCGAACGCCGCCAACAACTCGGCCGTGTTTTCCCCCAAGGCGGGCGCTGCATTCCTATCACGAGCCGGAGTGCCGCTCATCTTGTACGAAGATCCAAGTTGTTTGAATTTCGCTCCCGCAACTTCGCGTACCATTTCACGAGCGCGAGTCTGCTCATGTTCGAACGCTTCGGTCATTGACAACACTGGCTCACAGCAGCAATCCGCGTCTCGCATCAGCGCGACCCACTCGGACTGAGTTCGAGACTTGAAAATCGCTCGCACTTCTTCAAACAGATTCTGGCGGCGCGCATCAGCGTCGAACTGGCGCGAGATCAGATCTTCGCGGCCAACCGCGTGACAGAAGTTTGCCCAGAACTTCGGCTCGAGCGCACCAAGAGTCATGAACTTTCCATCGGCGCTCTCATAAACGTTATAAAACGGATACGCGCCCGAGAGAACATACTTGCCGCCGACATCGATGGTCTTACCGGCGAAATGATGCGCCGCCGGAATCGGCAACATCGAGACCATCACGTCAAACATCGAAACATCCACGTATTGACCGCGGCCGGTTCGTTCGCGCGCCAGCAGCGCCGCGAGCATCGCAAACGCCGCGATCATCCCTCCTGCAAGATCTGCCACTTGAACACCGGGAATCACCGGCTTCCCTCGTTCATCTATTGTCAGTCCGAGCACCCCCGACAGAGCGAGGTAATTCAGATCATGCCCGCTGCGCGTGCGGTGAGGCCCATCCTGACCGAAACCGGTGAGCGAGCAATATACGATTCGCGGATTAACTTCCGTGACTGCGGAGTAGTTGATGCCGAGGCGCTCGACTACCCCTGGCCGGAATTGCTCGAGAACAATATCGGCTGTGGAAGCCAGTTTGAGGAAGATGTCGCGTCCTTCGGCTCGCTTCAGATCTATCGCGATTGATTTCTTGTTTCGATTGACTTGATTGAACGGCGCACTCTGACCATCGATCATCGGAGGACTTCGTCGCGTTGGGTCACCGACCGGCTCTTCTACTTTGATCACCTCCGCGCCGAGATCGGCAAGCATCATCGAGCAGTAGGGTCCCGGCAGCATCCGCGACAGGTCGAGTACTCGAATGCCTTCAAGTGCGTTCGTCATATGCTCCCAAAAACCTACCGTCGATCCAAATCCGACAGCACGAAATTGAAATTGATCGGCTCCAATCCTACGACGCATGATGCCAAGGCCGCAAATCCGTCACGGCAGAAGTAGAAGGGCCGATAGGTGAGGAGCAGGAAAGCATCGGCCTTGACCGCGATAAATGCGCAAGCTGGCTTGCGGGACTTAAACTCCGCGGGCAAGATCGCTACTAATAATGAATCGCCAATTCTCATTTGAGAAGATTGCGAAGGACAACGCGACGCAGGCGCGCAC
>JBASRM010000424.1:0-1700 GCA_049273835.1 Blastocatellia bacterium | reverse complement strand
GCAGAGGTTCCGGCGGCTCGGGTGGCGGAGGTTTCGGGTCCGGCAACGGCGCGGATGACCCCGGTGGTTTTGGTAACGGGGGCTACAACCATCGCACCAGAAGAATCGGCAAGCAGCCGAAGTTGGGCGAGCGATTGAATCCGAAACCGTAGGGTTCAGGTCAGGGAAGCGCGACGAACAAACAGTGTTCGGTTGGGAGGCTTAGTGATGCTGAAGAGAGGGAACGCTTACTTAGCTCGATCTGGGCGTAATTACGGCGACGGCGAACGAGGCATGGCATTGATCGGTGTGATGCTGATCATGTCGCTGATGTTAATGCTCGCGCTGGCGGTGACTTTCACTTCGCTGTCCGATAAGTCCATTACTTCGAACTTCAAAAACCTGACGAGCGGCTTCTACGCCGCGGAGGCCGGAGTAAACAACTTACATCGCCTTCTGCGCAACGACAGATTCGTGCTCGCGTCGCTGCCGAACCCGCCGCGAATAGTCCCGGGTCAGCCCACGCTCAATGCCAATGACTTCATTGCCGCGGCCGAAAAGGCTTTCAACACACGTGAATCATTCCCCAACAATGCAGCCTATCGGACTCGGGTAAAGATCAAAGACTTTCAAGTCCCTTATCCCGCGGGCGACAATGATCCGGCTCACGCCAATCGAGTTTCGCTCGTCAATCCCTTGTATCCTCGGCTCGGGCAGGTCGAGACCTATCTGGTCACTTATCAACTCGAATCAGTAGGCGAAGGAATCGAGGGTCTAAACGGCGCTGTTACACTCGTCGAAGAGGGCGTCATCAATTTCAAGCTTCTCGTGAGAGGTGAAGGCGGCGGGTTGCGCGTAGGAAGCTTCTCCGAATTCGCCCTGTTTCTTGATCACTTTGATCCTTACAATCCCGAGGGCCCGTTCATCTATCAAGGACTCGGTCCGGGAGACCGCTTTTCAGGCCGCGTTCACACCAATGAGCGATTTGGATTTTGGACGGTTGCCGATGGCAGCGACCCACCTGGGTTTAGCGGGTATGTAACGCAGTCTTACAAGACAGCCAGCTACTATCGTCACGGCGCTGGTATGCCTCCCGCGCCGGTGGATGCTGATTCGGATGTTGTTGACGGCGTGTTGGTCGCGCCCAAATTCCGTGCCGGGTTCGATCGGGGAGTCGATCCCATTCCGGCAACCGGAAACGCGTTCGATCAAGCCAGGGCAGTGCTTGACGGCGGATATGCGTTGTCCGCCGGTCCGCCCAGCGACGGTGAGCTGCACATGGCGCTGCGAGCCGCCGGTGATCTCGGCACGTCGCTACCCGAACCGAAGGACCCAACCTCGACCACTCCGACACTTGCGCGGGGCGTTTATCTTCCGTCCGATGGCGAGACGCTTTCAGGAAGCGGAATCTACGTGATGGGTGATGTGGATGAAGTCAGTTTGAGCGCCGATCGTTCGGCAAACCGGCAGGTCATCAAAATTACGCAAGGCAAACAGACCACCACCATCGTGATCGATATCGATGCGAACACGACCACCGTGGACGCTGGAAACGGCACTCGGACCCTGCGTGGAGTCCCGAAAGACCGCTCGGTGGTTGAGAAGGGAAATCGCTCTGCAGCCTCGCTTTATATTCGCGGAGATCTGGCATCGCTTCACGGCCCGGGTCGCGATGGCAAGGGGCAACCGATACCGGCGATCGACTCTAACTTCGCGGTGAC
>JBASRM010000419.1:0-1652 GCA_049273835.1 Blastocatellia bacterium | reverse complement strand
GAGCTATCCCTTAATAATCTTTGTGGTTGTACTTAGTGGGTTGTGGTCTAAGTTCTGCAACGAATTAATCCAGGTGTATTGTTGAGCCAGAAAAGGAAGTTGCGGCAGGACCAGTTCCACTCAAAAGGATGAGCAAAGCGTTGATTGTATTCTTGTGTACCGTTCAGGATATGCCGAACCATGGCTGGGCGAGAGTTCCAACTGCCCCGGAGCAGATAACGTTCGCTAAAGGCTTCGAGCAGCGCCTCGGCTTGATTGAGCCAGGAGGCGTTCGAGGGCGTGAACAACACCTGCACGCGCGGGGCGAGCTCTGCAAAGAAGTCCAACGTATCGCCGCTGATGTGACTGGACCCATTGTCCAAAATCACGTGAATGCGCTTGACCCAGCTATACGGATGCAACCAGCGTCGCAGGGCGGGACGAAAGTGTTCGCCATCATTCTTATCCAAACACCCGGCCCACATGTGTCCGGTATACACCGTCAAACCTGCCAGCAGGTTGATTGTGCCGTGCCGATAGTAATCAAATTCCTGGCGTTCAATTCGACCTGGCTGCATGCGTTGTATTGGATGGGTGCGCTCCAGAACTTGCAGGTTAGGCTTTTCATCACCAGCCAGAAGTACCTCACCACGTTGCCACAGGCTCTCGACCCGCTCGTAATACCAAAGGATTTTGAGCGCCCGCTCAACGGCTTCATCGTCCCAGATGGTGGTTTTCCAGCTGTGCGACTGATGCGGCCGCAGATCGGCCGTGCGCAGTATTTGTCCAATCGTTGTGTAGCTGGTCGATTTGACATATCTTTGCTCCATCACCGCTTGCGCCAAACTCCTGTACGACCAATGGGTGATATGCCAACCCATGCTCGCCGGTTTGCGACAGGACAGCCGTTCAATCCGCTTGCGTTGACCTCTGGAAAAAAACGGACGGGCGACCCGAGCGAGCGGCATCGTATAAGGCAGCTTCCAAACCACCCTGAGCATAGCGTTGGCAGACCCGCCAGATGGTGGCAGCATTGCGCTCCACTTTCTCGCTCAAGGTACAAACCCGCTGTTGTTGATCCGCTCGGCGCAACAGGATCTGAGCACGACGAGCCACTCGCAACGGCGTTTGTCCGTCACGCAGCAGCTTCTGCAAGAGCACTTTATCCTTCGGTTTCAACTCAAACTTCTCCGGCTTCCGACCGCGCATGGCTCACCTCTCCGCAACTGATGACCCACCCTACCACACTCGGCCAGGTCCGACAAGAAATTTCTTGCATTATTTCCACCACAACCCACTAGAAAGGTATTCTGAATATGATTTTTCCACGTCCTCGGCACTCATAGAAGTGCCATACTAGCGATCATTAAATGTCGATATACATTTTCCAGTGGCGCTGGAAGATACAGCGCTATATTCATACAAGAGGGTTGAATCTATCTGTGGCAAAGTATCAAACTGAGCCTTGAGGAGTTCTTCATTTGATTTGCACGATACTAACCCCAAAACGAGGAAGACTGTTAACCAACTCAAATGGAAGTGTAACTTTATGGTTGTCATGATTTTTGCGGTGTCGTGCCTGTTTCAGATTTTACCTTTTATGACTTTCCAAGATATATGAATCTGCCGCCCAACGGCTGGCGTTAGTGGCGCTGGGGCGGACGGCGGGACGC
>JBASRM010000338.1:0-21377 GCA_049273835.1 Blastocatellia bacterium | reverse complement strand
CGGCATGACTGACGCCGAGCAGTCCCTGCTCACCGAAGCGATGTTGCACTCGGGAGAGATTATCGACTTCTCCGACCTTGGCCGCCCGCGCGTCGATAAGCATTCCACCGGCGGCGTCGGCGACAAGACCTCACTTGTCATAGCTCCGGTGGTCGCAGCAGCCGGCGTGCTGGTGCCGATGATCTCCGGCCGCGCGCTCGCGCATTCAGGAGGCACGCTCGATAAGCTCGAATCAATCCCTGGCTTCAGGACCGATTTGTCGCTTTCAGAATTCCGCGCGTCGCTCGAACAAGTCGGAGCGGCGCTTATAGGCCAGACTGCGGAGATCGCGCCCGCGGACAAGAAGCTGTATGCATTGCGTGATGTAACGGCGACCGTGGCTTGTCGCCCTCTAATGGCCGCTTCGATTATGAGCAAGAAGATGGCGGAGGGCGCGAGCGGGCTGGTGCTCGATGTGAAGACCGGCAGCGGTGCCTTCCTGAAGCAGGAAGAGGACGCGCGGGAGCTTGCCCGACTAATGATTTCGATAGCGCGCGGAATGGATAAAGAGTGCATTGTCCTGATCACCGATATGAACCAGCCACTGGGCCGCGCGGTCGGCAATTCGCTCGAGCTCATCGAAGCATTTGAGACTTTGAAAGGGCGGGGGCCTGACGACTTCAACATGCTTTGCCGGGAGCTTTCCGCTGAGATGCTGGTCATGGGGCGGGCCGTGCACCACACTGACCGCGGTCGCGAGGTCTACGACGATCTAATCAAGAAGGGTGCTGCGCTCGAAAAAATGCGAGACATTATTCGAGCTCAAAACGGAGAGCCGCGAGTCATTGAAGATTACAGACTCCTGCCACGCGCGGAACTCGCGCAAGACGTGCTCGCGCCGGAAGCGGGCTACGTTCAGGCGATCGACACCGAAGCGATCGGTCACGCGTCGATGCTGCTCGGCGCTGGACGCGCACGGCTCGATACGGCGATCGACTTGGGCGTAGGTGTGACTGTGCATGCTAAGATCGGCGACCGGGTTGAACGAACCTCGCCTCTTGTGACCGTTCACTTTAACGACCCGGCTCGCGCTGAGGAAGCCGCGAGCGATATTCGTAGCGCTTACACGATCGGGATAGATCAAACCCCTCCGCCTAATCTCATCAAAGCGGTTATGCGCTGATTTACAAACATGATGAGAGTGGTTAGAATCGCGACGTTTTGAGTTCGGACTTCAGGGTATGCGGAAGGCGATAGCGAGGCTACAGCGAGCAAGCTAAAGCTTGAACTCAAAACCTCTTAGTAACTCTAAGCTCATCACACCGAGGAGGACACAATGAAAACCCGGGTAACCCGTCGAGACTTCTTTCGCACAAGTGCCGTTGCCGGATTCGGCGCCCGGCTGTTCGGAGGCCTGTCGCCGGTGACTTTTGCTCAATCAAAAGGCTCGCGCCCGCTTGTCGTCTCGAGCGCCAATGGATTGCGCGCGACGGCCAAGGCTATGGAGATGATTCGCGCAGGCGCGGACACGCTGGACGCGGTGATCGCCGGAGTCAACATCGTGGAAGACGATCCCAAGGATATGAGTGTCGGATATGGCGGATTGCCTAATGAAGACGGCGTGGTCGAATTAGACGCCAGCGTGATGCACGGGCCCAGCAAGCGCGCGGGCGCGGTCGCGTCCATACAGAAGATCAAGAACCCATCGAAAGTCGCCAAGCTTGTAATGGATCGCACCGATCATCTGCTCCTCGTTGGCCCCGGGGCGCTGCGTTTCGCTCTGGCTCACGGCTTCAAGGAGGAAGAGCTGTTGACTGAAGAAGCGCGTATCGTCTGGCTGCGATGGAAAGAGCGAATGAGCGACGACGACGGATGGGGTCCCGGACTTGCTGCGCCCGAAGTGCCCCCAACCCAGAGCAGACTCTATAACGGGGATCCGGCGCGCGCCGCGTTGATCGCGCTCGCCGACGAGTACATTGCGCACCCGCCTACGGGGACGATCAACTGCATTGCGGTCAACGAACGCGGGGACATATCCGGCACGACGACGACCAGCGGGTTGTTTCATAAGCTGGCTGGCCGCGTCGGCGACTCGCCGCTGATCGGCTGCGGGTTGTTCGTCGACAACGAAGTCGGCGCAGCGGGATCAACCGGCCGCGGTGAGGAATGTATCAAGATCAACGGCGCCCATACGGTTGTCGAGATGATGCGAAAAGGTCTATCGCCAACCGACGCCGCGTTGGAGGCTTGCAAGCGCGTAGCGGCGAACTACAATAACAACAAAGCAAAGCTGAAAAAATTCAGCATCAATTTCTACGCGCTGAACAAGAACGGCGAGCACGGCGCAGCGAATTTGTGGGGCTACTCTGTGAACGCTCGCGGCGAACGCAAACGCTACCAGTATGCTGTCAACGATGGGCGAGAGAACAAGCTGCTCGACGTCGCCTACGTATATGAAGCACCCGATAAGTAGCTAGTCGCACGGTAGCTATTCTGTGTGCCGGTCTCGATCAAAGCCGCGTGTTGTCTTTGCTGTGGAATTAACCGCTGATCTTCGCTGACTGGCGTGACGCTGATCTTCGCGGATCAGCGAGTTCTGCAAATCGGGAGGCAGCGTAGAGCGGTTATTCGTCGTTGTGAGACGTCTACTCTATGACCAAACGCACCATCCCCATAACCACACTCTTTGCCGCGATCGTCCTTTCTCAATTTGCATCTGCCCAAACAAAACCTCGCGCACGCGATCTGGGAGTTCCGTTTGAAGGCTCGCCAGGAGCTCTCAACGCGATTACCGATGTAAAGGGCATCGAGATCGGTCACACGACCCTCGTCTCCGGAGAAGGTAAACTCCAGGTCGGCGTTGGACCGATTAGAACCGGCGTCACCACCATTCTGCCGCGCGGCAAGCAGTCATCCAACGACCCGGTGTTCGCGGGTTGGTTTTCGCTCAACGGGAACGGCGAGATGACCGGCACAACATGGGTTGAGGAATCGGGCTTTCTCGAAGGTCCGATCATGATCACCAACACGCACAGCGTCGGCGTTGTACGAGATGCGGTGATCGCCTGGCGCGTGAGACGCGGCGCTCCCGACGCGTCAGGATACTGGTGGTCGTTGCCGGTCGTCGCCGAGACCTACGACGGCTACTTGAATGACACTAACGGATTTCACGTTAAGCCAAACCATGTCTTTGAGGCTCTGGACGCCGCGAAGTCCGGGCCGCTTGCTGAAGGCAACGTCGGCGGCGGCACGGGCATGATTTGCTACGCATTTAAAGGTGGAATCGGAACGGCGTCCCGGAAACTGGATCAAAGCGCGGGCGGCTACACGGTTGGAGTGCTGGTGCAGGCGAACTTCGGTCGCCGCAATCAACTTCGAATCGCGGGTGTCCCGGTTGGGACCGAGATTACCGAAGGAGCTCTTTCATCCAACGACGGCAGCGGGCCACGTGACGACGTCGGTTCCATCATCATCGTCGTGGCGACGGACGCGCCGTTGATCTCGCATCAACTGAAGAGGCTGGCTCGCCGCGCGGCGCTGGGAGTCGCCAGGACGGGCAGCACGTCGGGGAACGGATCGGGAGACATTTTCATCGCTTTCTCAACGGCGAATCCCGAAGCGGCCAGGAATACGGGTACGATCCAGTTGACAATGCTCCCAAACGATCGAATGAACCCGCTGTTTGAAGCGACTGTGCAGGCCACCGAAGAAGCGATCGTCAACGCGCTGATCGCAGCAGAGACGATGACGGGAGTCGATAATCACAAAGTCATCGCCATTTCGCATGACCGGTTGAAGCAGGTAATGAGAAAATATAACAGGTTGATCGAGAAATAGAGGAGTTGCGAGATAAATGCCACCAAGTCACATAGTCACCAAGATTCACAGACTTTTCTTCGTGCGACTTTCTGTCTTCGTGTTTTGGTGGCGGCGGCAGTTGCTGGCTAAGCAACACCCTTTTGTCTCACTAACAAATAGAGCCGAGCAAATCGACTCAAAGGCTCTTATGAAACAGATCGGACTTATTATTGTTTTGATCGCGGCGTTGCTCTCACCCGCTTGCACAAGCGTCCTTGGCACGCGCGATGAGTCTGGCGGCAAGCTTCGCGTTGGGATCGTCTTCGATATCGGCGGCAAGGACGACAAGTCTTTCAACGCGGCGGCGTGGGAAGGGGTAAAGCGCGCGAAGGAAGAGCTCGGCATTTCTCTTCGGGACGTCGAGCCGGGCGACCCCACTTCGATCGAACCTTCAATGCGAGCCTTTGCCGAACGTGGCTACGATCTGATCGTCGGCGTGGGTTTTGCGCAGGCCCCGATAATGAATGAGGTCGCTCGCGACTATCCGAACTTGAAGTTTGCGATCATTGACGGCCGGATCGATCTCCCAAACGTCGCATCGCTCAACTTTAAAGAGCACGAGGGTTCTTTCCTGGTTGGGATGATTGCAGCGCGCACCACGAAAACCGGTAAGATCGGTTTCGTTGGCGGTATGGACATTCCTTTGATTCACAAGTTCCACACAGGTTACGCAGAAGGCGCCCGCTACGCGAACCCGAAAGTCGAAGTGTTCGAGAATTACGTTGGTGTCACCGACGCTGCCTGGAACAATCCGGGCAAGGGCAAAGAGCTAGCGAAAGCCCAGATGGAGCGCGGCGCAGATATCATCTTTCAGGCCGCGGGCAACTCGGGACTGGGAGTTTTCGATGCTGCTGAGGAAACTCACAAGCTGGCGATCGGAGTGGATTCGAATCAAAACTGGGTTAAGCCTGGATTCATACTGACCAGCATGATCAAACGCGTTGACGTTGCGGTCTTCAATACCGTGAAAGAGGTGTTCGAGGGACGCTTTGAGGGTGGGATCCACGAGTTCGGGATGGAGACTGATGGAATAGGCTATGCGCTTGATGAGTACAATCGGAATCTGATACCGCAGCCGGTGCTTGATGAAGTCGATCGGGCTAAGCAAGACATCATTGCCGGGCGGATCAAAGTCACCGACGCGATGGCGGAGAAGTAGAGGTCGGAGGTCACAAGTCAGAGGTCAGAGGTCAGAGGTCAGCAGTCAGAGGCAGAAAGCAGAAGGCTGAGGTTACAGTAGTGCCCTCCTGCTTGAACGCGTTTCTATCCTAAGAACCTTATTGCTGATGGCAGCACTTTCAAGGTTGCCGGTGCGAAGCCTACTATTTCACCATCGAGATCGACGGCCAGCGGTTTCTCGGAATCGATTGAAACTTCGCGGGCTCGAAATTCGCTCACCCTCACATTCTTCAAATGACCACCCCGTTGAATCCGTGGCAATTCCTTCACGACGTCCAGCCGTGTAGCGCCGTCGGTTACGATTACGTCCAACAGTCCGTCATCCAACGTTGCGTTCGGCGCCAGCATCATTCCGCCCCCGGCGAACCTACCGTTGGCAACTACTATCAAGTTGCTCTTGATCTTGAGCTCGCGATCATCCATCAGAATGCGGACATCGATATTCTGGTAACGCTTCAGAGCAGCGACTGCGGCAGCCGCGAATCTTGCACGGCCGCCGATCCATCGGGGCAAGCTATCTCGCCAGCGGTTGACCAGCTCCGAAACATCCGCCCCCAACCCGAACGACGCCACGTTGATAAAAAAGCGTGAAACGTTTGCCCCGTCATGATTTCGGAATTCCGCCCGGCCTGCGTCCAATAATCTGGTTTCTGAAGCAAGCAGTCTTCTAATCAAATCGGCCCGATCCCTAAGCCCAACCGAACGACGAAAATCCGAGCCGGTGCCGCTTGGAAGCAAACCGACAGAAGCCGCTTTGTTGATCGCGGAGCCGCTTTCCATGAAGTAGCCGTTCACCACCTCGCTAAGAGTGCCGTCGCCGCCTACTGCAACCACCCGCATGACACCCGCGGCGAGCGCTTCACGGGTGACAACGGTAGCCTCCCCCGCCCGATTAGTAACGTATTCGTCAAAGTCGATGCCGAGCGCGCCTATTCTTTCTCGCGCGCCGGCCCACATTCGCAGTGTCGCTCCGCGCGCTGAGACTGGATTGATGATGAAAAGGGTTTCTTTCAATTAGAAGGAGAAAAAGATGTCTGAAGGATTTTTGAGCCGTGATATCGAATGGTTCAAAAAAACTCTTTGCCAAAGGTCCGCACCTGCAGAACGTGTAACTTCAGCGTTAGACTCACACTAGTTGACAGATGACGGCACCGGCGCGAATTCTTCCTTAAGCTTCTCAATTCTCGTTTCGACTATCCGGTTGCGAGTTGTTGATTGAACGGTCAGCTTCAGGCCGTTGTACTGGACGCTCTCGCCGCGCTTCAACAGCCTTCCGGCGCGCGCCATCATAAACCCTGCGATTGTGTGATAGCTGTCCGACTCTGGCAGATCCAATCCGAGCAGCTTGTTGGCGTCTCTGATCGAAAGATTCCCTCGAACGTTGTAGGTTCCGTCGGGCTGCTCGACGATCTGACGCGCGGCCGCTTCATCGTGCTCGTCGCGAATGTCTCCGACGAGTTCTTCCAGCAGGTCCTCCAGAGTCACCAATCCTTCGACTCCGCCGTGTTCGTCCACGACCAGAGCCATGTGCTCGCTTGAACGGCGCAACATTCGAAGCGCATCGTTGAGCTTCACGTGGGTCGGAATGAATACGGCAGGTCTGACAATCTCTTCGAGGGTGGCCGGAATACCCCTCCGGACTATGCTGCTCAGATCCTTATGAAGCACGATGCCGATGACATTGTCGAGCGAGTTCCGATAAACCGGCATACGCGAATACCGGGTCTCATCGAAAACGTCGAGCATTTCAGCGGGGCTCAATTGGGCATCCAGAGCTTCGATCTCGGTGCGAGGCACCATAACACTCTCGACTGTCGCTTCGGTGAAATCAAAAACGTTGTTGATTAACAGACGCTCGTCCTCGTGCACGTGGCCGCTTTTGTGACTGAGCCCGACGAGGTGGCGCAACTCTTCCTCGCTGTAGGCCGCGGTGTGTTCGGCGGTGGCTCGCAGTCCCATCCAACGCAGGAGCGTCACACCGGATTTGTTGATTATCCAGATTGGGGCTTTGAAGCACCGGTAGAAGATCTCCATCGGGCGGGCTACCGCGAGGGCCATCTTTTCCGTTCGCTCGAGCGCAACCGCCTTCGGAACGAATTCGCCGAGCACCAGGTGCAAATAGGTTATCACTACAAACGCCAGCGCGACGGCGGTCGAATGTGTGGCGACCGTGGAGATGACGCCGGATAGAATCAGGTCCATTCCCGGCTGCAACAATTCTGCGATGGTGTTCTCTCCGATCCAGCCGAGGGCGAGGCTTGCCAGCGTGACTCCAACCTGGCATGCGGAGATGTAACCGGTCAGATCTTCAGTGATGCGCAGGAGCAATTGCGCGCGCTTGTGCCCCTCTGCTATCAGGGTCGCTACCCGCGACCGTCTGAGGCTGACCAGCGCGAACTCGGCGCCGACAAAGAAGGCGTTGGCCAGCACCAGGACGAAAACAGCGGCTAACTTTAGAAGAACAGTCAATAGTGGCGAGCCTTCCATAGACGGAAAGATTCTATCAAGCAGGTGTGGGGATGACTATAGGAGGGAGGAGAGAGGAGGAAGGAGCCGGGGGTAGGACGAGAGGCCGAGGAGGATTCTCTATTTTCCATTTGCCATTTATCATTTGTGATGAATCTGACAGTTGTCATTTACCAATCCATGGGCTGAGAAAGCTTCCGGTAAGTGAAAAATGAAAAATGAAGAATGGAAAATGAGAATAGAAAATTGAAACGCAATCTAAGGCAACGCCTCTCTGCTCCTCGCGCCACGGCGTCACGACCCGCTGAACCAGCCTCTGGAGCGCTCAACGGCGCGAGTCCAGTCCGAAAGCAACCATTCCCTCTCGTCGTTGCTCATTTTCGGTTCGAACGACTTGTCGCGTTGCCACATCTCGCTTAGCTCATCGGTGCCTGACCAGAAATCGACAGCGAGCCCCGCCAGAAAAGCCGCGCCCGCCGCGGTTGTTTCCGTGTTCACAGGGCGCACTACCGGGATGCCGAGTATGTCGGCCTGAAACTGCATCAGAAAATCATTGCGCGCCGCGCCGCCGTCCACGCGAAGCTCTTTCAAATCGATACCCGAATC
Organism: Blastocatellia bacterium; assembly: GCA_049273835.1. GTDB lineage: Bacteria > Acidobacteriota > Blastocatellia > UBA7656 > UBA7656 > Onstottus_A. Next base: position 13,289 of record JBASRM010000338.1, on the reverse strand, counting down.
ATCTCGCATGCACCTCAGCACGTCGCTCGTTTGATAGGCGATTGATTCGAGCGCCGCGCGAACGATGTGTTCTCGAGCCGAACCCCTCGTCAGACCGACCACCGTTCCTCGAGCGTACTGGTCCCAGTGCGGCGCTCCCAGCCCAACGAACGCCGGAACAAAATAAACACCGCCGTTGTCTTGAACGCTCACCGCCATCGCTTCGCTGTCCGCGGCCGAGTTGATGATCTTAAGTCCGTCGCGCAGCCATTGAATCGCCGCGCCCGCAATGAAGACGCTACCCTCGAGCGCGTAGTCAATTGGCTGGTTATCAATTTGCCAGGCAACGGTTGTCAGGAGATTGCTTTTCGATCTCACAAGTTCTTCGCCGGTGTTGAGCAACATAAAACATCCCGTGCCGTAGGTGTTCTTCGACATTCCGGGAGTGGTGCAAACCTGGCCGAACAGGGCAGCTTGTTGATCACCCGCATTGCCCGAGATAGGGATCGCGCGACCGAAGAATGAGGGATCAGTCTCGCCTACCAGCGCCGATGATGGAGCGACGTGCGGCAGGAGCGCGCGAGGTACGTCTAGCGCTGCGAGAAGCTCGTCGTCCCACTCACCGCGCTCGATGTTGAATAAGAGCGTGCGGCTTGCGTTAGACGGATCGGTTGTATGCACACGGCCGCCGGTCAGCTTCCATATCAACCACGAGTCCACGGTCCCGAACGCGAGAGCGCCGCGTGCTGCGAGTTCTCGCGCGCCTGGGACGTGATCGAGGAGCCAGCGCACTTTTGTACCTGAGAAATACGCGTCCAGTACAAGACCGGTTCGCTGTTGAAATATCTCCGCCAGACCTTCGCTTCGCATGCGATCGCAGTCCTCTGCGGTCCGCCGGCACTGCCAGACAATCGCGTTGTGAATTGGGTCTCCGGTCTCGCGATTCCAGACGATCGTCGTTTCGCGCTGATTGGTAATGCCGATTGCAGCTATTTGGTCGGCTTTCACATCCGATTCTCTCAGCACGACTTGCGCGGCGTTGAGCTGGGAGGACCAGATATCTTCGGGCCGATGTTCGACCCAACCGGGTTGCGGGTAAAGCTGCTCGAACTCCTGCTGAGCTACTGCAGTGACGCGACCTTCGCGATCGAACAGAATGGCCCTCGAACTGGTGGTTCCCTGGTCGAGTGCGAGTATGAATTGTTGACTCATTGGGTTCTCCGAGGTTGTGGGGTTTAAAGGGCGAGCAATAATACCATCGGGTGGGTCGTTCCAAAAGTGAGACCGGCACTAAGGTCAGCCATACAAACTTGCGCGCAAGCCGGTGTGCACAATCCATTCGTTCATGAAGGCCGACAGTGGACGAGCGATCTGCCAGAACTGGTACTGCCAGCAAACGCGATGGTATAATTCACATCGTCGGCACGATTCGGTTACACAAGGAAGCAAAACAGAATGGTAGGAACACGAACCCCCTCAAGAGCGCTGCCACTCGCGCTCTTAGCCGCTTTTTTGATTTTCGCACCGCGAGCATTCGCACAAACTGAACAAGCTCCAGCAATCGACATTAAGCATTACAAGATCAACGCCGAGCTCTTACCGGACTCTCACACTCTCAAGGCCCAAGCGGTCGTAACGTTGAAGGCCATCAAGCAGACCCAATCCGCGGTGCTCGAGATGAACGGCTCGCTTACAATCACCAGCGTGAAGGGGCCGGACGGCAAGACTGCCCTGCAGTTCATACAAGACAGGGTGAACGAACTGAACGTCAGAATAAATCTTGGCCAGTTGTACCCGGCAGGATCTGACATCACATTGACATTCGATTACGCGGGTCCGCTGGCGACCTCGGAAGGCGGGCCGATCGCCGACACTCGGCTGGCTTATGTTGGGCCAGAGGGATCATATCTTTTCTACGCCTCGCGATGGTTTCCGTTTCACGGCTATGCCGCCGACCGCGCGACCTCCGATATAACGCTGACCGTGCCGGGCAACTGGACGGTCGCCGGACACAGCGCCAACGCGGTGACTCCTGTAACAAATAAGGACGGGCGCAAGTCATTCACGTTCGTGGAGACCCAGCCTGTTCTGCCCGGGTCGTTCGCCGCTGGTCAGTTCATCACCCGGACGATCAATGCGACCGGGATGCAGGTGGACATCAACGTTCTGCCGGGCAGCGAAGGGCGGCTTCAAGAGTTTGGACAGGAGATCACTCAGATACTTCAGTTTTACAACTCGCGATTTGGACCCTTTCTTCTCGGCTCGAGATTCGTAGTCGCCGAAATCGACGACGAGACGCTCGACTATTACAGCGGTGCGGGGATCGGGTTCATCGCGCACCGGACGCTCGTATCCGATAAGCCGCTCCCGGTTGATGACCTGGCTCGCGAAGTGGCGTACCAGTGGTGGGGTCAGGCGGTCGGGCTGAAAAGCTTTGACGACGCGTGGCTGTCGCAGGGGCTTGCGGAGTACTCGTCTGTGCTGTATCGAGAATCGCAGCAGAGTGCGGCTGAGTTTCACGAGACGTTGTCTGAGATAATCGAGCTCGCGCTCGCCTTTGAACAAGATGCGTCGATCTCCCGCGCGCCTTCGCAGCTCAATGATCAATCGCCCGCTTACCGGTCAGTGGTGTTCTACAAAGGCGCCTATGTCTATCACATGCTGCGCACTACGATAGGCGACGACAGATTTTTCAACCTGCTGAAGACCTACTATTCAACATACAAGGGCCAGAACGCGGGCACCGAAGATTTCGAGACGCTCGCGGACAAAGTGTCGGGACAAAAGCTCCGCGGCTTTTTCGGGATGTGGATAGATTCAACCGGCGTTCCTGAATTCAAAGTCGAATACTCGATCATCCGCACAAAGGAAGGCAAGTTCAAAGTACGCGGCACAGTGCGTCAGAACATGGATTCGTTCCGAGGTCCGGTCGGCGTCGCGCTCGAGGCGGAGGGCGGCCGTGAGACAAAAGCCACATTGGATATGCGAGGGACATCGGTCGACTTCGATCTTACAAGCGAGGGTAAACCGCTCGAAGTAGTGGTGGATCCCGAGAACCGTTATCTGAGAATCAGCGATGCGATACGCGTATCGGTAGTGGTGCGGCGGGGCATTCAGCACTTCCAACGTGAGGAGTACGCCGAAGCGGAAGAGCAATTTCGCGCGGCTCTCAAGCTGAGTTCACGTTCCTCCTGGGCGTGGTACAACATCGGGCTGCTTTACATGGAGCAGCGAAACTGGCAAAAGGCTCGCGATGCCTTCACCGAGGCCGTCAACGGCGATTTGGAGCCTTCTTGGCTCGAGGTCTGGTCTTACATCAAACGCGGGAACTCGTGGGATGCGGAAGACAATCGCGACCGGGCCGTCGCCGAATACAACAAGGCAAAGGAAAGTGGCAACAATTACAACGGCGCGCAGCAGGCGGCCGAGAAGTATCTTGGTACGCCGTACAAGCGTGAGCGTTCGGCTCAGCCCAGCAGCTGATACTCGCTCAAAGAATGATCTCTTCGCGGCCTGACGCTACGAGACGAAAAGGCGTGATGAAACTATGACCGCAGCGGTAACCGAACGCCCGGACAGTTCCGAGTATCCAGCTTACACCGAGGGTTATATTTCGCGCGTCCCCGACGGAGACATCGTGGCGACTCTCTCAAGGCAACTCGAAGACACGTTGGCATTAATCAAGAGTGTTCCTGAAGCGCGAGGAGGATTTCGTTACGCGGAAGGGAAGTGGAGTGTCAGGGAGCTTATCGGGCACGTGATAGACAGCGAGCGGGTATTTGCATACCGCGCGCTGAGGTTTGGCCGGGGCGACACGACTCCGCTGGCAGGTTTCGAGCAGGACGACTATGTTCGAGGCGGGGCGTTCGACCGGATAAGCCTGAGCGAACTTGCTGATGAATATGAACACGTGCGCCGCGCGACGATTTCGTTGTTTGCGAACCTGGATGGCGAGGCGTGGCGGCGGCGAGGCGCGGCAAACAACAACGAGGTATCGGTCCGCGCGCTGGCATTCATCATAGCCGGTCACGAGCGTCATCACGTCGAGATCTTGCGCACGCGTTATCTGTCGAGCCAGCAGTAAGAGATACCAGTAAGAGATAGTTGACGCCGGTTAAATGCGGTTGCTAGTATTCGGTCGTTTAAGTAACCACCTCGAGGGGGCCATAGCTCAGCTGGGAGAGCGCATGAGTGGCAGTTGTGGGAACCTAGTCCATCTAGTCCGCCCACATCCGCATCGCGGTAAGTACGGGTTTCTAGTCCACCTTAGTCCGCCGACTACCGTTGAGTTTGGTTGTCAGTGATGGTTGTCAACGTTTCGCTCGCCTGACGCCAGAGTGGTTGGTTAGATAGGACAAGCGGGAAGCTGAGTCTCAGCGTGAAGAAGACGGCTAAGAAGCAAAGCTGACACGCGCGCCTGCTTTCTAGCTTAGCCGTCACCTCTCCTTACTGTCATCGGGCTTCACTTGTAAGATACCTCGCGCCCGAGTGGAATAATATTAAGCGAAAGGGACCCTTGCATCCCCCGGTGTGCGATGCCTTTTTGAGCATCATGTGCTTCTCTGTTTCTTGCTAGGAGAGCATGGTAGCGATGATTGCGGCGACCTCACCCCTTACCGCGTACTTTGATGAGAGTTATAACCATACCAATCCAAAGCGTCCCGCTGAGCCGCCAGTTTACACTGTTGGTTGCTGGCTCTCCACGGCAAAAGAATGGGCAAGATTCGGTCGGCGATGGAAGACGATTCTCAAACAGGCGGGAGTCCCTTTCTTTCACATGACGGATTATGAGTCCCGCTGGGGCCATTACAAAGACTGGTCGAATAGCAAACGGCTCAAGGTATTGAGAGAGCTACATCAAGCCGTGAAGGACTACGCAATCTATGGCAACGCAACGGTTCTAAATCGGTGTTCTCGCATCTCGCGAAACAGGGAAGCGACTTAGACCCGTATTTTGAAATGCTGCTTGAGCATAAGGAACTCAGGACACGATTCAGATTGAACGGCAGTTGGACTAAGGCGATGATGAAGGACAAGCCTCAATTACAGGCTGCCGATATCGTCGCGTATGAGGTTAACAAGAGAGCCGCGAACATCTTCGGCTTAGATGAAAATAAGCTGCGCGCATCTCTTAACAACCTCGAACTCACCGCGCCGAACTTTCGCGGCATGTATTACGGAAAAATTGAGATCAGCCGGATAATCAAAACTATATCTGGGGAAGAGTTGTTTAGGACGTGGCGGCCATGAGCAAGAAGACATACACGCTCGTGGTTTCGCTTGCCTCGGTTCTCGGGCTACTCATCACAATTGCGCCTCTGATCCGCAGTGTCTTGGAATACCGCTCGCCACAATTTGTCGAGCCCAACGCCGAACTCGCCTCGCTTGAAATATTTATCTTGGCGAAAGGGAAACTTGGTATTTCTCAAGAGATGTGGGCGGGTAAGCAACAGTCTGAAAGGTCAGGGCTATACATGCTCAAGTTCTGGGAACGCGGAGAATGGGAAGCGATGTACGAAGCTGCAAAAACGCAGCACATTCAAGCGGTGCGCTCGAAAGCGCTTCATGATCTTACTGCTTATGCTTCGCTGTGCGCGCTCTGCGTCGTGCTCTCGATCGCTCACTTATTATGGGCTCGGCGGCTTAGCGCACCGAACTGAGTGTGAACTTTGGTATTTAGTCGAAGGAATGTCTTCTTTAAGGAAGGCTGCTCCAAGCTCACCTGCACCGGCCGCTCGGTGAGCTACACCACACGAACAGTTTATATGCGGCCGGTGTCAGGTGCAGCGCCTGGTTGGGTGCGCTCGCGATTGTCGCACTGCTCCTCGCCGCAGTAGGCGTGTTCGCCATTACAGCGCATGCTGTGGGGCAGCGCACGGAAGAGATCGGCATCAGGATGGCCCTCGGCGCGGACGGCGCGGCGGTCGTTCGGATGTTCATGCGCCGCACTCTGCTGCAACTTACGCTCGCGATTGCCTTGGGCCTCGCCGGATCGCTTGCCATCGGCGGTGTGATCCGGTCGTTGCTGCAAGAAGTGGGGCCGCGCGATCCGATGACGTTGACGATCGTCGTCGGCGTACTCGGATCGGTCACCTTGCTGGCGACGCTGATTCCCGCACGCCGGGCAACGCTCGTCGACCCACTTGTGGCCATCCGGCACGACTGACGGAGTCTCGCCCGAGCGTCGCTGCTATTCAGCCGGTGTCGCTCCCTGCGGCTCGATGATCTGATCGAACTTCAGCTGGCCCGAGCCCTCGCCTTGTCCAACCTCGTTCTTGAACGACGTCCACAGCCACGTCGAGCCGTCGGTCCATCGCGCGAGCCGGCGCTGGCGCGTCACGCGCGCGCCTTCGCGTGGGACCTCTTCGTCGTAGAAGAGACCGTTGCCGATCGACCCCAACACCTCACCGAGCGACGTGTGAACCTTGCGCTTGCCATCGGGCTGCAGCACGGCGCCGCGTTTCAGGCGCGAGAGGATCTGGCCAGGTGTGTTCGGCGGCTGCAGCGGGTTCGGGACCTGTACCGGCAGAAGCGGAATCCAGTTTGGGGGAACTGTCGTTGACAGGAGGTATCGCGGCAGCGCGCCGTTCAGCAGATCGTCCGACGGAGGGACGGCATCGACGCCTAGGTACCGCTGCGCCGGCTGTTCGATCGGGCTCTCGACGGTACGCTCGATCGCCCACGCGAGGTTGGCCATCTCGTCGCGCATGAACAACACGTCCTCGAGCGCCGGGCTGTCGATCGTGCGGCTCAGCGTCGGCGGCAGGAAGAAGCGATTGACGACCGGCTTTGGGGCTGCGGCGCTGAACGAGGACGTTCCCTTCTGCGCCATCTGCCACATCGAGAAGAACGGCGCGGGCAGATTTGGATCGCCGATCGGCCGGATCAAATTGCGGACGCCAAACGTATCCGTCACCACCAGCGAGTCCACGCGTGTCACCGATCCCACCGGCAGCGTGAGCGGGACGACGAACCAATCGTTGCCGTAGCTGCTCGCGTATTCGATCATCATCAGGTGCGCGAGGTCGGTCGGGCCGACCGTCACGAGCCCGTACGCGATGCGCGCGTCCTCCATCTCCCAGAATCGCAGCGCCGGAGCGCCGGGGAAGGAGATCGGCGCCGGGATGGTGGCCTCGACGATCGACGAAAAGCTCTGATCCGCGGCCGTGGTCAGCGAGGCCTGCGTCGTGACGTCGAACGAGCTCCAGTCGATCGGACCATCGATCTCCGTCGCCGAGAACGTCATTTCGTCGAGCGCGTTCGCCGACATGCGTGCACCGACAGCCAACGCGTACTCCAATCGCGGCGGGTTCCACGCTTCGTCTGCGGGGCTGGCTGGCTCGCTATACATCGCGTCGTACCACGCCAGCCATGACGTCGCAGCCTGTTGCACCTTGGGCCGGTCGGCGACTGCGATGTTCAAAACCGGATCGAGCACCAGCTGCGCTGCTCCAGACGTTCGCACGGTCGTGGCCAACTGCCGGCCGTCAGGTGCTCTGCCGACCATCGACTGCATGTATCGGGCGGTCGCATCGTCGATCAGTGCGGGGTTGATCCCGGAGAGGGGTTGAAGCGCAAACTTCGTCACGAATGGCGCGCGATAACTCTTGGACAGCGTCTGCAGTTCGAGCATCCGCAGGAAGTGAAGGCCTGCTTCCACCGCGAAGGTCAGCATGCGCGCATCGGTCTCGTTGGCCGGGCGCATGCGCCGGCGCTCGACAAGAACCTCGAGCGGTGTTCGGCTTGGATCGTAGGCCTGCGCCGCGATCGGCGTCGGGCCCGCGCCAGTCGGCTTCGGCAACTCTCCCGAGAAGCGCCGCGTGATGACAGCGGTCGTTGCGCGCACCCGCGCCTGGATTGGCGTGCCTGCGTCTTCGGCCTGGAATTCTCCCATCTGCCACTGTCGCGTCAGCATCCAGAGCGGATCGAACACGCGCGCACTCGAGCTCGTGCCGATGTCGGCGTCGGTGCACTGGGGTTCGAGACGAGTCCAGCTCGTGATCGACGAAGTGGTTGGCGCGCCGGAGAACGTAGTCTTCCCTCCCGGCGGCACGACGATCGGCGGTTGCGGCTGCACCGCCACTGGCTGCGAGATCTCACCTGTGGTCCCGAACGTGTCAATGGCGCGAATCGTCAGCGTATGCGGCTGATCGGGCGGCGTCGGCGGCAAGGGCAGCGTGATCCGGAACTGTGACCAGTTGCCGGTGATGTTCACAGCGTTCGCGAACTGACCGCCCTCGACCTTGTATTGCACCACCTGGATCGGCGCTTGTGGACTCGTCGCCGATCCGACGAACGCAAACGACACGGGCATGTTCGCCGCGACGATTGGCGACGCGAACGGGCTGAGACTGATGGTTGGTGTAACGGCCGGGAACAGCCGCACCATAAACGTGTTGGTGTTTTCAATCGTCGCGAAGTCTGGTTCAAAGGGTGTCAGGAAGAAGCGGTATCTTGCCGACGCGCGGATGGTCAACTGGACCATCGACCCCCACGGCGTCGAGGGGCTGACAGTCCCCGTGCATTGCCAGTTCATCGTGGCGCCGATGAATGCCGCCGCCACCGGGGACACACCCGGGCCAAATTGCACGGTGACACTCTTGCTGACGAGCGACCAGCCCGTGGGCACGAACAGCGTCGAGATGTTGCCGGTGACCCCGAAGGTCCGGTTGACGAACGGCAGTCCGCCCGTCGGCGACGTGATGTTGAAGAATATTTGCGGCGGCGGCATCGGTCGTTACCTCAGTTCATTTGTGATTGTGTGATTCATGATTCAGATTCCATTTGGCCATTTCCGATTGGGCGATTCATTCACCCAAGTCCGACAGACCCGATAAATCGCAGATCGCAAATCGTCGAATCAATCGCTCAATCGCGAATCACCAAATCATTAAATGCCCTAGCTCGTGAGCGCGGCGAAGTCGGTGGACACGGCGTGATCCTCGGTGTTGAACGCGAGGTAGAGGCCGGGCAGATGGTGCGCCGCGGCGCCAAGCGATCGCGTATCGACCGCGCGAAGCTTCGCGAGATCGAGCGTCTCCATCAACACGCGCCGGAGCGTTTCGGTCGTCCAGTCCTGCCCCGGCACCGGCGGCACCGCGATCAGCACGCTTTGCGGCGCGCACGCGTCGGGCACGTCGAACTGAAACGCGAGCGCGGTGGCCTCGTGCGTGTTCGGCACCACCTCCACCCACTCGTCCACGAGCAATCCGGTCATTACCTGCGTGGTGTTGACGGGACCAACGGTGTGGAGCACGAGCGACAGCTTGCTTGGCGGCAGCGTCGTACCCGGCAGCGGCGGCAGTGCGACCCAACGTTCAGCCGACACGAACGGCAGCTGCGCAACGCTGAGGTTGAGGCGTGCGCCGGTGCCGAGCACGTCGGCGCGCTGCAGGCACGTGCCCAGACGTCCGACGCCGTCGCGCACTCGCGCGTACCTCGCGAACCACGTGTTGACCGCCAGCGGATCACCGCCTTGCGCCGGCGTGCTTGCGGCCAGAGCATTCGCGAGTTCGGTCGCGCCGGCGGCATCGAACGTGAATCGCGGCAAGACGACGAACGATGGTCCGAACACCGCGCGCATCCGCGCGACGATTTGCTCGCGGCGGCCGCGTTGGTCCGTTGCCGCTGGCACGAGTCGCAGTGCCGCACCTTGATCCAACCGCGGACCGCTGATCTTCAGGAGCGCCTGGCCCTGCCTCGCGAGTGCCGCGATCGCCTCGGGACCTTCACCCGCGGCGCTCACCGGAACCGCGGGGCCGACGCCAAACGCATGGAGCTTGAGAAGCGCCGTGCGCAGCATCTCCGCCGTGGTCGTGGTGGTGATCCTGGCGATGAGATTCTGTAATCCCTTGTGCGCGGCGTTCAGCGCGTTCTCCGCTCTCACGGTTCGCGTTTCGAGCTCGGTGAGATCGATCACACCCTGGCCGGTGCGCTCCGGTGGGTTCACGTCTTCGGGGTCGGCACCGCGCGCAAGGTTCAGCAATCGCCGCACGGCCCGCGCCTGCTCGAGCACGTCGAACAGCGTCAGCACCCCTGCCGCCAGGTTCGCCGGGCGCGCCTGCTGCAGACGGAGCGTTGCAGACGGATCGAAGCCGCCCACCTTGTGCTTCGCGTGGTAGAGGATCTGCTGTTCGATCTCGGTGAGCGACATGCCGGGCTGCGCCGTGGTATTCGCGGCTTCGACGCCGAAGACGACGTCGAGCGGCGTAATCCCGAGCTCACTCAGGGGCAGCGTGCGCGTCTCGACGACGACAAGGGTCGTATCGTCGATGCGCTCGATCGTGCAGCGGATCTTGCTGCCGTCGCCGAGCAGCTTGAACGCCCAGAAATTGAGCATCGGCTCCGCGAGGGCGCGCGGCTGTGCGGAGATGCTCGCCCACCCGGGTGTGTTCGGCGTCGAGCCGCTCATCAACAGCAGCAGGCGATGCGTGAGCGAGGTGCCGGATCGCGGCGTGCGCGCCACCTCGAGCTCGGGCGGCGGCGCGTCACCCTGCGCGATCGACGACAGCGTGCTTGCCGTCCGGCCGGTGTTGCCGCGCGCCATCTGGTAGACCGATTCCGCGGTGAGCGCATCGCCCAGGCCGTCGATGGCATCGGCCAGCTTGTCGAAAATTGACCCCAACGTCGCGAGATCGCTCGTGCCCATCCCCACCTTGTTCAGCTCGGCGACGACGGCGGGTCGCTCTTCCTTCCAGCGGCGATGCAGCACAAGGCCATCGACGACGTTGTTGGCGGCGATGGTGTCAACGGGCGCGGTGGTCAGGCCGCTCGAACGAGCGATGAGCGGCGCCACGCGTCGCAGCGGCGCGATGAAGCGGTCCATGCTGCGACCGTTGTCCACGACGGTCTCGTGCAACAGCCGTTCGACGCGGTAGCCCAGGAGCGCGCCGAGCGGTTGACCCTGGCGAACACCTTCGAGCAGCCGCGATGCTTCACGGACACGACGCGATGACAACTCGACGGCGAACGGACCATCCGGCTTCGGAACTCCCGTGGGGCCCAGGTGCGCGTTACGAAGCAGCGCGGCTGTTGCGGCGTGTGTCATCGACGGCGCGTGAATGAAGCCGCTGTCGTTTGCGGCCGCCTGCAGCGGTGCCGACTCTCCTGCCGGCAACGCCGGCACTGGCTTCACGAATGAGGCCGGAATCGGCTTGAGGTTCTCAACCCACCCGTACGCGCCGATGTACTGACCCGCGGGACCGTCGATGTGCATGGCCGCAAGGCGCTTCGTTGCGACCGATGTGATCCAGGCGTCGAGGCGATGCGTCGAGAGATCGAGCGTGCCTTGCATCAACTGCAAGAGGGCCTCGCTGTCGAGATCCTTGAGGTGCTCGAGACTCGAACGGAACTCACCGAGAGCCGCAAGGGCCGGCGTCGTGAAGCTTGTCTGGGTCTCGAGGAATTCCCGGATGGTGCGTCCACCCGCGACCGCAGGCTTCTGTTCGAGCTGCCGCTTCCAGTGCATTGTCGGTCCCGCGCCGGTGACGAGATCGACGAGCTCGGCGTCGCGGAGAAGAGCGGAGAGATCCGCGCCGGTTTCGGCGGACTGAATGCGCGCCGCGGCGTACGCGATCTCGCGCAGGAACGCATGGCGCAGGAGCGTCTGTAGCAGGCTTGTCGTGTCGTCGGGCAGCTGCGGGTCGGGCCGCGCGAGGATCAGTTGTTCGATGTGCGGCTCGGCGAGGAGCGATGCGATGTAGTTCGGTTCGAGCTTGGCCCACGGCGACACTTCGCCGGCCTGCACGAGCGGCGCGAGGATGTTCCATTGCCAGTCCGCATTCCACAGCTTCGAGAGGCCCGGCCGCCACGGCAAACCGAGCGTCTGCAGGAGTGCGATCTGCGCCGGATTGCCGTCGGCCATGCCCGACGCGAGAAAGCGGAACAGGTGCTGAAGGAAGTGGCTGCCAAAGACGTTGCGCGCGCGGTACCAGCTGGAAATCGCATCGTTGCGCATCACGTCGGCGAGGTCGGCGTCGGGATCGATCGGATCCTGCCTGTTCCCGATCCGAGCGACGGAGGCGAGCGCCGGACGCCACACTTTGTCTCGCAGCGAGATCAACATCCCCTTCAACCAGGCATCCTGCGCCGTTGTACCGTCGCCGGTGCCTGGTTGCCAGAGATCGAGCGACGTCACCGGCAGCAGGCCGTACGGCTGCGCGCCGCATCGCAGCGTTGGGAAGGGTCCGAAGCTGCGGACGTGATCGAGATAATGGCGTCGCGCCCACTCGACGTCGGGCTGCGTGAGGCCCGCCTCGGCGCCGATCATGTTGCTGAGGAAGTAGCCCCACCCGACCTGCCACAGCGCAGTGTTCATGCTGCGCATGTGAAGATCGTCGCGCTCGAGCCCGCGATCGACGTGGAGGAACGTCGGGGCGATCCGATCGAACCGAAGGCCCAACGCGGTGCCGACACGCAGCGCGTTGTTGTCAACGAGCTGCGGCGTGCCATTGACCTCGATGGCGAAGCTGCGCTCGTGGCCCGGATCGTCGGTGTTGTGGCCGGCGCGGCGATTGTCGGTGTTGTTGGTCGGCGTCCCCGGGCGGACGAATGCGAGCCCGTCGGTGTAGTGATGCGCGTCCATCAGGTCCGCGAGCTGATTTGCGGTGTCGGCCACGCTGAGCGATCTGACCACGCCGAAGACCACGAGGCTGTCGAGCCCCGCCGTCAGCGTGGCGGCCGGAATCGGAATGCGCAGCGCCATCCCCACCGCTTCGGCTTCGTTGAAGTCCACCATCCACTTCATGCCGGTATCGATGGCGAGCTGATCGCCGCGGGCAATCGCCGCATCCGTCGCGGCGTCTGGTGCAGGTGCGAGCGGGTTCGGTCCGACTGCCAGCGGTCGAATGATGTCGCCTCCGGTCACCGTGATCGCGGCGCGGCCGCCAGAGTGCACGATCGCGACCCAACGATCGGGCATCAACCGCGCCTGTGGCGCGTGACGCCAGGCTTCGTCTTGCGGCGCGATCGTCACGGCGGGGAACACGGGCGGCGACACCGGCCGCTGCGCGAGATTGGTCGGCGTCAGCGCGCGAACGATCCACGCGGCGCGGCGATCGCCAAATCGATCCGCGATCTGCCGCCACGCATCGCCGCGGGCGCGGTCGTCCGCTGCGCTCCAGTCCTGCTGCCAGTAATGCTGGCCCCAGGTCTGTTCGTCGGCCGTGAGATCGAGCTCGTGGCTGTCGAGGTGAATCTTGTCGGGGAAGACGCGCACGCGCAGCTCGGCGCCGCCGGCCGGCAGGACGAAGAACCGCGTCTCCAACCGGACCGGCAGCAGCACGAGCGGCAGGTCGCCAGGACACAGTGAC
>JBASRM010000337.1:0-16832 GCA_049273835.1 Blastocatellia bacterium | reverse complement strand
CTGCGGTCCTGCGCACGGCTCAAAAGGCTGATGTTCTCAAATTTGATAGCGTGTACGAATCCGTAATGCCGAAAGACTACGCCTCGATTTACACGATGAAACAGCTTCTGGATCTCGTGACGTTTTTGAAGTCTGCACAACCCAAATCAACGGTCACGCTCAAGGACCTGCTTCAGTAACGGATACCACGTTTTGTGAGTAAAGAAATTCGACCGCATAGGAACGAGGGGTCACCGGTAAGTAGATCCCCATCGGCATCCTTTGCGGTTCAGCAAAAAAGGGAGTTCTGATGTCGACAATGAACAGGCAAATACTACTCGACGCAAGGCCAGTTGGATTTCCGAAGGACTCAGACTTCAAGCTTGTCGAGTCCCCGGTTCCGACTCCAGGCGAGGGGCAATTTGTTGTACGCTCGATCTACTTATCGGTCGATCCGTACATGCGTGGCCGAATGAACGACGTCAAGTCTTACGCTCCGCCAGTGCAGATCGGCGGAGTGATGGGAGGGGGCGTCGTCGCAAGAGTGGTCCAGTCAAACAACCCCGTATTCAAAGAAGGCGACATCGTTGAAGGCATGTTCGGCTGGCAGGAATATGCTTTAACAAACGGCCAGGGCGTGAGGAAGATCGATCCATCGCTTGCGCCGATATCGACGGCGCTGGGCATTCTGGGTATGCCCGGTTTAACGGCATATTTTGGGTTGTTGGAGTTCGGAAAGCCTCAAGAAGGCGAGACTGTAGTTGTGTCAGGGGCTGCCGGAGCAGTGGGGTCGCTTGTCGGTCAGATAGCGAAGATCAAAGGTTGCCGCGCCATCGGGATCGCCGGCGGCGACGACAAAGTCAGTTACTTAACCGAGGAGCTTGGATTCGACGGAGCGTTCAATTACAAAACCGTGTCTGACTACACCGGCACGCTGAGCAACCTTTGTCCCAACGGAGTCGACGTGTATTTCGACAACGTTGGAGGCGCGATCACGGATGCCGTGTTCAGGGTGCTCAATCCCCAGGCGAGGATTTCGATCTGTGGACAAATCTCACAATACAATCTCGAAAAACCGGAAATGGGACCGCGCCTGGTTCTAATCACGCTGCTTGTCAAGCAGGCGACGGCGACTGGGTTCATAGTTTCTCAGTTCGCCGAGAGATTTCCGGAAGGCCTCACACAGATGGCTCGGTGGCTCAGAGAGGGAAAGCTGACATACAAAGAAGACATCGAGCAAGGCTTTGAGAACACTCCGAGGGCTTTCATGGAAATGTTGAAGGGGCGAAATATTGGCAAGCAACTGGTAAAGGTTTCAGATGAGTAGCCAGTCCGATAAACTCAGTTCGTCGTTGAGGTTCGGCCCTAAACGATAAAACTGGAGTTTTGTCGGACTTTCGACAAGCTGTCTTACCTTGTCAATTCGTCTGCAGCCTCGGTTGCGCCGTAGACCTTACGAAGGGCTTCGATCATCGCCCGCGAATCGACCGACACAGCCCGGTTCTGCGTCTCATCAAAGACGAAGTTCCCAACCAAGGACTGGATGTTCCCGTCGAAGATCAACCCCACAAGTTCGGCGTTGCGATTGATCACCGGCGAGCCGGAATTCCCGCCGATAATGTCGTTGTTCGAAACGAAGTTAAAGGCCATATTCGGATCGAGCGCCGACTTCTTATCGAGCCATCGTTGAGGCAGCTCATAAGGAAACTTGTTGCCGTGCTCGGCAGCTCGCTTGTAGAGACCATCAATCGTGGTGAACGCCGGAACGCGTTTCCCGTTTTCTTCGTAGCCCTTCACCGCGCCGTATGACAGCCGCAGCGTGAACGTCGCATCCGGATAGAGCTTGGTACCTTCGCTGTCAAAAAGCGCCCTTGCGATCTTGGCGTAGTTGGCGCGTTCATTGGCCTGCACTTCAGTCTCGTATCGTTTGCGCAACGATCGAGCCTCACTGTCAGTCGAACGCGCCAGCACGATCATCGGATCGGTTGATTCCTCAATCGCCTTGATGCCCCCTGCCGCAAGTTGTTTACGGTAAGCCACATCTTTCAATCTGGTCCCATCGACAAGCTCCGTTGCGCGCGCCTCCGGCGACTTGCCTGCAAGCACTTTCTTGACGATCGCGCTGTCCCATCCCAGTTCGTCGCACAGAAAAGCCAGGGAGCCGGCTAGTTTCGCCTCCTCAAAATCGTCATAGATCGGAGCCGGGGAAAACAGAGCGAGCTCAAGCGAAGCTCGACGAGCATCGGTGTAATCCGGCATCCGCTCAGAGTTCGGTTTAGAGCTTTCAGCAGCGAGCCGAACAAGCTTCCGGGCAAGCGCGAACAATTCGGAGTTGAAGGCGGCACCGTTCTCGAGCAGAGAGAACTCCCGGTAGTAGCTCTTCAATCCCTCACGGCCCCTAGCGATGTTGGCCCAGGCATCCCCGTATTCCTTTTGTCTCTTCGGATCGGCTGCGACTGTCCATCGCAACGCTTCTTCGGCCTTCATTTTTTTTGCGATCAGGGATTTGTCCTTTAAACCCTCGATCTCTCCGCGCAACGCCTTAAGACTGTTCTCTACGCTAAAAAAGTCTTCTTGTCCCCTTCTCGATTGCTCATCGCCTCGAGATCTGTATTTTGCCATCGCTTCGTGCTCGCGGTTCAGGAGCTTGATAAGGAAGGGCAATCCGTTGTCGCGAAGATATTCAAGATGCGCCACTGTATTTAAGCGCGCGGTGGAACCTGGATGACCCGATACGAAAACAACCTCGCCATCCTTCGCGCCCGCCTTTGACCACTTGAAATAGTTCTCAACTTTTATCGGCTTGCCTTCTTCGTAGACCCGGAACAACGCCATATCCAGATCGTAGCGCGGGAAGGTGAAGTTGTCGGGGTCGCCACCGAAGAAGGCGATAGCAAACTCGGGCGCGAACACCAGCCTCACGTCGGTGTACTTTTTGTAACAATAAAGATTGTATTGGCCGCCTTGATAAAGCGTGACCACGTCGCTTCTAAGTCCTGTCTTGTCCGTGGACTCTTTCTCAATCTGCGCAATCTGAGCGCGACGGGTAGCATTTGCCTCATCCGGTGACATTCCAGACTTCACAGCCGAGGTAACGCGACCGGTAACATCCTCGATGCTGACTAGCTGGTTTAGCTCGAGGTCGGGAGCCTGCACCTCCTGGTCCCGCGTGCGCGCGTAGAAGCCTTCCTTGATGTAGTCTTTTTGAGGTGTGCTGATCTTTTGCAATACATCAGCGGCGATGTGATGATTGGTGAGAACCAGGCCGTCATTAGAGACGAACGAGCCTGACCCGCCGCTGTTGAAGCGTACGGAGGCAAGTTGCACTTTCTTGAGCCAGGCATCGGTGATATCAAAACCGTATCGTTTTTTGATCTCGGCTCGCGGCACGATATTGAAGGGCCACATGCCCTCATCGGCAATCGCTAAGCTCACCAGCGGACTCGCCAGCATCGCAATAGACACCGCGGATATCAGTTTTTTGATTTTCATGTCAGTGATCCTCGAATAGAAAGTTCCCAGCAGGTCCGACAGCAGCAGCGAAAAATGAGGGCGAGTCGTGCACACCGGCTCGCCCTCTACCATTCCGCTCACTCTTGGAGAAGAGATGGCAGTTCTTTTGCTGCCAACAAAATTGTACCAAACTCGTCAGCGACCCTGCCACCCGGCATAGTCAATTCCGAAGAGGTTAAGCGCGAGATCAAGTTCTGAGCATTTCAACGAGCAGGATCGAAACTGCGGCAGGGGTGATCCCGGGAATTCGCGCGGCCTGGCCTATCGTGCGAGGACGAACTGTTCCGAGCTTCTGAACGACTTCATTCGATAGCCCGGATATACTCGAGAAGTCCACATCGCCTGGAATCTTGAGATCATCATAGCGGCCGCGCTTTCGAGCCAGCGCGTCCTGGTCCTTTAAGTAGCCCGAGTAACGAATATCGTTCAGCGCCACGACAATCTGTTTCTCGCCGGCTTCATCGCGCATCGCGGCGGTCACGATCTCGATCAGCTTTTCGGCGCTGCAATCGGGCCGGCGCGCAAGATAATCCAGCTTTCGGCCGCGGTAACTATCCTCCGAGCCTTCGAGCTGAAGCTCATCCAACAACTCGTCGTCAAGATCACTGATCCGGGACGTCGATAGAAACTCTTTTACGATCGTGACTTCTCGCTGTCGCTTTTCGAAAGCGTCGTAGTCAGCTTCGTCAATCGAGCCGGTCTTATGGGCGATCGGGCTCAGCCTTTGATCGGCATTATCGTAACGCAGCGACAATCGCATCTCGGCCCGAGAGGTGAACATTCGATACGGTTCATCCGCGCCTTTGGTCACCAGATCATCGACCATCACGCCGATGTAACTCTCTGCGCGATCGAAAACTACCGGCTCACGAGCGAGTGCCGACAGCGCGGAATTGATTCCCGCGACGATTCCCTGCCCCGCAGCTTCTTCGTAGCCCGACGTGCCGTTGATTTGCCCGGCGTGAAACAGCCCGCGAACCCGCTTGGTCTCAAGCGTGGCGGACAGCTCGCGCGGATCGACGAAGTCATACTCGACCGCGTAGCCCGGTCGAAGAAGCTTGACCCTTTCGAGTCCGGGAATCTTGCGAACAAACTCGTGCTGAACCTCCTCGGCCATACTTGTAGAGATTCCGTTCGGATAGACTTCGTAGGTATTGTAGCCTTCGGGCTCAAGAAAAATCTGATGTCGCAGCTTCTCGGCAAATTTCACGACCTTGTCTTCTATTGATGGACAATAGCGCGGGCCTATGCCCTGGATGTCCCCGCTGTAAAGAGGCGATTTGTCGATGTTGTTGCGGATCACGTCGTGGACAGCTTCGTTGGTGTAACCTATGAAACACTCTATTTGCTTGCGATCGATCGCCTCGGTGCGGAAGGAAAAAGGCACGGGGCGCTCGTCTCCAGGCTGTCGCTCGAATTTAGAGTAATCGATCGTGCGCCCGTCGAGTCTCGGTGGAGTGCCAGTTTTCAGTCTTCCGGTCTTGAAACCGATTCCGCGAATACAGTCCGCCAGCTTTATCGATGCCGGTTCACCGCTTCGTCCGGCTTGAAAGGTTTTCTTGCCTACGTGAATCAGGCCGTTCAGAAAAGTTCCGGTGGTCAACACGACCGCGACACCTTCGATTGTCGTGCCATTCGCGAGCTCGACTCCGGCAACGACGTCCCCAGCGAATTTGATCTCGGAGACCTCACCCTCGATTATCGACAGGTGTTCGGTATTTGAAAGCCTGCGCCGCATTTCAGTGCGGTAGAGATTGCGGTCGGCTTGCGCGCGCGGTGACTGCACCGCGGGGCCGCGGCTGCGGTTGAGCAAGCGGAACTGGATGCCGGTGGCGTCGATGACCTGACCCATTATGCCGCCGAGCGCATCGACCTCCCGTACCAGATGTCCCTTGGCGATGCCCCCGATGGCCGGATTGCAGCTCATCTGACCAATCGAGTTCGTGTCAATCGTGACCAGCGCAGTCCGCGCTCCGATGCGCGCGGCGATATAAGCAGCCTCGCATCCAGCGTGCCCGGCTCCGATTACAATGACGTCAAATGAATATTCCCGCATTGTCGTTTGTGTGCTTCTCTTCAATTCTAAAAGCCCTGACGCCGGGCGGCC
Source organism: Blastocatellia bacterium (assembly GCA_049273835.1). Classification (GTDB taxonomy): domain Bacteria; phylum Acidobacteriota; class Blastocatellia; order UBA7656; family UBA7656; genus Onstottus_A. The sequence continues at coordinate 11,233 of JBASRM010000337.1, read as the reverse complement.
GTGGTGCTCATTCCAGACTCACTTCCCAATGCAAAACGTCGAAAAAATCTGACCCAGGATATCGTCGGTCAAAGTTTCGCCGGTGATCTCTCCAAGCGCAGCCAGCCCGCCGCGCAGTTTGAGCAAGACTATCTCTTCCAGCTCGCGTTCAGCCATTAACTCGCACGCCTGGCCAAGCTGCTCGATTGCCTTCCTCACCGCCGCGTGCTGGCGGGCATCGGTGAGCATTATATCATCACGTTCTGTAACACCGTCACCCGAGAGTTGCTCGAATATCTTTGCCGTCAATTCTTCAAATCCTCTGCCGGTTAACGCCGAAATAAACACGACGCTTTCCCGGCATTCGGGGAAATGAAATCGAGTCTCGTCAGGGATCTCAGGACCAATCAGGTCCGTCTTGTTCAGCGCGATGATGCGTCTGTCTACAGGCACGCTGTCCAGGAGCTCAAGGTCTTCCCTTCCAAAGGGTTCAGGCGCCTCGAACACTAGAAGCGAAATGTCTGCATCCGCGATCGCGCTTCGACTTCTTCTTATGCCGAGGCTCTCGACGACATCGGTGGTGTCGCGGATCCCAGCGGTGTCAATCAGGCGGACCGGAACGCCTGAGATCGAGGTGCTTTCGTACAACGCATCTCGCGTGGTGCCGGGCAACTCGGTCACGATTGCGCGATCCGCGCCGATGAGGCGGTTAAACACCGACGATTTGCCCACATTTGGACGCCCGACGATCGCCAAATCGAAGCCTTCCTTGACGTAGCGACCGAACGAGAAGCTGTCGGCGATCACGGTCAACGACGCGATCACACCCTCGAGCTTGATAAGCAGCTCCGAAGCAGCCTCGGGCGAAATGTCTTCTTCGACGAACTCCAGCGAGGACTCAACGTGAACGATGACGTCGACCAAAGTGTCTTTTAGTGGAGTGAGCCTGGTCGACAGCTCGCCTTCAAGTTGTTTAGCCGCGACTCGCGCTTGATAGTTTGTCTGAGCGTTGATGACGTCGCGAACTGCCTGGGCCTGTGCGAGATCGATTCGCTTGTTGAAGAACGCGCGAAAAGTGAACTCACCCGGCTCAGCGATGCGCGCTCCTTGATCGATTGCCATCTGCAGCACGCGACCGAGGATGATCGGGCTGCCGTGGCAACAGATCTCCACAACGTCTTCCGCCGTGTAGGAATGCGGCGCTTGAAAATAAGTGAGGATGACTTCGTCAATAACCTTGCCGGTCGCGGTGTCAACGACGCGCCCGACCTGGGCAAGGTTAGGGACCCCGGGCTTCGCACCTGAGCCGGAGCGAAAGATTGAAGTCGCAACGAGGAGCGCCGCTGGGCCGCTGAGCCGCACCATCCCGATGCCACCTCGTCCCGGCGGCGTCGAAATCGCTGCTATGGTGTCGTCGGAATACATATGTTTCGGGTTCCTGGTTGTTGGTTTCTAGCGCTTTCGAACTAGAAACTAGAAACCAGAATCCAGAAACTCATTTGGGGCGAACGGTTACCTTGCGATTCTCTCCGTTGCCGGCGCTTTCAGTCGTGACAGTAGCGTCTTCTGCAAGGGCGAGATGGATGATGCGACGTTCGTTGGGTGTCATCGGATCAAAGCTGAATGGTATGCGAGAGACGCGCACTTTCTCGGCGGCTTTCTCGGCCATCAATCGCAACTCTTTTTCGCGCCGCCCCCGGTAGCCGCCCGAGTCAAATACCAACCTCGTTTCCTCTCCAGACGCGCGGGCGAGGATGCGATTGCCCAGATACTCGAGCGCGTCCAGCAACTCTGCGTTGTGTCCCAGAAGCAAAGCGACGTCATCCCCGCGCACCTGAACTTTGAAACCCTCGCCGGAATGTTCTGCGCCTGCCCTCAAATCGAGTCCCGAAGATTCAAGGACCCGATTGGTGAAATCAACGACTTGAGTGACATCTTCTTCTGGCATCGCTCAGCACCTCGAACGTCAATGAGTTAGGTTAGAAGCCTTCTGCTTCAGCGCCACCTCGCCCTGCCTGCCGCTTCTTGCCGCTCTTCGTTTTTGAGCCCTTTTGCTGGCTTGTCTTCTCCGTTGTGCGTGACCCACCCTTGCTACCTGAGGCACCCGCCGACACGATCTCGGCTGTCAGATCAGCCGTCCGCCGATTGATCCACAACTGAATCAAAACGCCTACGATGTTGCTTACCATCCAGTACAACACCAACCCGCTTGGTGCCGAGAAGAAGAAAAGCCATGTGAGCATGATGGGCATCAGCCATGTCATCATTATTCGCTGCATCTTCATCGAAGGGTCAGCCGAGGCAGGCTGCGGTGTTAGCTTTGTCGATGCAATCATCGTAACGCACATGACGATCGGCAATATCTTGTAGGGGTCGGGGGTCGACAGGTCGCGGAGCCACAAGATCCACGGAGCGTGGCGGACATCCAGCGAAGACCCGAGATACAAATACACCGCCCAAAAGATCGGCATCTGAAGCAAGAGCGGCATGCATCCACCAAGCGGGTTGGCTTCCTTCATCAGGGCAAGTTGCTCTTGTTGAAGCTCCTGTAACTCACGCTCGTACTTCTTAGGATTCTCTTTGAGCTTCTTCATGCGATCCTGAAGCTCTTTCATTCGCGGCTGATGCTTGGCCGCCTTCTTCATCTTCTTTGAGCTGTAAAACCTTAATGGCGAAAGCGCCAGGTTGATCACCACTGTGACCGCCACAATCGCCCAGCCATAATTACCAAACAGTCTGGCAAACCCGTTAAGCGCCCACGCAAGAGCCGGGACTAGAGGCCGGACAGCGAATGAAAAGAATCCGTAGTCGATCAGCGCTCCGAGGTTCGAACCGAGTTCCTGACCGACAGTCGCCAACAATTCGCGGTCCTTTGGTCCAACGAAGATGCGAGTCGGGGCGGCCGAGCTGACGGTGATCGCGACGCAGGGATAATCCAGCGGAGCGTGGTCGGGATCAGGCTTCAACTGAATGTTGGTAAGGGCGAGCTCGGTGATCGCCTGGTTGCGCTCGGGGATAGCAAGCATCGCGAAATAATGGTCGGTGACTCCAGCCCAGGCATACAGGTGTCTGAGCGTATCGACTCCCTGCGCCACCGAATGCCCTTTCGACGCCCCCGCCGGCAGCCCATCAAGCGTCAGCCGCTGGCTGTTCGCTTCACGATTCAACACTCGCGCGTACCCGATGAACGTCGCACCCTTGTCGGCAACGATCTTGATCTCGCCGACGTCACCCGCAAGCGGCTTGTCGATCTCGATCTGATTCGATTCCTGGTTCACGGCGGTGATGGTTGCAAACGGCGGGGTTACTTGCGCCCCGGGGATTTGCTGGCGCTGGCCGTCGCGAGTATAACCGACCACCGACGGAGGAGAGCTGTAGCTCCCGATTTGTTTGTCGCTTTGATCTCCAAACCGCGGGCCAAGCAACAATTCCACCTGCTGGTCGGTTCCGCCGGAGTTTACTTCCGCTGTGGCGTCGAACAGGAAGCCGCCGCCGTAAAAGGTAAATGTCTTAGTGGCCTTGATCGAAGGAGATGAGTAGGTAAAGGTAATCTTGCGAGACTCATTCGGTCCGAGCTTTACCATGTTCTCATCGGGACCCACGCCCTCGATTTGGAAGTTCACTCGATTCAACTGGGAAGCGATCTCCGGAGAGGAAGGAATACGAAGGCTCAAAGGACGGTCTAACGGGTCCGGCAACTGCTGCGGAATGAGCTGCAGCTCATTGCCGTCGGCTCCCTTGATCTCGCGATCGACGCCCCCTTCTTTGTACCTTTCAAGTATCCAAGACGTTGCGACCGCGCCACGATTAGAAAGTGTTGCGTACCAGTAGTGACGGTCTCCCTCTGCGAATGTAATAGTGATCTCACGCTGAGAGACCTGGGTAGTCTGGGCTTGCGGAGCTGGAACTGCAGGAGCGGGGGGCTTCGCGATCTTGATTATCGGAGCAGCCTGTTGATTCTCTGCTGTACGCTGCGGGGGAGGTTGATCGAACTGAAGCGGTTCTTCGACCGGCTGCGGCGCCATGTAGTGCATAACCAGAGGCCACGACATCAGCACGACCAGTGAGAGAGCCAGGGCCAGTATTAGACGACTTCGGTCCATTGAATCACATCAGGCGGGTTGTTCCGCCCGTCCTTTTACGAGCTATCTAACCGGGTCATACCCGCCCGAATGAAACGGGTGGCATCGCAGAAGCCGTCGTGCTCCAAGGTAAGCGCCGCGCAGGGCGCCGTACTTCTCAATTGCTTGCATTGTGTACACAGAACAGGTGGGTGTGAATCTGCAAGACGGCGGAAGTAGCGGCGAAACGAACAACCTGTAAGATTTTATCAAATATATCAGAACAACCTTCACTTCTGGCCCGCCTTCTTTAAGAATGCGATGAATTCCGCTTCCAGTTCGCGGTAGGCGGCCTCCACCAGGGACCGCTTGACATTAATGACTATATCAACTCCATGTGGCACTAGCCATTTGTTTTTTCGGAACGCTTCCCGCACCAGGCGGCGAGCGCGATTGCGTTCAACAGAGTTGCCGATCTTTCGCGTCGCGGTTATTCCAATGCGCGTTCCCCCTGACTGTTTCGTCACGACAAACGCTGTGAAATACCTTACAGGTATCTTTTTGCCCTGTTCGTAGACGCTGCGGAACAAATCGCGTTTAAGGATCCTGTCAGACTTGGGGAATTTTTCGTCGCCCATCGCGTAAAGACGTGATGCGTGACGATCTTGTATGTCTTTACTTTTCAGACATCACGCGATCATTTATTAGTAATGCGCAGGTGTAAGCCGCTTTCGGCCCTTGGCGCGGCGCCGCTTGAGCACGAGCTGCCCACCCTTGGTGCTCATTCGTACGCGGAAGCCGTGCGTCTTCGCTCGGCGGCGGTTGTTCGGTTGAAAAGTCCTCTTCATGTCCAAACGCTCCTCGATAAACGTCTCTGCGGAAAAGGTTAAAGCTATCGAAATGAGGCAGTGGTTGTCAAGCTTGGCTACTTAGTGCCTTAGTCGGGAATTCGTCTGCAAGCCGCGAGTCTCGTCAGAGTGACATCGAGTTGACCATCGGCGTCAGCAAAATTGTCGCGAGACTGGGAGTGACGTCAAGTTGACGCCATTTTGAGTCGTTGCAACCTCGAAGCTTGCGCGGTACTACCCTTGCGGGGCATTATTATTGACAGGGTTTGGGCACGATGTTAAGTTGGCCTCGAAATTCCATTCGGGCGTGCCCCCCTGCTAAGAACCTATGATAAAGAGAAGCGGTACAAGGCTCGACGGCCGCAAACGCGAGATACTTGGAACGATCGTGAAGGATCACATAGCTACAGGTCAGCCTGTGGGGTCGTTTGCGCTTGCAAGTAAGTCGCGCGAGAACTTGTCATCCGCTACGATTCGCAATATTTGTGCTGAGCTTGAAGACGAAGGTTACTTGACCCACCCGCACACGTCTGCGGGGCGTTTGCCCACTGATAGGGGCTACAGGTTTTATGTTGATAATTTTATTGGCGCGACGAGGCTGTCCAGGTCCGATACGGCTCGCATCAATGATCGATTACTCGATGAGCAGTCGCTTGCCGACCCGGAGCTGCTGATGGAGCGCACGAGCCGGCTGTTGTCGCAGCTGTCGGACAATGTCGGGATCGTTGTTTCTCCATCAAGCGCAAAGGACATACTTCAACACATCGAGTTCGTGCGCTTGCCGGATTCGCGGATCATGGTCATAACAGTATCGAGCGCCGGGAGAGTGCAAGATCGCGTGATTCGAATTGACGCCGAGTTTACGCAGGATGAGTTGAACTCGACGTCGCGCTATTTGATTGAGAATTTTCACGGGAGGACGCTTGCCGAGATCCGCGACGAGCTGCTGCTCCGAATGAGCGAAGAGAAGGCCTTGTACGATCAGTTTTTGCGAAACGCCGTCATGTTGTGCAGCCAGAGTCTGCAGGACGGGGATCAGCCCGACGTTTTTATCGAGGGGGCTTCCAACATTATCACGAAGCCTGATTTTGCGGACACCGAACGCATGCGAACGCTGTTCAAGATGTTTGAGCAAAAGAGCCGTATCGTGAAGATATTGAACGAGTGTATCCAGAGCCAGCGGCGCGAAACCGTTGCGGTGCGCATCGGCAGTGAGAACCGATTTGCGGATCTGCGAGGCTGCACGGTTATCGCTTCACCGTGCATTTATCCCGGGGGAGCCGCGGTGGGAAGCATTGGAGTGGTCGGACCCACAAGGCTTGAATACGACCGGTTGATCGGAGTCGTGGACTACATCGCCAGATTGTTCGAACGCGCGCTCGGCGAGGGTTCCGGCAGAACTCCTTAGTTCTTGGAGTGCAATGAGCAAAAGGGAAGATACAAAAAAAGGAAATGCGAGAAAAGAAGAACGTCCCGAAGGATATACCGATTAGCTTCGATGGCGAGAGTATCGAAGAGCCGGGTTTGGAAGAAAAAACAGAGGAGCCCCCTCACAGTGAACTGGCGGCTGGCCCAGACGACCAGCAGAGTGAGCGCGCGGCTCCGGATGTAACCGACGACCCCCCTGACGCCTACGCGCCCGCGGAGAGCGCGATCTCTGAGCTTCAGGCTCAGATAGACGCGCTGACCGCCGAGAAGGCTGCGTTGTTTGACAAACTCCTCAGACGACAGGCTGAGTTTGAGAACTACCGCAAGCGCGTTGAGCGCGAACGTAGCGAGCTCTACCAGCACGGCCGGGACGATGTGCTGCTGCAGTTCTTGCCGGTGGTCGACAACTTTGAACGAGCCCTGTCGAGCCTGGAGACGAGCGATGGAGACGCAGAAGCGTTGCGTCACGGTGTCGAGCTGATACACAAGCAGTTCAAAGACGCGCTGCTGAAAATCGGTCTTGAGCCCGTTGAAGCAGTGGGTCAAACGTTCGATCCGCATGTTCACGAAGCGGTAACCACCGAAGCAACCGATAAGCATAAAGAGAACACGGTGATCGAAGAGTTTCAGCGAGGATACAAAATTGGCGACCGGTTGCTGCGCCCCGCGCAGGTGAAGGTTGCCGCCAGCCCCGAAAAATAGTTGCGCAATTCAATTGGGTATTGCAGTTTCAAAGATTTCGGAACTCGAAACCAATGTGTAGTTCCGATTCCCCCCTCGGCCCCCACCAGTTAATCAGACCCCTTATAGGACCTTTTCTCGGTTTTGATTGATAGGAGGCGACTCTCATGGGCAAAGTCATTGGAATAGACCTCGGCACTACCAACTCGTGCGTTGCGATACTTGAAGGCGGCGTGACGCAGATAGTGCCGAACAAAGAAGGCGGGCGAACCACCCCATCAGTGGTCGCGTTCACCGAGAAGGGCGAGCGGCTGATTGGCCAGATAGCAAAACGTCAGGCGATAACGAATTCCGCAAACACGATTTATGCGGTAAAGCGACTCATGGGGCGCAAATTCGACTCTGACGAAGTTAAGCGAGCCTGTGAGGTATGTTCGTACGAAATCACCGGAGCCGCAAACGGGGACTGCAGGGTTCGAGTACGAGGGCGCGATCATTCCCCTCCTGAGATCTCCGCTATTCTGCTTCAGCGATTAAAGCTGGCCGCGGAAGAGTATCTCGGCGATGAAGTGACCGAAGCGATCATAACCGTCCCTGCCTATTTCGACGACATTCAGCGGCAGGCGACAAAGGACGCGGGCAAGATCGCCGGGTTGACCGTACAGCGCATCATCAATGAGCCGACCGCCGCAGCGCTTGCTTACGGTCTTGGGAAACGTGAAAACGAACGCATCGCAGTTTACGATCTCGGAGGCGGCACCTTCGATATCTCGATCATGGAGATGGCCGACGGGGTATTCGAGGTGCTGTCCACCTGCGGCGATTCTTTCCTGGGCGGAGAAGATTTCGACCAGCGAATCGTCGACTGGATGATCGATATCTTCAAACAGGAAACCGGAATCGATCTCCGGCCGGACAGGCTTGCGCTGCAACGGCTGAAAGAAGCGGCCGAGCGAGCCAAGTGTGAACTCTCAACCGCTACCGAGTCGCAACTGAACCTGCCTTTTATTGCAGCGGACCCAACAGGACCCAAGCACTTCAACAAGACCCTCAGCCGCACGAAGTTCGAAGAGCTGGTCGTCGACCTTGTAGAACGTACAATCGAGCCATGCCAGAAGGCACTAGCCGACGCAAAGCTCACTCCGGAGCAAATAACAAAGGTCTTGCTTGTCGGCGGTCAGACTCGCTCACCAATCATCATCAATCGCGTGCGCGAGATCTTCAAACGCGAGCCTTCGATCGAGATCAACCCGGACGAGGTCGTGGCAATCGGCGCGGCCATTCAGGTCGGCGTGCTCGCAGGCGACGTAAAGGACTTAATTCTGCTCGACGTCATTCCGCTATCGCTTGGCATCGAGACCCGCGGCGGATTGTTCACGAAACTGCTGGATCGGAACTCGACCATACCGACAAAGAAAGGGCTGGTCTTTACGACGGTCGCCGATAATCAGCAGGTTGTTGAAGTGCACGTTCTGCAGGGTGAACGCGATATCGCCGCCGGCAACCGAAGCCTCGCTCGCTTTGAGCTTGTGGGCATACCGGTGGCGCCGCGCGGACTACCTCAAATCGAAGTCACATTCGAGGTGGATGCCGACGGAATCGTCTCCGTCTCAGCGCGGGACAAGATGACCGGGCTCGAACAGGCGATGCGGATTACGCCTTCATCGGGGTTGTCGGCCTCCGAAATCTACGACCTGATTGAAGAAGCCAATCGCAACGCCGATAGTGACCGTCGAATGAAGGAGATTATCATCTCACGAAATCGACTGGAGGGCCTGCTTCAAAATACAATTCGCTCTTTCGCGGAGTTCGGTTGGATGCTGTCATCCAACGATCAGGATTTCGTTCGCAACACCATAGAGCACGCGCGGACCACCGTCGCATCGGAAGACTCGACGGAAATGCGTTACACCCTTGAGCAACTTGAAAGGGCCGCGCGGCTGATCACCGACGCGATGTTCCGCCCCACCGGGTTGTCATCCGATTCGCCGGACAGGGAAAATGGAGAGAATCCCGCGCCGTTGTCGGAGGTGCTATAGAGTTTGCTATAATCCGTTCTCGGTTTCTGGTTCTCGGTTTCTTGTTTCTGGTCTCTACCGGAAATTCGGGACCAGAAACCAGAAACTATAAACCAGAAACCAGGAACTACACTTGAGCAGCAAACGCGACTACTATGAGGTGTTAGGCGTTCGCCGCGAGGCGAACGATCAGGAATTGAAGCAGGCTTACCGGCGGCTCGCTCTAAAATACCATCCAGATAAAAACCCCGGCGACCACGAAGCAGAAGAACGCTTTAAGGAATTAAACGACGCATATCAAGTGCTCTCTCAGGCGGAGCTACGTGCGCGTTACGACCGCTTCGGGCATGCCGGAGTCGGGGCAGGCGCAGCAGCAGGGGCCGGCTTTGGCCAGGGTTTCCCGGGTTTTGAAGACCTTTTCGACATGTTCGGAATGGGCGATATTTTTGGCGGCCGCACCGGCCGTCGTTCTGGACCACGCCGGGGCTCCGATCTTAGATACGATATCGAAATTACTCTGGAGGAGGCTGCCGCCGTCGTAAAAACGAAGATTCGAGTGCCGCGCCTTGAGACTTGCGAAACCTGTCGCGGAACGGGAGCCGCTGAAGGCTCACATCCGGTGCGATGCTCTACCTGCGCGGGCACCGGACAGGTCAGATATCAACAAGGGTTCTTCTCAGTAAGCCGCACCTGCTCGACCTGCAGAGGAAATGGGAAAGTCATCAAAGATGTATGCCGCGAATGCCGGGGCGAAGGGCGGGTGGAGCGGGAGAAAACGCTGGAGATAAAGATTCCAGCCGGTGTCGATAACGGCTCGCGTCTCAGAATCGCCGGAGAGGGCGAGGCCGGCGAGCTGGGAGCGCAACGCGGAGACTTGTACGTCATCGTACATGTGAAGGAGCACGAAGTGTTCGAACGCCGCGACGCGAATCTTTATTGCAGCGTTCCGATCTCGTTCGCTCAGGCGGCGCTCGGCGCGGAAGTTACCGTGCCGACGCTTGACGGTGAACACCGGTTGCGCGTCGCCGAGGGCACCCAGAGCGGCACCGTCTTCAAACTCAAGGGTAAAGGAATGCCGGTGATCGGCGGGCGCGGACGCGGGGATCTTTTCGTTGGCGTCAATGTCATAACGCCTACAGACCTGTCACGCGAGCAACGTCGATTGCTCGAAGAAATGGCAAGGTTGGAAGCCGACGGCCAACAGGATCGCGGCATCGTTGATAAGGTTAAGGATATCTTTGGATAGGCTGTTAGGGACGTTCACATCAAAGAACGCCCTTCGGCCTGGTAATTTATGTCGGACCGAAGCCCAAAGATGGAGTTGATCGCAGGGTAGAATCTACTTCGACGGAGCGTAAAACGGATTCATTCCCGAGGCGTGATCGGTGGTGTCCAATATCTCCCGAACTTGAGGCACATTCTCGCGAATCAGCCGCTCGATGCCCATCTTTAGTGTCACATCCGCCGCACCACATCCCTGACATCCTCCGCCCATACGAATAAAGATGTTGTCGTCCTGCACATCCAACAGCTCGACGAACCCGCCGTGAGCGGCGACACCTGGGTTGATCATCTCATCAAGCACCTTCTGTACTTCCATTCTCACGTGATCGGGCGGAAGCCGGTCTCCTTCAGCAATCTCGGGCGGCGGATTTAGAAAAGCCCGAATCGCCGATCCGACTCTCTTCCCCAATTGGCGCCAGTCTTCATTGCCGCCTTGAGTGACGTCGACAATGTTATTGTTGATCTCCACTTTCATGATGCCCGGGATCTTTAGTAGCTTATCCGCCAGATCATTGTCCTGTGCCTCTTCCGCGGTATAGAACACTGCAGACCCTTCGTGGACCGGGCGATCGACCGTAAAACGGCAAACATGAATGTCCTCCCGATCTACCTCGGCTTTGATTTGAATCGCAAGTGGTGAACTCATGAAATTGCTCCTGCTCCTCTCTTTGTTCGCGTCTAATTATAAACGATACGTGAGGCGATATCCACGCGCTTTCAGTGGCACACCAGTTTTGTAGTGGCCGCTGACTGCCAATCAAGAGTGCCTAGATCCCCGCTTTTCTCTCCAGAGGACCAAACTGGTCCCGCGTGGGCTCCGCTCAGCAGAACCACGCCTCCGTCAATCTCGGCGGGCGCAGCCGTAAAGGGTCATCACGCAGCGCCAACCTCGCGGTTGTATCCTCACCTCGAGTTGCGTGAGCCAGTTCGAGGA
>JBASRM010000324.1:0-2800 GCA_049273835.1 Blastocatellia bacterium | reverse complement strand
CAGCTATGCCGGCGTTCATTGGTCGGTGAAGAACCTATTCGAATTAAAGAATGCCCAGCGGGTCCTTATTGAGGGCAACGTGTTCGAGAATTGCTGGGTAGATGGGCAAACCGGATTCATCATCGTTTTTACTCCGCGTAACCAGGAGGGAACCGCACCCTGGTCGGTTGTCCAGGATGTAACATTTACGAACAACATATGTCGCCACGGCGCCGCAGGCATCCAGTTTCTTGGTTACGATGACAACTATCCAAGTCAGCAAGAGCAGCGCATCAAGGTGAAGAACAATCTGTTCCATGATGTGGGCGCAGCCTTGTGGGGCGGTAATGGAAGACTGTTTCAGCTAGTCGGAGGCACCGCGGACGTTCGCATCGACCATAACACCGCGATTCAGACCGGAAACATTGTGACCGCTGACGGAGACCCACATTCGGGATTTGTCTTCACCAACAATATAACTCCACACAATGATTACGGTGTGATGGGTTCGGGGCGGAGCATAGGGAATGATTCGCTTGGCTATTATTTCCCGGGTTATTCGTTCAGCAAAAACGTCGTGATTGGCGGACCGGCCAGTCTCTATCCGGTCGGCAACTTCTTCCCGAGCTCGATCAGTGAGGTACAGTTTGTAGACTATCCAAACAACAACTATCGATTAGCGGCGTCGAGTACATACAGAAATGCCGGTACAGATGGCCGCGATATCGGCGCGGATCAGGACGCTATCCTGGTCGCTATAGGGGGCGCTCAAATACCACCGCCCCCTAACCAGATCCCTCAGGTCAGCATTACAGCATCAACCGTTACTGGGAACGCTCCGCTCATTGTGAACTTTACTTCGGATGCTTACGACCCGGACGGCACGATTGCCTCCTACAGCTGGAACTTTGGAGACGGTCAAACGTCTTCGCTTCCATCGGTATCACACACATATCAGACCGCCGGGTCTTTCAACGCCCGCCTCACTGTCGTTGACAATCAAGGAGCGAGCGCGACCGCTTCAATTCTCATTCAGGTTACAAATCCGCCCTTGCCGGCCGGCAGCGAGGTCGTCCTGTACACAGCGCGAGTGGCGCAGCCAGTTGGTCGATGGAATCCGTTGTCGGATTCAACGGCAGCAGGCGGCAGGTGTCTGTGGAACCCCGATTCCGGAGCGCCAAAATTAGTAACACCGCTTGCCAATCCGAGTGACTACTTTGAGATGTCATTCAATGCGGTTGCCGGTCGCGGTTATCGGTTATGGATTCGCGCGAAGGCGCAGAATGACAATCCATACAACGACTCAGTTTTTATCCAATTCTCACAAAGCGTTGACAGCGCCGGAGCGTCGGTTTTCCGAATCGGAACCCCAGATGCAACAACAATCAATCTGGAGGATTGCTCCGGCTGCGGATTAGCGGGTTGGGGATGGCAGGACAACGGCTGGGGTGTTGGAGTGATGGGACCGCTAATATATTTCTCGAGCACAGGACCTCAAACTCTTCGCGTTCAGGTACGCGAAGATGGTCTGATAATCGATCAAATAGTGCTGTCTCCGGAAACCTACCTGAGCTCCGCGCCCGGCGCGCTGACAAATGACAATACGATTCTTTCCGAATCTAGTGGCTTAGCGGCGACCACTGTATCGGGGGTTATGCCAACTTCTGGGCCGGTCAGCGGAGGCACGAACCTTGTAATCTCCGGCAACGGCTTCTCGCCGGGAGCAACGGTCACCATCGGCGGTGCTGCTGCTTCATCGGTGCGAGTGCAGAGCGCAACCTCGATTACCGCCGTTACTCCATTTCATTTCGCAGGATTAGTCGACGTCGTGGTTACCAACGCCGACGGACGCACCGGCGGTCTCTCTAATGCTTACAGGTTCGTTGCACCCAATCAGCCGCCTCAGGTGAGCATAGCCGCATCCACCACATCGGGAGCGGCTCCACTCACGGTAATCCTAACTGCAACCGGAGTCGATCCCGACGGCGTAATTGCCGGATATAACTGGAATTTTGGCGATGGGCAGACATCAACATCAGCGTCCGTATCCCATGTCTATCAAAGCCCAGGAGTCTTCGTGGCTACCGTTACGGTCACTGACAATTCGGGAGCCACCGCCAGCTCGCCGGTTACGATAACGGTTAATGTTCCAAATCCGACGGTGACATTGCTCTATCCTAACGGAGGGGAAGTTCTGCAATTTGATTCTACATGCGTTATCACCTGGTCGGTGAGCGGACCCGCTCCCACCCAGCAGGATGTCTATCTGTCGCTGAACGGCGGCTCAACATGGACTGTTGTAGCCGAGCGAGTACCGATTACGCTTCGTCAAGTCAGTTGGCGAGTGCCGAAGTCCCCAACGAACTCTGCGCGAATCAAGATCCGGTTGTCTACCGCTGGCGGAACGTATGTCGAGGACGTAAGCAACAGTAACTTTTCAATTCAAAAGAGACTGAGATAGAACACCGGTAAGCGTAGGGTAATGTTCCGATCTCAAGAGTTTCCTAAGGGTCGGCACATCTCCTTATCCACCAACTAGCACAACACCCGATTCAAAAAGTCGGCGGTGCTCAGATTCGGCTACACGCCCGCGCATCCGACTCAAATCCGCGGCATTAACGCAAACTCCTAAGGCACAACGTTTCCAGGTGCCAAGCCTTACCTGCTGGCCGGTTTTTTTTGCAAGCGAACCATCGTTGCGATTGTAGTACAAACATGAGGAGCGAAACGTGGGGTTACCAGCGATCAACGGACAAACCTCGTTGCACAGCAGCACGGCGTCAGCTCACTGCTCATCCCCAGAAGGGTGGCTCTACAGCTG
>JBASRM010000288.1:0-10016 GCA_049273835.1 Blastocatellia bacterium | reverse complement strand
CAACTGGAAGTTTGAGTAAGTTCCGCAGACTGGACAGTCTACGGTACCTCTTGCGGATCAGTGAGCTTTCGCACAAGACAAACGGCCTTCAGCGGTTGGCGATACCGCAGACTGGACAGTCTACGGTACCTGTTGCGGATCAGTGAGCTTTCGCACAAGACAAACAGCCTTCATCGGGTGACGATCCAGAGCTGTTACCGCAGACTGGACAGTCTACGGTACCTGTTGCGGATCAAGGTTCGGTGAGCTTTCGCACAAGACAAACGGCCTTCAGCGGGTGGCCATCCAGAACTGTACCGCAGACTGGACAGTCTACGGTACCTGTTGCGGGTCGGTGAGCTTTCGCACAAGACAAACAGCCTTCATCGGGTGACGATCCAGAACCCGAAACTTAGCGGCGAAGTCGGAGGGCTCGACACCGTCGCGCAAGTCCGCAACGGCCAGCTCGGTTTCCGGTATTCGCTCGGACGAGCCGAACAAGCGGTAGCGAGATGACCGGGTCGCCATCATCTTGATGTCTAGATCTCGTGATGCTTCCGCGTCGCGTAAGTTTAGTAGTTTCATTCCAATCCACGTCGTCCACATTCAGCCGAGCATTCCAACTAACCGCGGTACCTCTGTCAAGTCATCCGTCACAAAATCGGCGATCGTCGTCTCGCCCTCTTGCATAGCCGTTATGCCCGTGAAGCGAATCGCGTGATACCCGGCGCGTTTGGCTCCGGCAATATCGGTGTGCTCTAGATCGCCGACGTGCACGATCGATTCGGGATTTGCGGACAGCGCGCGCGCCGTGTGCTCGAAGACTCTGCTGTGAGGTTTCGAGCAGCCGGCTTCATCCGAGAAGACGAGCGATTGGAATCTGTCGAGCAGGCCCTGATGTTCCAACACCTGCTTGAGCACACGGCCCGGCGAAAACCCGACATCCGAAATGATCCCCAGCCCGTAGCGCGCCGACAGTTCCTCAAGGGCCTCACGAGCGCCGGCGATCAGGACGGGAGGGCGCTCGAGGAGGCCCTCTTCGAATCGAACAACAAGCTTGGCAATCGTGACATCAGGCAGCGACACGTCGAGATGAGTCAGAATGTTGTTTACACGCTCGGCAGTGTTTAGCGTCCGATGTTGCTCGCGCCAGGTCCGGTGGTGTGATTCAGCGTCAGCCGCGCATGCCCGTTCCACCTCATCGTGACTTACATTGCGGCACGACAGAATCGCGTCCGCGAGCAGATTTCGCCGACGCTCCTTGTACAGACTGAATCCGCCGGGTTGCTCTGTAAACAGGGTGCCCCAGAAATCGAATGAGATCGCTTTGATAGCCAAATCGCCTTTAACCTTCTGATCGAATTGTTTTTTTCAGCCGCACCGGTATTCTAATGATACCAACGCGAACCGAACAACCTGGACGGAGCCCAATGAACAGCGACCATGTAAAGGAGTTCAGAACGCAACTCGAAGCCGCAGTGGATCGGTTTGGCGTGGATGCCTTAACCGCACAACAAGCGGATCAATTGTCTGAGCATTACGCGATGCTTTGCAAGTGGAACCAGCGGATGAACCTCACGAGGATTTCAGGGGCTGAAGAGGCCGCGAAGCTTCACTATGCGGAGTCGCTGTACGGCTCGCGATACATACTTGCCGAGCAAACCGTTTTGGACATCGGCAGCGGAGCGGGGTTCCCGTCGATTCCGCTTGCGGTTACCAGACCGGATCTCCGGATCACCGCGCTCGAGGCGAATCACAAGAAGTCTCTTTTCCTGTTGGAAGCGAAGGACGCATTGCGGCTTGGGAATCTTGAAATAGTAAACGCGCGACTCGAACAATTCGATTGGTCCGGCTTTGAACTCCTTACAAGCCGCGCGCTGGAGAAGGCGACAACCGTCTTCCAATCGGTGATCAAGCGAATGAACCTCAAGCAAAGGTTGATGCTTTACTGTGCGCGGGATCTGATCGCGACGCTTGAACGACAGGTTGGCGGGAGTTGCGCGGTTGAGACCCACCCCATTCCACTCAGTAAGTCGCGAGTTATTGGCGTCCTAGCGCGATGATTCTCAAAAAGACCCCACGATGGTCCATCCAGTAACGGGCCACCGGTGTTGTTGTTAACAGAGGGCCGAGCCTTTCCTCGAGAGCCTCACTTCGACGCGGCGACGTCGATTACCGCCCAGTATAGGAACTCGAGGAACTTGCCCAGCCCGTCAATGGAGATCCTTTCATCGTTCCCGTGCACACTTGCGCGCTCGCGGTCTCCGGCTACACTTCCGAGACCGTATGCCTGGACGCCCTTGGCTCGAAGCTGAGCAGAATCAGTCGCGCCTGTCAGCATAAGCGGTAGTGTGACCACGCCAGGGAACACTCTGGTCTGCGCGGCTTCCAGAGCACGAAACATGTCAGTCTCGAGCTTCGAGGGCGGGGTCGCCGGTCTGCCTCGCGCCGGGGGAGGCACAACTTCGACAGCAGGATCATTGATCAGCTTGCGAAGTGCGGCGGCCAGCGCTTCGATATCTTCATCGGGTACTGCGCGAACATCGAGCGTGGCTTCGGCGTCACCAGGAATGACGTTGCTTCGAAAGCCGCCCTTGATAATCGTCGGCACAAGCGAGGTCCTGAGCATCGAGTTGTATGCGGCGTTCTGCACGCGGATCTTTTCCTGTACCATTTCGCTATTCGCCCTGTCTTCGAGATTCGTGTACAGAAAGGATTCGGCCGACGGGCTGATCTTTGCGAGCCGCGTAAAGAATGCTCTCGTGGTTTCGTTTAGTCGCATCGGAGCTTGCCAGTTTCCCACTTTTGCAACTGCTGATGCGAGGTGGGTGATGGCATTGTCGAGTCGTGGAACTGAACCGTGGCCGCTGGTACCTCGCGCGACGAGCTTGAAGCCGCGCGGCACCTTTTCGGTAGTAGCTATTCCGACGTATTTCACCTTACCGTCGGGCGCATAGATTGTGCCGCCTTCGTTGAGGGCGTATTCGCACTCGATCTTGTCCCAATGCTGCTGGACCATGAAGTCGATTCCGACTGCCGACGTGCCTTCTTCGCCGGCTTCGGCCAGGAAGATAATGTCGCGATCGAGCGGGACTTTTAGCCGGTGAAGAAGCAGGAAGACTTCCAGACATGCGCTGGTCATGCCTTTATCGTCCGATGAGCCGCGTCCGTAGATGAAGCCGTCCTTTATTACTGCGCCGAATGGATCGACGGTCCACTTGTCACGCTCGACTCCGACAACATCTATGTGACCCATCAAAAGTAAAGGCCTCTTCGTGCCATTGCCCCTGAGACGAGCGACGATGTTGCCGCGGCCGGGTTCCATCTCAAAAATCTCGGATGCGATGCCTTCGCGGCCGAGAATCTCTTTCAAATACTCGGCTCCCTTTGTTTCATTGCCCGGCGGATTGCTGGTATCAATGCGAACGAAGCCGCTGAGAATTCTTACAACTTCGTCGCGAGCGGCGATGAAGTCGGGGGTCGCGGTTTTTTCGAACGGACGAGCAAGCGAACCGGACCCCAGCAAGGCAAGCAACCCAGCCAGAGCAAAGACTCTTTGGTGTGGTCGACGCATCTTGTTTCCTTTCGTTGTAGCGAGCGTTGTGAAGACCATCGGCGCTTTGGTTGTGTCTCGAAAAGCGCGCGGTAGCTTATCAATGTGGTGGAGAGGTCGCAAGTTAGTCTGCTCTGAGTGAGGCATCGGTCAAAAGAACTCAATGCCACGATGCCTAAATGTCAAACTGAACCAGCGTTCGAGAGATTACAGACGCGGCGGTTCGAATAGTGAGTGAACGAGATCATTTGTAGAGCCGATGGAATTGGCACGGTTCCTGCAGTAAGGCAGACCGGAAGCTTGAGACGCTTTGGTGTTCTCTTGGGCCACCGCACGCAGCGCCGGAATAATGCGCGATCGAATTGAACCAATAACCATCGCCGTATCGGGTCTTACCGCCGAACCGGCCGATGGTATTGGAACAAAACGCTCGAGCAACAAAAACCGAGTCAGAACCCTCTCTACGGCTTCTGGCGCTGTCGTACGGTGGCCCGCTTTCTTTTTCGGCAGGGAGTGGAGCGAGGCCTGGCTTTCGGGTAGTAAAAAACTATTGGTGTTGTTCTATTGCGGCGCGGTGGGTGCCAGAGAGCTTCGAAACGTACCGAACATCAAACTACCGTTTAGTCTCTGGAGCCAGGTGGCGGCTTCGGCGTTATCCTCCTTGCCGTTTTATCGATTCGAGACCGTCAATGTAAGGACGCAAGCCTTCGGGAATTGTTACCGATCCGTCCACTTGCTGATAGTTTTCGAGCAGCGCAAGCCACAGCCGGCCGATTGCCAGACCCGAGCCGTTCAGCGTATGCACAAACTCAGGCTTCGACTTGGCTTCGCGGCGAAATCGAATTCCCGCGCGTCGCGCTTGAAAGGCTTCGCAATTCGAGCAAGACGATATCTCTCGATAGGTGTTCTGGCTGGGAAGCCACACCTCAATGTCGTAGGTCTTCGCGGACGAGAATCCCAGGTCTCCCGTTGCCAGCGCTACCCTCCGATAAGCAAGGCCCAGCTCTTCGAGAACCGTCTCGGCGTCTCGCGTCAGCGATTCCAGCTCATCGTACGAGTCTTCGGGTCGCGTGAGCTTGACCAGTTCAACCTTGTCAAATTGATGTTGGCGAATAAGCCCGCGAGTATCCTTACCGTAGCTCCCGGCCTCCGAGCGAAAGCAGGGTGTGTAGGCGGCCAGCTTTATCGGCAGACGCGCGCCGTCGAGTATCTCTCCCGCGTAGATGTTCGTGAGAGGCACCTCCGCTGTCGGAATCAAATAGAGTCCGCGCTCGTCGGCAAGCTTGAACAAATCGGCTTCAAACCTGGGGAGCTGTCCGGTGCCGTATAGTGCATTGGCGTTTACGATGAACGGCGGAAGCGCTTCCTGGTACCCGTGACGCTTAGTCTGCAGATCAAGGCAGAAGTTAATCAACGCCCGCTCCAGCCGCGCGCCCGCTCCGGTTAGAATCGCAAACCGCGCACCCGAGATCTTCGCCGCGCGCTCGAGATCCAATATGCCGAGCGCGGTTCCGAGATCAACGTGATCGCGCGGCTCGAACTCGAATACCGGCGGAGTCCCCCACCTGGTGATCTCTTGGTTGGCGTATTCGTCACGCCCTACAGGAGCGGTGTCGTGCGGGAGATTCGGCAACGTCACCATCAAGCTGTTCAAGTCTGTCTCGACCGAGTGCAGATCGGCTTCGGCCGCGGCGATCTGGTCGCCCAGTACTCGCATCGCCGCGCGCCGCGATTCGGCATCTTCCTTCTGACCTGTCTTCATCAGCTCGCCGATCTGCTGGCTTTCCAGATTTCGTTTTGCGTTCAATTCATCGCGCTTGCGAATCAAGGTCCGTCGCCGCTCGTCCAGCTCATTGAAACGGTCGAGGGCGTCGAGCGGGAATCCGCGGTGTTGCAGCTTGTCTCTAACAAGATCCAGATTCGTGCGCACAAGGTTTATGTCGAGCATTTGGCGGTGACCTTTCCTGGCTGACGGAGAAAACGAGAGCGTAAGCCGCGCTTATACCGGTGTCAACTTAGCGCGCGATCAAGTACGGAGCTCAGATGGCGGTTTAAACCCGAAGGTTCAGCTTCTCTTACGCAGGCGCCGCAGCATCGCGCTGCAACTGTAGTGTGATGAGAAAACAGCAGGTGATGAGATGGAGACAAAGAAGATCACATAGAGGAAGAACTTCAGCCACCGCGAGCCGCCCTGATCAAAGCCCATCATCAGCATTGCACCTACTATTGCGACGGCGAGAAGTCCGGCGATGTTCAACAGCTTTCTTTTGTTATCCACAACGCACCTCCGATAAAGGCTCAAGGATTCTAGCATAGATGTGGCGACTTTCAAGTTGCTTCCTTGGAAACTTGCGAGCTCCCCGGCCGGCACCATAGCATCTGAACTATGCAAGAGGATATTCAAGACACCACCCCTAACCCGGCCTTTGTTATGCGCGAGCGCCAGATCGACAACGGGGCGGGAAATGCAAAGATTGCGTTTCTCGTGTGTGAGCCCCTCGAACGGGCCGGCTTCAATAATGCGTTCAGCACGCGGTTGGGCGGCGTCAGCCCGTTGCCTGAGGACTCGCTAAATCTGGCTTACTTCAAAGGGGACGCGAAAGAAACTGTCGAGGAGAACCGGCGCCGGTTTCTTAAGGCGATTGGTGCAGAACAGGCCAGGATAATAACTGCGCGGCAGACGCATTCAACCGAGCGCACCGTAATCGAATCGGCGCAGCAAGCAAGCGGGCCGCAGCCGGATTGCGACGCGATGATCACGAAGTTGTCCGGTGTTTTGCTGGCTATTCAGACAGCCGACTGCCTACCAGTGTTGATTGGAGATCCGAGGACAGGCGTGGTTGCCGCCATACATGCAGGATGGCGCGGGACGGCCGGCCGCATAACCGAGCGAACTATAGCCGACTTGATGCTTCACGGCGTGAGCCCGCGCGATTGCATCGCCGCTCTTGGACCGGTCGCCTGCGCGGAGTGTTACGAAGTTGGGGAGGACGTGATCGATCGTTACAAGAAGGACTTTGGCTACTGGCGCAAGCTACTGCTGAACTCAGACAGAGAAGGTAAGGCATATCTCGACATTCGCGCGGCTAACGTGCAACAACTGAGCTTCTGCGGGTTTTCGGAGGACCGCATTCACGTGACTGACTATTGCACGATGCATCACAACGAACTGTTTTTCTCTTATCGCAGGGAAGGGAACAGACAACCCTCGAGCGTCGGAAGGCTGCTCTCGGTGATAGGCAGAACGAACTCATAGCCTGGTCGTTCCCTCCGGGGACTGGTATAGTCAGGCAACACAAAACAATTCCGCCTGCACGCGCTAAGCGTGCAGGCGAATTTTTTTGCGCGATTAACTTTGTTTGCGCAGCGTAAGCGTGGAAGCCGGATACTACGGTGGTAGTGCCGACGGCGCGCATCACGTGTTGACAACAACCTTAGAGAGGAGAGTTCGAAAATGGGCGAAACTATACTTGCAGGGCGGGGGAAACAGATCACCGCCACCCCCCAAAGTGAATGGGAAGAGCAGTTGAGCAACGTCCCGAAATCCATGAAGACTCGGCTCGCTTTCATGACCACGCAGCATCACCAGGTGCGATACTTTGTTGTAAGGGAACTCGCGCACATCGGAAAACCTGTGGCACCGGCACTCATCGCCCAGAGGCTGTCACTCCCGCTTGATCGAGTGAAAACGATCCTGGACGAGTTGGAGCAGCGGCTCTTTTTTGTCGTACGGAACAAACGCGGCCACGTGAACTGGGCCTATCCGATAACCACTGATAAGACGCCGCATCGTTTGTCGTTCAGCACCGGTGAACGCATCTACGCCGCTTGAGCTGAGGACGCGATTGCGGCTCCCTTCGTCGAAGGGCGTTTACAAAAAAAGCTGTTGTCGGTGGAAATACTAACCGCCTGCGCTCATTGCGCGGCACCTATGAGGTTCACGCTCGATAGCGACCTGAAGCGTCGAGTACACGATGGGCGGTCGGAGCCTCTTTTGTTTGAGCCGGAAGTCGATTGGGCGAAGTTCAAGGAACCCAACATCATTCACGCTTACTGACGTAACTCTTTGTTCTTCTGGTCAGAAGAACACGCCCGAGAGTTTCGTAAAAGCACCGATCAGGTCGACGGAGTCTATCTCACGCTCAAACAAAGCGCTTACTCAACGAAGATAGCGCAGGGAGCCCTGTTCGCTTTCAAGTGATGATTGTTGTCCTTGAAGCGCAAGCATCACGCGTGCTTGGTATTACGCGCTGATGCGGCAAGACAAAGGATGCCTTCGCTTCCAGGGCGGCACCGGCTAGGTCTCTTTAGGCGCGAAGTAGCCTCGGCGATGCCGCACAGTCAGATCACCGTGGTTTTTCACCTTGACCTGAATTGTGCGGAACGTGCCGTCTTTAGACGCATTCTCAGGGGTGTAAGCGATTATGTACTGAGATCGCAGGTCTTCGTCAATTTGCGCGTAAGCCTTGTCCAGGTCTTCCTCATTGCGCGGGAAGAAAGCTCGTCCACCGGTCTCGGCGGCAATCTTTTTGAGGGCACCCTGATCCACGCCCATCGGTCCGCCGATCCCGATCGAATAGACAATGATCTCGCTGCGCCAGGTTCGCTCAATGGCCTCGCGCATCTTCACGCTGCTGGAAGTGTCTGCGCCATCGGTGACCAGGATAATAACGCGGCGGCCGGCCTCTCGTCTCAAAAGCTCGGACGCTACGGAGTAAATCGAGTCAAACATTGCTGTCGAGCCAACACCGGAGTTGTTAATCGGCGGTGTGCCACCCGGGCGATGCATGGTTGCCGCCTGAGCTGGAATCCGCACGTCCCCGAGCGCGCGATAAAGCTTGTCGACATCCGAGGTCAGGTCCTGCACCAGGACTGATTCATGCTCAAACGTGACAACAGCCGCCAGGTCTTTTTTGGGCCGAAGCACCCGGCGAAAGAATCGCTGCCCGGCGGATATTTCATCGGACAGTGTGTACTCCTGACTACCGGATATGTCGATCAGCATGGCGATGGTGATGGGGAGATCAGTCTGGCGCTCGAAGGAAAAGAGCTGCTGTGCTTTGCTGTCTTCCAGCACTTCGATGTCGTCTTTGGCCAGGTCGTTAATGTACCGGTTCTTCTTGTCGGTGACATTGAAGGGCACGCTCACGAGCTGAGTTCCGAGCCTGAGCGCCTGCTCCTCCTGAGGAGCTTCTGCTCCGGACTTTGGCGGTGTCTTGGGCTTCTGTGTATGAGCTGCCGTCAACGTGAACGGTGCGACAGCCAGGCATGAGACTAATGCTGCAACAAAAACTAACTTCATTTCTTTACATCTTCCGTAGCCGCGTAATAACCGCGGCGGTGAATAATGCGCGCCTCGGGCCGCGCGTTAACTCGCACCTCGACGCGTCTGAACCGCCCATCGTGAGTCGAGTTGGATGGTGAATAAGCTATGAGGTATTGGCTACGCAGTTCGTTTTCTATCTGACGAAAATCGTTGAGCAGATCGTCGGCTCCGCGAGGGAAGTAAGCCCTGCCGCCGGTTTCATCGCCAAGCCGCCTGAGCACATCTTCGCGCACGCCTTCGAATCTGAACCGATCGCCGATGCCGATCGAGTAAATGATCACACCTGCTCGCCATGCGCGATCGATTGCTTCGTCGAGCTTCCGGCTGCTGGCGTTGTCAACTCCATCGGTGAGCAGGATTATGGCGCGTCGCGTTATCTGGTCGTCACCCGAAGCAGTGCGCACCTCATCGTGAGCAAGCACTTCATCGGCGGTTATGTAGATCGCATCGTATAACGCAGTCGCTTGATGCCGCGAGCTGGACGACCCGAAACGGCGAGAATACTGAATCTCATCGAACGCGCGATTCAGAGTCTCAGTCCGCGACGACAGTCCCTGCACCAGCTCCACGTCGTCCTGAAAGGTTAGGATCGCGGCAGAGTCTTTGGCCGGTCTTATAATCGACCGCAAAAACTCGCCTGCAGCGATCTTCTCCTGCGGAAAGGTGTATTCCTGACTACCCGAGAGGTCCATCAGAATGGCGATGTTTATGGGCAGCGTTGTTTCGCGTTTGAAGGTGAAGATCTGTTGGGGGCGCCCATCCTCCAGGATCGTCAACTCGTCTTGTCGAATGTCACCGATCACGCGATTGTTGCGATCGACCGCGGTGAACAGAACGTTGACCAGGTCGGTCCCCAAACGCACGGTGTCGTCGCTGGAGGCTATGTCATCATCTTTGTTCTTGTCCTGCTGCCTTACGCCGGGCTTTGCCCTCTGAGGGTCGGTCCGAGCGGGTGGTTGAGGCGCAGGCCTCGGTCTTTGGGCAACGCCTATCGACGCTAGCGCGACGAGCATGATCATTGTCACAGCAATTTTCATCGATGACATATCTCAGTCCTCACTCCCGATCCCCGGTGTCAATAGACGTAACCTTGCTTGTGGTACGGGCGGCCTTCGGCGGCCAAAAGCTTGACTCTAATCTCGCGGCGCGTGCTGGCCT
>JBASRM010000287.1:0-6711 GCA_049273835.1 Blastocatellia bacterium | reverse complement strand
GCGTGGCGCTCTGTAGGCCGCAACGTGAGTGGACCCACTGCTGACGCAGGTGGGCATCTGGGAAATGTCGCGTGGCGAGCACTGTAGGCCGCAACGTCAGCGACCCACTGCTGACGCAGGTGGGCATCTGGGAAATGTCGCGTGGCGAGCACTGTAGGCCGCAACGTCAGCGACCCACTGCTGACGCAGGTGGGCTCTTCGATGGGGGGCGTGCTCGATGACTCGTAGAATCAACCGCTGAGCTTTTTGGATATGTTCGAAAAACTGATGTAAAGCATGTTAGGTGTTGCGGTTTGTGGAATTGAGTTGATAGTGTCCAGCTTTGACTAATCGAGATTCCGCTTACGCAATCTACCAGGACGGGAGGAAGAGATGTTTCAGGATCTTCGTTACGGCGCGCGAATGCTGCTCAAGAACAAGGGCTTCACTATGATCGCGGTGCTCTCGCTTGCGCTGGGCACCGGGGCTAACACGGCCATATTCAGCTTGATCAACACCGTGCTGCTGCGGCCATTACCCATAAACAATCCGGGGCAACTGGTTGCGCTCAACAACATGTCGGGGCGCCGGGCATTCCCGCGCTTCCCGACGTTCTCTTATCCGAACTACAAAGACTTCCGAGACCGAAATGAAGTGCTCTCCGGGTTGATCGGTTACACGTTCTTGCCGTTGAGTCTGAGCAACGACGGCGTCAACGAGAGGCTTTGGGGCTACCAGGTAACCGGCAATTATTTTGAGGTGCTCGGGGTAGGGCCGGCGCTGGGGCGAATGATCTCATCGGACGATGACCAGGCCAGAGGCGGAAACCCCATCTGTGTTGTGAGCTACAAATACTGGCAGCGTTTTGGCGGCGACCCCGGAATCATTGGAAAGAATGTCATCGTCAATGGCCGCAGCTTCACTGTCGTCGGAGTCGCGCCGAAAGGGTTCTACGGGACCGAGGTAATCTCGGCGCCGGACATGTGGTTTCCCATCTCGATGCAGGCTCAACTGGAAGCCGGTGACGACTGGCTGGACAAGCGCGGCGTGGAAAACATCTTTGTACAGGGCCGTCTCAAACCAGGCGTCAGCGGTGATCAAGCGCAAACCGAGCTTAACGCGATTGCGGTCCAGCTTGAACGCGAATTTCCAAACATCAATGAAGCCAAAAGGGTGGTCCTGTCAGCTCCGGGGATCATAGGTCTGTCGATGCGCGGTCCTGTCCTGGGCTTCGCCGGTTTGTTGATGGCGGTGGTCGGGATGGTGTTGCTGCTGGCTTGCACCAATCTTGCCAATCTCTTATTGGCGCGCGCAACCGAACGACGCAGGGAGATCGCGGTGCGATTGGCGTTGGGCGCAAGCCGCTTTCGCCTGGTCCGGCAACTGCTAACTGAGAGCGTGATGCTGGCAGTCGCCGGCGGAGCGCTAGGCCTGGTACTGGCGTTCTGGCTGACCGGCCTGGTTGTGAAGTTCAAAATGCCGGTAAACGTGCCGCTTTCGATGGAGCTGCACATTGATTATCGGGTGTTCATCTTTTCCGCGCTGATCTCAATCACGACAGGTGTACTGTTCGGCTTGCTTCCGGCGCTGCAAGCGACCAAGACGGATCTGGTTCCGGCGTTGAAGGACGAGACTTCATTTGGCGGTAACCGACGCTCGTGGTTGAAGAGCGGCCTTGTTGTCTTCCAGGTCGCACTGTCGCTGGTTCTGCTAATCGGCGGCGGGCTGGTGTCGCGGTCCTTGCAGCAAACGCAGTCTATCAACCTCGGGTTCACGCCTCAGCAGGCGGTTGAAGTATCTTTCAATTTGCGATTGCAAGGTTACGAAGAAGGTCGTGGCCGCGAGTTTCAAAAAACTCTGTTGGAGCGAGTGCGTGTCTTGCCGGGTGTGAAGACGGCAGGCCTTGCTGATCTGGTCCCGGTAGACCTCCATTTTTCCAGAGCAGCAGTGTTTGTCGAAGGCCAACCACCTGAGCGCGCTGCAAGCGCTCCCCGCGCAATGTTTAATCGAGTCAGCCCCGGTTATTTTCAGGCAATGAACACCAGGCTCGAGCGCGGCCGCGACTTTACCGATCAGGACGATCAGAGCGCGCCCGGTGTAGCCGTCATCAATGAAGCCTTCGCGCGGAGCTTCTGGCCGGCGGAAGATGCGATTGGTAAGCGATTCAGTCTTGGCAGTGCAGGCTCGCCGAAGATGCAGGTGATCGGCGTGATCGAAGACGGGAAGTATGCAGGCTTGAACGAAGACCCGAAGCCCTTCGTCGCTCGCCCTATGTGGCAGTCTGGAGTCGGATCGACGAGTGTGATTGTCCGCAGCGAAGCTGACCCGCAGCAAATCATCGCGTCGGTCCGCAGCGAGGTTCAACAGCTTGATCAGCACTTGCCGGTCTCAAGCAGCACGCTGGTAGAAAAAATGGACCTCCCGCTGCTTCCGGCGCGGGTTGCGGCAGCTGTATTGGGTGGCTTCGGGTTGGTGGCGCTAGCACTCGCGGCAATCGGAATCTACGGGGTGATTTCTTATGGGGTATCAAGACGCACCCGGGAGATCGGGGTCCGGATGGCGTTGGGAGCTCAAACAGGCGACGTCTTAAGGCTGGTGATATGGCAAGGCGCGACGCTGACGCTGATAGGTGTGGCAATGGGTTTGATGGCTGCGTTTGGGTTGACTCGCGTAATGAAGAGCTTGCTCTTCGGAATCAGTGCTACGGATCCGGCTACGTTCCTGATTGCTTCGCTGGTGCTGACCGCGGTGACTCTACTCGCGTGCTACCTTCCGGCGCGTCGGGCAACAAAGGTCGATCCGATGGTCGCGTTGCGGTACGAGTAGTTGTCGCACCCTTGAGTGGCGGACGCTCAGCGCGGGGCTTAAGCTGCTTCGCCGCCTTCTGCTTAACGGTTCTTCGACAGATCTCGTTTGATGTAGATTGGGATCTCGGAACCACTGTCGTGATGATATTTCTCGTAACCGCGCATGAACTCCTGAAGCTCCGCGTATTTCTCAATAGATAGTTCCGGGTCCCGAAGGCCAAGCTCATCCACCACATACTTAGGTTTTGTCTGTGCGAGTTCTCGGGCGAGTTCGGCGCGCGCGGCCGCAGTCACACTCGGACCGAGAAGCGCTCGGTATTCTTCCTTCCGGTATTGAAGGTCCGCGGCAAGACCCGTCAGTGGAGGCGCGGCCAGGTATCCGGACGCCGGAATCAAGCCTGACCAGTAATAGACTTCCGGCAAATTACCCCAGATGAAAAGATAATCGGATGACCCGTCAGCTGCTCTTGTCCTCGGACCGCCCCCACGAAGGCCCTCCGCGCCAGCGTTATCCACCGTGCCAGCCGGATCGGGCAGGTCCCGGACGATTGCAGCGATGATTCTTGCTTCACGGTTGAGAACAGAGGGCCTGCCGCTCACCCAGTCAACTGCCAGACCGGGAGTCTCACTGTGAGAGCGAACCAGGGTGTAGATAAAACCAGCGATCAACAGGGAAGTCACAGCTACCCGCAATGGCCGGTTCCGCAGACCCGTGTGAATGACAACCAGACCGCGCGCGCCGATCCAGCATAAGCTCGGCAAGACCTGAAAATAGTAATGCGCAAAAAATCGCCCGCCGGTTGCAACTCCCATGAAAGAGACTGCGAACCATATCAGCAGCGCTGCGTCTGATGTGAACGTGTCGTACGCACTGTCGCCGTACCCGTTAACGGGTTGCAATCCGGGCTTTCTCGAGTAGCGCCGCGCCCGATGGATTGTAATAACCGCCACAACGACCAGCGTAATAAGCAGGGTATTGTTCAGCAGGAGATAATCCGTGCCGTATCGCAAAAAGATCTCGCCCGCTCTGGAGATCGGATAGTAGCCCGCATAACTCACGCTCAAGTCCCAGACGTAGAGCCTGTATCGTGAAAGCGAATGGGTTGCCGAGATGTAAATAAAGAAGGGAAGCGAAGCCAGGATGAAACCTGCAAGCGTCAGCGCGCACATTTTCAAAGCGGACCCAATGTAGTTGATTGCGTGGAACGTCTTGTAATGCCCGCTCCTGACGCCTTGGGTCTTCCAGACAAAGCCGGCAAGCAGAAGCACCGCGAGGAAGATCAGATCGTAAATGCCTTTGGCGTTGATTTGAAATGCCATTCCGGTTAACGCCCCGCCGGCGATTGCCATCCGAAACGAGCGAGGCCTCGCCGAATTGGCGGCCACGAGCCCGGCGACTGAACGCAGCAGCATGTATGCGGCCGCCGCGTAAAACGGCGTCATCAGAAAGTCAGTGTTGAGGCTTTGCATATCGCCGCTGATGTAGGTGGTGCTGAAGACCGCGAACATCACGGCCGCAAATCGCCCGGTTCGTTTGTCGTAAAGGCGCGATCCGATCAGATAGAGAATTCCCGAAACAGCTACCGAATAGCAGATAGTGAACAATCGAACGGTTATGATGTGAGCGCCGAAGATGCGGAACAACCCGGCATAGACAAGCGGGAGACCAGGCGGCTTATCAAAGAACAAGTCGCGGTAAAGCACTTTGCCGCGAAGCATCTCTTCGGCCGCGCTGAACCAAAGGCCGTCATCCTGATATAGATTTCCGGCGTAGAAGATTCGAAGAATGAACGTGAGCGCGCCGACCCCAATGAAGAACTTAACGGTCGTTGAGCGAGAGGTTTCACCGTCGAACATGGTCTTTGAGCCGAAGCGTTGACCGCTTAGTCTATCAACTTCTCGCTGTATGAGAACAATCATTGGAGTACGCCGGCATTCGATAAGCGTGCCAAAGCGACCATTGCCCTATATCATCTCGTGCCCGGGTCCGCTAATCATGCTGAGATTTCATTTCACCGGTCTATGGCGCCATGCCAATTTCGTAAGACTGTGGATCGGGCAGACGATCTCTGTCTTCGGCTCGCTGATCGGCGCTACGGCAATGGCCTTTACAGCGATCCTTGTTCTTGATGCGACTCCGTTTCAGCTGGGACTGCTGTCGGCTGCCCGCCTGATTCCGGGTTTCTTGACCGGACTTGCAGCAGGCGCGTGGGTTGACAGGCTTCGCCGGCGTCCGATCCTGATCGGCGCGGACATCGGTCGAGCAGTGCTCCTGGCGACAATTCCGTTTGCGGCGGTGCTCGGTCTGCTTCGCATCGAGCATCTTTACGTCGTGGCTTTTCTGGTGAGCATTCTGACGATTTTCTTCGACGTGGCCTACCAGTCTTATCTGCCTTCGCTGATCGGTCGCGCTGAGCTGGTCGAGGGCAACAGCAAACTCTCGGCGAGTAACTCCGTCGCGGAAGTCAGCGGATTTGGTGTGGCAGGCTGGCTGGTTCAGATCTTCACGGCCCCGATGACGATGCTGATCGACGCAGTTTCGTTTGTCGTATCCGCGGTTGCCGTTTGGATGATCGATCAGCCGGAAGAAGCGGCGTCGCGCGAGTCACGGGCGGATATGCGTCGCGAGATAGCTGAGGGCTTGCGGGCAGTATGGCGACATCCGCTTCTTCGAGCGACAACCGCCTGCGCTTTCTCGAGGGAGTTCTTTGTGGGCATCTACGGAACACTGGTGCTCTTGTATATGGCTCGCGATCTCGGCTTCGCCCCGGGGGTTCTCGGGACAATCTTCGCGGTCGGAGGGATAAGCTCGCTGATGGGGGCCGTGGCGACCGGGAGTTTGACTCGACGCTTTGGGGTCGGACCGTCGATGATTTTGGGATTGACCCTGTCGGGAATCGCTCTGTTTCTAATCCCGCTTGCGCAGGGACCCACGCTCACCGCGGCCTTGCTGCTGATCCTACAGCAGCTCGCAGGTGATGGCGCATTGACCATCTATCAAATAAACCAGGTCAGCTTGCGCCAGACGATCACCCCGGAGCGATTGCTTGGCCGGGTTAGTGCGAGCGCGGAGTTTCTGGGATTGGGCGCTACGCTCGCGGGTTCGATATTGGGTGGTGTGCTGGGAGAGATGATCGGGGTGCGCGCAACCCTGTTTCTGGGAGCGCTCGGAGCGCTGCTATCGACTCTGTGGCTGTTGTTGTCACCGGTGCGCGGGCTGCGGACCGTTGCAATCCCGCTGGTCGAGTTCGAATCGACTTCCGATTGACGTAGCAGAATGCAAGGAAGGAGGCTCGCAAGTTACCTCCCTCCTAGTTTATGTAAACTTTGTGATCTGCCTCGGCCCAGGAAGCTTGTCTCGACTAATATGCAACGAATGGTTCGGTAAATACCGCTTTTACCCGCACGCCGTTGATGCGTCTCGGTAGCCGAGGTTGCACGCCGGTCGTTGTATCAACATAAACGACGATACTTGCCTCCGAAGAATTGCTATCCGAAGCACCCACGCCAACGCCGATCACTGAAGGGCGCGACAACAGGTCCTTCTCGCGTTCCCTCATCGAGAGAGTCGCAAACTCAACAGACTCTTGAGAAGGCCCGTCGGTCTGTCCCGGATCGGGAACGTGAACCTGGCCATGTGGGTTCCCGCCTCCGCCCCCGCCTTTGCCCCCGCCAAAGCTGAGGGAACGGCCCAGAGCAGTCCCGAGTTTGCTGAGCACCTCTCCGATGGGATTGCCTATCGTCGTGCTGCTGCTGCCCGCGTAAAGCAGCGCTACAGGATTATGGCTGTTATTGTTGGTCACGATCAGCGAGCCCGAGTCCCCGCCGGCGCTGAACGTGCTGCTATTGATGACCACCTGGTTGGTGTAAGAGACAACAAATTTCTTGCCGGAGCCACAGTTTTTCTGATACTGGACATTCACGC
>JBASRM010000283.1:0-6161 GCA_049273835.1 Blastocatellia bacterium | reverse complement strand
TCTTCCTGACCTCGACCGAGGCCGTAGCCCTCCTGGGCAGAGGCAAGGCCGGCAGCAACCAAACGCGAGCCGGAAAGCGCTCACCGGTCGGCAGCGCGTCCGATGCAGCGCCGGCCGCCCTTCGGATGTCGCTTGTAGGCGGCGCTACTCAGTCAGAAGCGACCGGGCTCGACGAATTGCGCGGCAAGAGCAACTACTTCATGGGAGGTAGTCCCGACAAGTGGCGCACCGATGTGCCGCTTTTTGCGCGCGTGCAATACAAGGCGGTCTATCCAGGTATCGACCTTGTTTATCATGGTAATCAACGTCAACTCGAATACGATTTTGTGGTCGCTCCGGGCGCCGATCCTGCACCCATCGGTCTTTCATTTGAGGGCGCTCGAAAGATGAGGATAGACGGCAATGGCGACCTGGTGCTAAAGACCACGGCCGGCGAGTTTCGCCAGCACAAGCCGGTGATCTATCAAGAAGTGGAAGGAGTGAAGCAGGAGATCAAGGGACGCTACGTGCTAAAGAGCAGGAACGAGGTCGGCTTCAAGGTGGCGGCTTACGACCACTCGAAGGCCCTGATCATTGACCCGGTGCTCGCTTACGGAAGTTATCTGGGTGGGAGTTTGGATGACGTGGCGAACGGGATCGCGGTGGACGCGAACGGCTACGCCTACGTCACGGGCACAACCAATTCAGCCACCTTCCCCGCAAAGGACGCGTTTCAGTCTGATATCAGCCACTTTGTGCCCGAGCCAGCTCCTACAAATCCGTGGAAGGGCAAGGACGCCTTCGTATCGAAGTTTGATCCCTCCAAGACTGGGGGCGATTCGCTGGTCTACTCAACTTTCCTGGGCGGATCGGGGAATGAAGAAGCCAACGGCATCGCTGTCGATGCCGCGGGCAACGCGTACGTAACCGGGACCACCTGGTCTGTGGACCTTTCCCAGACGCCGTGGATCGAGCCCGAGTTTCCCACTGCCAACGCGTTCCGGGCCCATCTGAACGCGGCCGGCCTCCAGTACCCTGAGGCCTGCTACTGCAGCGATGCTTTCGTAGCCAAGCTTGGAGCGGGAGGCAACACCCTCCTTTATTCTACGTACTTTGGAGGAAGTGGAACGGATTTCGGCCAGGGAATTGCTGTGGACTCATTCGGCAACGCTTACGTGATAGGAACTAGCTATCATGAGTTTACCAGCAATAGCGACTACTGGTTTCCTTTGAGGGAGGCCTTTATGTCGACTCATACAGATCAGGATGCATTCGTTGCAAAGTTCGCCACCTCGCAGTCAGGAGATGCGTCACTGGTCTTCTCCACGATCCTGGGTGGCGGGCCCAATCGCGGAGACCTGGGTTTTGGCATAGCGGTGACGCCGTCGGGCGATCACATATATGTGACCGGCGGCACCGCTGCTCCCAATTTCCCCACCAAGAATGCATACCAACCGGAGATTGGCCAGACGTACAGCGCGTTCGTGACCGTCTTTAACGACACAAGACCCCTGACTCTGCTCTACTCAACTTTTCTCCACAGCACCGCTGCTGTCGCGAGTGAGGGGAAGGCAGTCGCCGTCGACTCGTCAGGAAACGCCTACGTGACGGGGAGGGGAGGCTATCCGTTCGTGACACGCAACCCCATCCCGAACAGCGTTGCGGCCGGGCCTTTCGTGACCAAGATCAACCCGTTCCTCGCGGGAAATGCGTCGCTCATCTACTCTACCTGCTTGTCCAATATAGTGACCGGACAGACGGGCTGGGGCATCGCGGTCGATGCAAATGGTTCGGCTTATGTCGCGGTGGATCCGGACCGGGCGTGTCTTCTGGAAAAGAACCGGATTCAAGGTTTCGGCGGCGGGATCCGAGACGCCTACGTCGCAAAGCTGAATCCTTCGGGCGACGACCTCGTGTATGCAACTTACATTGGCGGCAGCGATGAGGACGCGGCGCGTGGAGTGGCAATTGACGCGGCGGGCAATGCTTATGTTGCCGGTTACACCCGTTCGACGAATTTCCCAACGACTCCGGGCGCATTCTGCGGTACAAAACCGCCATCAGAGGATGTCTGGGCGCACGACCTCTTTGTAGTGAAAGTCGCGGAGAAGCAGGCCAATCTGGCGATCACAATGACAACTGCCCCGGATCCGGTTGTCACCGGCACCCAGCTTACCTACACGATGTCGGTCACTAACCTCGGGCCGGACACCGCCGATTCAGTTATCGTCACCGATCAACTGGAGCAAGAGGTGTTCTTTGTCTCGTCGAATCCTCCCGCTTCGGTTTCGGGCAGCAACGTGATCGTTAACCTCGGTTCGATCGCGCCCGGCGCGTCTTCGACTGTCGAGATTGTCGCATTGGTGAGTTGCCTGATGGGGGATGGGAAAACGATTACCAACACCGCGATGGTAACCTCGCTGACGTACGATCCGGATACAGGCAACAATTCCGAGACGGCCGGGAATTTGGCTTACAACCCGCCCCCGGACATCACCTGCCCGCCTGATGTCCTGAGCTCGTCGGCACTGGTCTACTACGACAATCCGACGGCGTCAGACAATTGTGACCGGCTGATCCGAACAGTGTGCTCACCGCCATCCGGCTCGAGGTTCCCGGTCGGAACGACGTTGGTGGCCTGCTACGCCAACGATGATCAGGGCCAAACTTCGAGGTGCACTTTCACGGTGACGGTCGCGCCAAAGACGCCATGGTAATCACCAAGCGGCTCGCCTCAGTCGGAAGCCCCCAATAGCGCGGGCGATTCGGCTGAGGCGCGCGTGGAGTTTGTTTCACCAGGTGCAAGATACTTGAGGCCGGCACTGCGAGGTTGAGTTGTAGAGCCGGCCTTACCGTTACGCTGCGGCTATACGTTAGTGTTGCGAAAGACAACCCGGACGTGAGGAGGAAGACAGAATGTGTAGTTCAGCTAAAGAGCTATACGACGGCTCTGCACCCAATTGGATGAGAACCGCACCTCTCCTTCTCTCGGACTTTACGGCACGAATCCCTACGATTGAGCTTTGTGAGCCTGTTGCAGGTTTGAGAGTGCTCGATCTGGGCTGTGGAGAAGGCTATTGCGCTCGAGAACTGCGCCGGCGAGGCGCCGGGGAGGTTGTTGGGATCGACGTTTCCGAGAAGATGATAGAGATGGCCCGGGCGCGCGAACAGATTGGACCTCTCGGTATTGATTATCGCACTGGCACTGCAACGAACCTGCACGACCTTGTCGAGGATTCCTTCGATCTGATAGTGGCAGTGTTCCTCTTCAACTACCTCAATATTGAACAGACTCGCAAAACAATGCGCCAGATCTTCAGAATACTAAAGCCACGCGGCAAATTGGTCTTCGCTGTTCCTCATCCATCCTTCCCATTCCTGCACAGGAAGCTGCAATCGCCCTTCTACTTCGACTCGGGCAGCTACGGGTACTTCTCGGGACGTGATGTAAAGTTCCGAGGAGAGATATGGAGGCGCGACGACTTGGCCCTTGAAGTCCAGTGCTTCCATAAAACCGTAACTGACTATTTCGAAGCGCTTCGGCAAGGGGGGTTTAACCGAATGCCTGAGGTGACTGAACTGACGGTGAAATCAGAACACTTGGAGATGGACATGGCCTTCTTCGCTCCTCTGCTCGATATTCCCCTGCATATGTCGGTTTCGCTTCTAAAGTAGACCTGCGAAGGAGATCAAATCATGCAGATAGATTTTGCGCCCAAAACTGAAAACACTGAACCAGGCCGGTGGGACAGAGCCGGTTTCGTTGGAGATGACGGCTGGAGGGTGAGCATACCCGCGACGGTTCTGGACGAGTTCTTGATTTCCAGCGCGGCGCTCTCCACCAGCGGCACCAACTGGCAAAATTATCGGCCCGGCCTGATCCGGTTGTCTAAATTAGAGCTTCTTGCAAAGCGCGTGCAGACCGAACTGCAAGGCGGCACCGGGGTTGTGCTTTTACAAGGACTGAACACGGAATTGCTTGGCGAGGAACAGGCACGTCTTTTTTTGGTCCTTCTCTCCACTCAATTTGCGGGTATCATCGGCAACTACGGCAGGCTCTACGATGTGATCGACCGCGGGTTGTCTTACAAAGAGAACTCAGTACCGGTCTCGCAGACCAATGCCGCCACGACTTTTCACACGGACAGCTCAGCCCTGAACACGATGCCCGATGTGGTGGGAATGCTCTGCCTGCGACAGGCGAAATCGGGAGGGGAATCCCTCTTGGCAAATGCCGTAGATGTTCATGAGAAGATCCGGCGCGCTAGACCCGATCTGCTGGCAAGACTTTATGAGGATTATGTACGGGATATCGTCACGCCCGGAACCGAAAAGACCTACGAGAGCTTGTGCGCCAACCGCATTCCGATCTTTTCTTACAAACGCTTTTCCGAGGGACTGAGCTTCCGTTACATGAGATACTGGATAGAGACGGGACATCAGAAAGCGGGGCATTCTCTCGATTCCGAAAGTATTGAAGCGCTCGATTACCTCGATTCATTGCTTGAACATGGAGAACAGGTGGTTGAACTTTCTCTGAACCCCGGCGAGATTTTACTAATAAACAACCATACGATCGCCCACAATCGCAGAGATTACGAGGATTATGAGGACCCTTCCAAGCATCGCCATGTTGTGAGGATCTGGCTCAAACTTCAAAACGGGTCTACAACGAGATCGCCTTCGTGCGCAGTCAGCCAGGCAACCACCTTGGAATCCGGCCGCGCCTTCGTGGGCTCACTTAGAACGTTGGCGTCGACGAGGTAGGTCATCCGAAAGATCAAAACAAGCGAAGGCGTTCTCCTGTCTTGTGTCTCGTAAGACTCGCGACGACCATTACAATCTCAGCAGGGTCTACTGGCTTGGGTACGTGCATTTCGAACCCCGCCGACAGAGCGCGTAACCGGTCCTCTGTTCTTGCATGCGCCGTCAGTGCCACTGCCGGGATGTGCCTTCCCTGTTCAGGCTCTAAAGCGCGCATCTTTCGGACCAACTGATAGCCATCTTCCCCAGGCATTCCGATGTCCGATACCAACACGTCCGGCTCCCATTCTTGCAGCGTCAAAAGCGCCTCGGCAACCGAAGTCGCAGACTCTACGTCAGCTCCAGATTGGCGAAAAACAGCAGTGAGAAGGTCAATCGTGTCTTGTTGGTCGTCAACCACCAAAACGCGGACCCCGTTCAGAGTCGTTACATCTGCAAGAGGTACGTCCCCTCCAGCTGTCGGATGCACTCGCTCCTGCATTCCGGAGACTTCGACGGCCCGGATGGCGATCGCCGGCAATTGAACGGTGAATGTCGCTCCCTCGCCCGGCGAGCTCTCCACTGAAACTGTCCCTCCATGCAATTCTACAAGGTGACGCACTATAGCTAACCCGAGGCCCAAGCCTCCGGATAATCGGGTGATCGAGCCGTCGGCCTGGCGGAATCGGTCAAATACATGTGTTAAGAATTCGGGCTTGATTCCCATACCCGTGTCACTCACGATGATTTCTACGTGAGAATTTACGCGTTCAAGCCGAATCATCACGCGGCCGCCTTTGGGAGTAAACTTGATCGCATTCGACAGGAGATTCCAGACAACTTGCTGCAGGCGGTCGCCGTCGCCCGTAACACCCCTAAGGCCACGATTTTCACGTCATTCTATCACTCTTGAAGGAACTCAAGCTCGTCAACGAGTTGCGCGGCAGTCGCTTTCGCCTGCTTCGAGTCGGCATATCGCAATTGCATTCATCCTCTTGAAGACCAGTTCGGCTTACCTGATCAAGCAAGACAGGTGATGGCTTTTTGAATGAAGGCTTCTAAACTTCGATTTTGATCCTTGGCGTCTTTGCGAGTCTTTGCGCTCTTCGCGCGAAACCTGTTAAAGATGCACTCGTGCTTAAAGAACGCGTCGTGACATCCTGATTGTCGCGCCGAGGATAAAGCACGCGACTTAGTCGTAGATGAAAACCACCGCGATCGAACAAACCGAACGATTGGAACGTGCGTCATCACATCTTGACTGCGAACGCGTGATTGCCGGGACAAAAATCGGCACTTGTGGTTTTGGATTGGCGAAGCCGCGGCATGCGCAATCGTTCTCATGCGTTGAAGTGTATGGTTGGCCGTTTCCTAAATCCAGTCTTTGACGGCGCGTGTGCTGATCCCTTTGTGCTTAAACACAGGGAGGAGTACTGGTG
>JBASRM010000279.1:0-4590 GCA_049273835.1 Blastocatellia bacterium | reverse complement strand
TTCAATCTGCGACCCGCTGAAGAAATATCGTGGGAGGGGGCGGCCGGCTCGAGGGTCTATGGATTCATCACCAAACCGGCCAATTTCACGGCCACCAAAAAGTGGCCTTTGGTAGTTCTAATACACGGCGGGCCTCAAGGCGCGTGGAATGATTCCTGGAGCTACAGATGGAACCCGCAGCTCTTTGCGGCAGCGGGTTACGTGGTGTTCTCGCCAAACCCACGTGGGTCGACCGGCTATGGTCAAAAGTTCGTGGACGAGATTTCGGGTGACTGGGCAGGTAAGGTCTTCACTGACCTGTTGAATGGCGTCGCATCCGTAGCATCAATGCCTTTCATCGACCGTGACCGTATTGGCGCAGCCGGCGGAAGCTATGGTGGATACATGGTCAACTGGATCGAAGGCCATAACAACGATTCTCGCGTGAAGTTCAGCGCTCTGGTATCTCACGCGGGGGTCTACAACCTTACGAGCATGTATGGCGCAACGGAAGAGCTATGGTTCCCCGAGTGGGAATTCAAAGGAATGCCGTGGACTAATCCCGAAATGTACTCAAAGTGGTCTCCGCATATGTTCGTGAAAGAGTTCAAGACGCCGCTTCTCGTGATTCACGGCGAGCTTGATTATCGGGTCCCGGTGGGCGAGGGATTGCAGCTATTCACAGCGCTTCAAAGGCAGGGAGTTGACTCGAAGCTGCTGGTCTACCCAGACGAAGGTCATTGGGTGTTGAAACCGCAGAACTCTGAGCTATGGTACAAGACGGTACTGGAGTGGTTTGATAACCATCTTAAGCCCAGGTCGCAATCCTGAGGAACGCCGATCAGTCAGACACGGATGCGTCACGCAAAAAAATTGGAGGTCGCCACTGTGCCCGAGCGGCGACCTCTCCCCAAGTTCAGAACAGAATGGTAGAGATTCTAAGGATGTGCAGCTTCAGATTAAGCAATCCCAATACCGTGAATAGGTAATAGACTCAAGTCGTGGGTGAGAAAGCCCTTAGTTAAAGACGCTTCCTCATGAACACCTCAATGCCTTCCAAGATTCTGGAAGTATTTACGAAAAATTGGAAAATCGAATTTCTATCTTGCCGTTATCTGGGGGAAAGTGGCGAGATCCGAACCGGTCCACACCTCTTGTTCAGAGACTACCCAAAGAACAAGGCGGAGTCGAACCTGTGAGGTTCGACTCCGCCTGACCAATTAGCTTAGGCCGCTTCAATCTCGCGCTTAACGCGGTATCGAACGGCCTCAAGGGAACGGAACTAGAAGAGAAGTTTCAAGCCCATTCTCATTGTCCTGCCACCGCCGTTCAACTGGTCGAAGTCGATGAACTGTGTCGCAAGCGTGCTGACCACGTTCCTGGGGGGAACCCCAGTGAATTGCGGGTGGTTGAAGACATTGAACGCCGACACTGCATACTGAAGCCTGAACCGCTCGGTGAAGCGGAAGACCTTGAAGACATTCAGGTCGAAGTTCTTCGTCCAATTCGAACGCTCGGTATTGCGCCCGAGGGTCTTCGCGTTCGGGAGACCTGTCCCCTGAACAACGTAGACATCATTAGGTGTCACACACGCGCCCGTGTCAGGGTTGCGGAATCCGGTGGAGCAAGTCGAGGCAACGATCGCGCGGGTGTTGTGCGGTGCATTCGGGTTGCCGACGTCCGGGCGGTCAGCAGTCGACAGACCGTCGGCATTCCGGTCGAACCCGTTGATTATGGTGAATGGAGCTCCGGACTGGAACGAAGACACACCCGAAAGCTGCCAGCCTCCTAACACGTTATGGAGCATACCTTCCCTGAAGCCCGGGATGTCCCAGATGTAGCTGATTACCAGGCGATGGGTCCTATCGTAATCCGATGGGCCTTTGTCTAAGCGAAGACCGCCTTGAAAAGCAGGTACCGAAGCGGTGGCCGCATTGCTGTTGGTGGTTCCAAACACTTCGCTGATGCTGTCGATGAACTTCGACCACGTATATGAAGTTGTGAACTGCATTCCACGTGAAAAGCCCTTATCGAGCCGGAGCTGAAGCGAGTTGTAGCTCGAGTTTGCGCCGCTGGTCCGGTATCGCCTGATCCCAAGCAGCGGGAATCGCCGTACGGCAGGAGGGCCGGAGCTAACGATCGGGTTGAGATCCTCGGTCACAAAGAGCTTCCTGCCAAGGGAACCGACGTACGACGTATCAAAGATGAACCTCCCAGGCAACTGACGCTGCATTTCGAAAGAGAAACGCTGGGTGTACGGGTTCCGAATGTGTGGGTTGAAAACAGAAGTCTGAGAGTCGAGTGGGGTTGGCACCCTAGCCGTCGCCGGAATAGCCGTCGGGAAGAAGTTCGCCGTTCCGCGGCCAGTCGTGCCGACCGTTGTCGCCGAGAGGGCGTTCGGAGAATCCGCAGCTATGTTTGAGAGAAGATTGTTGAAGAACGTGTCATAGCTTACCTGATAGCCTCCGCGCCAAACAGTCTTGTCCTCTCCAAACAAGGTTGCAAGCCATCCCGATTTGTATCGAGGTGACCACGCAAATCCCAGGGAGGGACCAAAATTGTTGTTGTCCTTATCCACTTTGTTCGGGACCAGGAACTGAGTCGGGTCCAGCGTAAGCGCCGGGAAGCCGAACGCGTTGTTCGCCGGTTGTCCGAAGTTCTCATAGCGAAGTCCCAGGCTTAGCGTCAGAGATTCGCTGGTCTTCCAGGTGTCCTGGAAGAACAGACTGATTCGGTCGAGATTCGGGCGGTAAACGGGATCTCCAAAGTTCCGTGCCGCGGTTCCGCTCTGTCCGCTGAAGTTGTCGACAAAGTTCGCTAACGCAGAGAACCCTCCGCCGGCAACGAACCCAAACGAACCACGCTCGTTGAACGGCGGTCGCTGTTGAGCGATCTGACGAAGATATTCGCCGCCGAATCGGAGCGTATGGGTCTGAACCACCTTCGACATCGTCTCCTGCGCCAGGTAGTTGTTGGCAATTCGGAACTGCGGGATGTTGGTCTGGATACCAATCGCCGAAATCCCGCTGACGGCGATGTTCGGTAACGTGGCCGCGTCCTCTTTGTTTCCAGGCGCGAGTGGGAATTGGAAGTTGATTCTGCCGAACGCAAAGCGAAACTCATTGGTCATCGTCGGGTTGATCATCCAAGTGTGGCTCGTCAGGAAGTTCTGCGATCCAAAATTCCCGTCGAAGCTGAACCCGGCGCCATTCACACCGTTCGGTGTCACGAGTGAATGGTCATAAAGGTAGCGCCCGGACAACCTATGCTGTTCGTTGATAGTGTGGTCTATACGAACGGCATAATTGTCATCATCAGAGATTTGCGCTGCCGAAATACCGATCTGCCCAAACTGGATCGACCCCCGATCCGCGCCGCCGCCAGGGCCGACGCCGAGTGGGACCAGGCTTGGACTGGTTACGCCGATGACGCCCTCCACGGCCTTGAGATAAGTATCAACCCGCAGGTTCGAACCCGCTGGGAAAAGCGCTCTCAATCGCGCAAGACCTGACGCGGTCGGGACCGTGAACGGGCCGAAGTTGGCAGTGGACCGGAAGCGATACCATTGACCGGCGCCGAAGAAGAAAGTTTTGTCCTTCTTGATCGGTCCACCAAAAGTTGCAGTAAAGTTGTTCTCGGTGTAAACGGCCGGCTCGTCCAATCCACTTAGCCTGTCGTTATTGGTCAGCGCGTCGAAAATCTGGGAGTGATATCCCCAGGCCGCTGTTCCATGATATTGATTCGTTCCGGATTTGGTCACCTGGTTGAAAACCGCTCCGCCGGCTCGGCCAAACTCGGAGCTGAACAAACCCGTTTGTATCGACACCTCAGCGACTTGATCCTCGTTGCTGGGGACGAACGCGGGACCTCCAACGGAAATATCGTTATTTTCAACGCCATCAAGCATGAAATTGTTGCCGCGTGGACGCGACCCGTTGACCGATAAATCCGTTCCGTTCCCAAACTGTGTAGTTCCGCTCGGGAGGACAACACCTGGTAACAAACGAGCCAGGTTGTACGGGTTTAGCTGTGATGTAGGCAGCTGCGTAATCTCCCTGCGGTCAAAGTTGCCGCCGCGGACCGCATCGCTCTTCTGTAGTATCTCTTCTGAGCCGGCGTTCACTTCCACTACCACCTCCGTGCCACCGGTCTCAAGTTGAGTGTCAAAAGTAGCGATACGATTAGCCTGTATTTCGATACCTGTTGATGTGTGGGCTTTGAATCCCTGAGCCGAGATCTTCAGATCGTACATACCCAGGTCTACCGCATCGAAGCGATATATTCCGGCGTCGTTTGTTGTCGAAGTGCGCGTCTGATTGGTCCCGGTGTTTCTTAATTCAGCAGTCGCCCCTTGTATAACCGCACCTTGCGGATCGGTCACTACACCGGTCACCGTCCCTCGGCTCGTTTGAGCAAAGGCGGGCGCGCTCATGACCAGAAGCATACTGGCAGACAAAAAAACCGCCAGAGTGTTCGAGCTCATTCGTTTCATACTATCTCCTCCAAGTTCGGGTCCTGACGTGGAAGCTTTTCGTAAGAGGCAACTTCGCCAGGCAGGTTGATAATTCCGGGCAAATCGTGCCCGAGTCGTATTCCAAACTTAAGTTCCTT
>JBASRM010000278.1:0-6970 GCA_049273835.1 Blastocatellia bacterium | reverse complement strand
GCATCTGATTCCATAAGACATTAGAATGCTAGGGCTCTTTGTTACCTAGTCTCGACATACAGGAGGAAATAGCGATTGTGAAACTGATACCCATACGTACCTCACTCGTTGTTGTTTTATTGGCGATTGGCCTGGTTGCAGCTTGCACCACCAAGCCCCCAGAGCCCGAAAAACCAAAGGAGACTCCGCCCGCGAAAAAAGCAATGCACAAAGGAACCGTCACTGTTGGGGTCTTCAGACCCGGCGTGGATGCTTTTGTGCTCCGCAACAGTAACACGGCGGGAGATCCCGAGATCTCGTTGACCTATGGAATACAGGGCGATTTCTACCTGGCCGGCGATTGGGATGGCAACGGCACTGATACGGTTGGGGTGTACCGGCCAAAGACTAACGCCTTTCTTTTACGGAACAGTAATACCAACGGCGATCCCGAAATGAACGTCACGTTTGGCGCGGCCGGAGACATTCCGGTGGTGGGAGACTGGGATGGTGACGGCATCACGACCATAGGTGTGTACAGGCCCTCGAGTTCCACATTCTATTTGCGCAATAGCAATACAACTGGCGAACCCGACATTGTCGTCGGTTTTGGATCAGCCGGAGATGTTCCAGTTGCCGGCGACTGGGACGGGAACGGCACTGATACGATCGGGGTGTACAGACCCGGAGTCAATGCCTTCCTCTTGCGCAATAGCAATACGCCCGGAGGTCTGGACGTTTCAGTGACCTACGGACTCAAGGACGATATACCAGTGGTCGGCGACTGGGATGGAGAAGGGACCACAACCATTGGAGTGTACCGGCGCAGTATCCTTGCGTTTCTCTTTCGCAATACCAATACATCGGGCGATACGAATGTAAGTGTGACGTATGGGATAAAGGGTGATACGCCTGTTGTTGGTGATTGGGATGGGAAATGATTCGAGAGAAAAAGCGTCGCTCTCCTGTTTGATGTGAGACTGGCCGTGGAGCTTTCTTCTTGAAGCCTTCGATCGGTTGTTTGCCGATCTCGTCGCAGCTACTTGACTGTGCCATTTCGGAGAAGGATCGCCGCGCGCTTTGAACTCGAATCCGAAAGAAGCCTGACTGAAGGACCTGCAATCGCAAAAGTCTCGGGTGGCTAACATCTTTGTGATTGACAACTTAGGGTCTAGGGTCTAGAGTGGCACCAATCTGTACGGAGCAATTCTCGAAGCCGGAAGAGCCAACAATGTTGGCGGAACTGTGCAGAGCCTCGTGAGAACAGGAGGCGAAGAGAATCTCCGAAAAAGCAAGAAACGATCGGAGGACATATGAAGCGATCGAGCTGTCAAGTTACATCCATTCTCTGCCTCATTTCGATGATCGTGCTTGTCGGCTCTGCGCCGGCGGGGATTTCCAATTCGTCCGGTTCGAGGGGCGCGGCTTCAAAACGAATTGGTGCTGTTGTGCCGAGAACAGCGTCACCTCAGTCTTCAGATGAACTTGGCAAATTGCAACAGCAATTGGAGGGGGTAAAGGAGCAACTGGACCGGTCCGGTGAGAACGCCGAACTCATGGATCAATATCAAAAGATTACCGGCAAGATAAATGAGATTAGCCGCCAGCTTCAGAAGCAGAACTCAGTAGCAAGAGTTCAGATTGCAAAGCCCGATACAGCCGAATGCTTCTCGGGTTCGCTGACCAACACTGACCGTAGATTCAATCGCCCGAACACCAGTGATACGGGCTCCGGCGTTTCCTCGCCCTGTTCGCTCAGCGCGACTGGCACGAATGTTTTCTTTGATGCTTACGAGTTCTCGCTCACCCGCTGTTCGAGCTTTCCTACAAACATTATTATCACGCTTTGCGACGCCGGTGGGTGCGCTTTGGAAGACGGCGGTTTCGACTCCGTTATTTACCTCTACCGGACGCCCACGGGCTTGCAGCACCCATTCAATAAGAACAACCCTTGCAACAATCTGGTGGCAGCCAATGACGATCTCAGCGGGAATGCGGTGGCGCCGGGTGGATCGAGCGGGGGCCTCACGGCGTGTTCGATCAACCCTATGTTGAGCGGTATTCAGAGAACCATTAACTCGGGGGAGTTCGTGGTGGTAGTTGCAGGGTCTGCCAACGCCACGCTTGGGGACTACAAGCTGTTTATCGATGTCCCGGACGCCACTTGTTCGTTGTTGTTGCAGCCCGTGATCGTAAGCCCGACGCTATTTGATTTCGACTTTGACGCGAGGGCCGACCTGTCGGTGTTCAGGCCTACAGAAGGTAAATGGATAATCGTGAACAGCTTTCTCGGGACGACGACAACCCGATTTTTCGGCAGCAGCATAGACTTTATTACCCCGGCAGACTTCGACGGCGACGGAAGAACCGATTTGGCGGTGTGGCGCCACGAGGTTGGTCTGTGGTTTATCTCAAATAGTTCTAACGGCTTGGAACGGCAGGTGTTTTGGGGAGTCGAAGGAGATATCCCTGTGCCGGCCGATTATGATGGAGACTTCAAAGCTGATATTGCCGTGTGGCGTCCGTCGAATGGCTCCTGGTACATAATCAACAGTTCGGGAATCCCGAACACAGCCACCGGGTGGGGTATGAGCGGTGATGTGCCGGCTCCCGGAGATTATGATGGGGATCA
Source organism: Blastocatellia bacterium (assembly GCA_049273835.1). Classification (GTDB taxonomy): domain Bacteria; phylum Acidobacteriota; class Blastocatellia; order UBA7656; family UBA7656; genus Onstottus_A. Next base: position 4,359 of record JBASRM010000278.1, on the reverse strand, counting down.
CAAGACCGATTTGGCCGTGTTCAGACCATCAACCGGCGATTGGCTCATTCTAAATAGCTCTAATGGCTCGACTCAAGGAGTCTCCTGGGGAGTGGCAGGAGACAAGGTTGTGCCTGGAGATTATGACGGCGACGGAAAATCTGATATCGCAGTGTGGCGGCCGTCAACCGGTGACTGGTTTATCATCAATAGCAGCGACAGCTCGCCGCTGGTTGTGAGCTGGGGAGTCAGCACGGATATCCCAGTGCCGGCTGATTATGATGGAGACGGTAAGACCGACATAGCGGTGTTCCGGCCTTCAATCGCAACCTGGTTCATCATCAACAGCTCGAGTGGAACCGTGCGAACCCAGATCTTCGGTATGAACGGCGATGTGCCTGTGCCGTCAGCTTATGTGCGGTGATACTCCGGCAGACTCGTGACCTTCATTCCGGCAGCCAGGGCAATTCGCTGATGGTCCATTTCTACGGGACCCGCGAGCTAGCCCAAACTCGTCGCGTTTGTAGTTCGGGAGTATATTGTTCGCACCGGCAAGTTTCGGTCTCTCAATGAGTCGACTAGCATCGATGCGGCCTCTTCTCGGTCGCCCTGTGTTCTAATTCAACTCTACGGAATAACCAACCGTTGCAATGACTCCGAGAAAATAGACCCCTCTTCGACGGACAGATTCAGCTTCTTAAGCTCGTGCTCGATCAGGCGCCGGTTGTCACTGACAAGTGAATCAGAAACGCCAAGAATATTTGCGATCTCCAATTGTGATGGGCCCGTGGGGTTGTAGTAGCAGTGCCACAGCGTCGATAGAAGCCGCGTGTATCGGCGATCGTTACCGTTCACCGCGCGGCGAAGCGATACCAAAAACTCACCAGCCATGAGCGCAACTCGTTCGTCCTGCTCCCCGCGCAGCAACGCGTCTTCGGGGGTTGCGCGAGTGTCGCGAGCTTCCCTGCGTATCGTGCTGCCGTTGTTACCGGCGCTCAACTCTTCGTCGAGCGACGCTACGTTGTAGTCTTGCAGCGGGATCTTCGATAACACGAGCTGTCGAAGCGTCCTCACGGCGGCCGGGGAGTCGATGGCTCGGAGCACTTCGACGATAAGCTTTTCGAGATCAGGATTTGACAGGATCAACTGTGAACAGCCGGAGCGCCCAACCAGCCGCGTGTCGCGTCTGCGCACTGGAACGGGTTTTATTAGATCAGTAAAATGACCCGAATCCCGAAGCGGTTTACTCGCCGGCCACTCGCGAAGGCCGAAGACCTGGGTCACCATCCGGCGCCGCCGGGGCTTGTCCCCGTTGCCGTTGTGCGTTGCTCCATTGTGTTCATCTTCATTGGTGAGCGCTTCGATCTCGTCAACATCTTCCGGGAGTGCGCCGTTGTGTTTGGCGGGCTTTGCTTCTTTGGAAGGTCGTCCACGGCGCCCGCGTGCTTTCTCATCCGATGAATCGGCACCAGACCCGGCGCCGAATCGCTTAAAGCGGATGCTGGACTTGAGCAATGAACTAACGCGCCGGGCCATACGGAATGATTCGGGATATCGTTTCCGCAAACGTGCGCCCACAAGGTTGGGCACCTCTATTCGCGCGAGTTCGTGCTCGATTTCAATGCTCTTGTAGTGGTTATTGACGTAGTAACCAAAGCGCTGCTTTTGAAACAGCTCGAGGAACAGCTCCTGGGTGAGATCGGCATTGATTTCGGTCTGCGACGAAACTGCGGCCCCGTCGGTTGCGAAGTGAAGCGGGCGCACCGCGGGATGGCGCGAGACCAACTGAAACAGTCCATTCCATAGAGCTTCTACGTCTTCTTGCTCGAGAAGTCTGGACCATTCTATCTCGGTCATCAAAGTCTCCCACTTTCCGCGCGAATTACGCGAAGTCAATCTTCAAGCGGCGGCACGATCTGCGTCGCGCCTTCTCTGAGCCAGCTTTATTTGAGCCGGGCTTTGCCGCCCGACCATCTCACCCTCCGCCGGCTCTCACAAACGTCGCCCGGAGCTCCAACCCGAAAACACGGTTTTGGAGGCAAGCTAAATCCCATTCATAAAGTCAAACGGCGCGTGTGCTGATGAGCTTCAGGAGGCGGGGCAGGTTCAAACGGCTGGTACGAAGCGGCCCAACTGGGCCGCCTCATTCCGCCAGTTTTATAACATCACTCAGAGGGGAGGGGAATACTATTTCGTGTGCCCTTTGGGTTTGCGCGGCGATGGGTTTTTTACTTCGTGATGGGAGAGCGAGCGGCGATTGAGATACTCATCGTTAGAACCGAAACGCCCTTTAACTGGAGGCATCTCGTGGCTGATTAGCTTGACGGTTTTCTTCGCGTTAAACTTCGCCCGTCGGGCTGTCTCGACCAGGCTCCTGATAGAACTCGCGGCGAACCAGGGGAAGGCGCCGCACTAACCACTTAAGACCAGAGCTCAACAACGCGTACACGCGCAAAGTTCGCAAAGACTCGCAAAGACGCAAAGGCTGAGCGGCTCAGCTGGGACAACTATAGCTGCGCGATCATCTCCCTTAGCTTGTTCGCAACGATCTGCGCCGCGGGCGGATCGTAGTTGGCCATCACTGCAACCGTATAGCCGCTGGTGAGATACACATCCAGTTGGCTGTTAATCCCGGGGAAGCCGCCCCCATGACCAACAATCCGCTGACCATTTGTAGTTTCATCGATGAAACCGTAAGCATACTTTGCGCTCGCCGAGAACCCGGAAGCGATTTTGCCGGAAAGAAGGATTTCGGTCGATTGTGCGTTTAGTAACTTACCCTGTCGCAATGCCACATCGAAACGCATTAAGTCCTCGACCGTCGAGTAGCCGCCGCCCGCCGGGCCGCCCTTGATAACGTGCAAGAACAGATTGTTCCGGCGCGCGCCTCCATCCTCATCGTTGGTGTAGCCAAATGCCAGGTTAGGCGTGTCTCGATCCAGTTCGTATGCATCCGTGTTTATCATACCGGCGGGGTTATAGATATTCTCACGGACGTAATCGAAGTAGTCTCGCCCTGAGACCTTGGCTACGATTGCGCCCAGCACCATAAACCCGGCGTTGCTGTACCGGAACTTTGCGCCCGGCTCGAACTCCAACGGCTTGTCCGCGAACAGGGGGAAGTAATCTTGTATCTTTCGGAATCGGTCTCTCGAAGCCTCCATGAACTTTTCGTTGAAGTAGTCGCCGATACCGGAACTATGCGTCAGCAGGTGATGGATAGTAACCTTCTGCGCTGCAATCTTGTTGGGATAGTCGGTCAGATGTTTGCCGATCGGATCATCAAAGCTAAGCTTGCTTCGCTCCGCCAGTTGACAGATTGCGACTGCAGTAAACATCTTGTTCATGGACCCGAGATTGAATTTTGTATCCAGACGGTTTGGCACTTTGTAAGCTGTATTCGCAAATCCGTAAGCCTTCGCGAAAAGCGGCTTGCCGTTTTTGGCAACCAGCACCGTGCCTGAGAACACATCGGCGTTGACCAGCTTGTCCAAATAAGCACTCAGCGACTTGACCAGGTCCGCCTCGCTCAGTGTACCGCGAGCAGCGGGCGCTGGATTGGAGGCGACTCGTACATTGTACGCAAGGATGTTGTTTGAGGGCTCTGGCGCTACTTTCATTGAAACCCGGCACCAGGCCTCTGTTAGTTTCGCCCGCGCGACTACAGTGATCTCATACTCGGTTGAAGTCTCGATTTGCTTCAGTTCCAGGCCACGTGTCTGCTTGTAGAAGTTAGCATCCTGCCGGGTTCTCCGGTCGATCCGTTCTGCGGCGCCCGAAGCTGTGTGGAAGGCCCGCAGTTGCTTTTCATCGCCGCTGTTGAATGCTTTCAGCCAACTGGCCATTTGCCGGCCAGCAGGCGTCTCAGGTATTGCGACGCTACTGCTGACAGAAGTGTCTTTGGCAGTCTGGACGACTGCCAATAATGGATTCGCGGTGGTTATGAACGAGGTAAGAGCCAGCGACGTGCTTAGAGCAACCTTGGCAATCAACATGATCAATCCTCCTGGGCTCAGTTTGATTCAAGCCTGACGCTTGCCTATCGAGAGCTTAAGCCCAAATGCTAAACATCGAACCTGCGCCGGTGGTATCGCCTTGCTTTCAGTGTTTTGTACTGTTCATTTATACGCCCGGCACGACAATTCGTTTGATGGATTGTGGTAATATCAGGCATTCACGTTATGAATTTGCAATCGATCGATTTGAATCTGCTCGTTGCATTCGAAGCGCTGATGGAAGAACGAAACGTCACTCGAGCGGCGCGGCGCGTCGGTCTGAGCCAGCCGGCGATGAGCAACGCACTGGCGCGGCTTCGCAGGACGCTCGACGATCCGCTGCTTGTCAGAACGCCAAGTGGTATGACGCCAACGCCCGCTGCTC
>JBASRM010000271.1:0-8599 GCA_049273835.1 Blastocatellia bacterium | reverse complement strand
GAACTGGCTACGCTTGCTAAGGCCGATTTCGAGCGAGCGCAGTTGATGACCGAGAAGTTTCATCTTGCCGAGCCGAGGATCCTTGCCAAGCTGTCGATTGTAAGAGGAGCGCTGGGGGTGAATGCGGTAGACGCAAACGCCGGGTTCGGGCAGGGACGCGGGTTAGGTCAGTTCGGACGCCGCCCGCAATGACCGAATCGAGCAAGGTTTGAGGGTTTAGTACGCGACTAGGGCGCGCCCGGCTTTCATTCTCTCACAGCGTGCCGCAGCTCTGTGTTCGGCTGCACTGGAAGCTTCGCATATCCGGGCTACTCTGAGCCTGATTGTGGCGCCGATTGTGTTTGGCGAATTTTACGGGCCACGCACAACGGTAATCTCTCATACTTCGGACAAGGAGGGTTTCGTGGAAAAGAAATTAGCAACTCATATATTCGCCTTAATTCTTTCGCTTGTGGCGGCCGGTTCTGCGTCGGCCGACATCAAAATGAAAACCAAGAACACCTCAGCGGGAAGTAGCAACGAAGGCACGATCTACATAAAGGGCGCGCGCCAACGCTCCAGCCAGAGTTACGGCAGCTTTGAAATGGTAACCTTGACGCAATGTGATCTGAAGCGAACGGTTCAAATTAACGACAAGGCCCGAACCTTCATGGTTACGCCGATGGTCACTGCGTCGTCCACTACAACACCCGCCGAAAAGCCACCTGCGACCCCGAGCCAGCCAACTACGACCCGGCGCGGCGGAGTGGTGACCTACGACACGTCCATAAACGACACAGGGGAGCGCAAGAAGATTTTTGGATTCACGGCGCGCCACATCAAGACTTCCTTGAACGTCGAGTCCACGCCAGAGGCCTGCAATCCCGCGCGGTTTCGGCTGGAAACCGATGGCTGGTATATCGATCTCGACTTCAGCTTCAACTGTGACTCGGACGGAACTCCCGCCGCCTCAATTCCGCACGGAGCCAGACCCGATTGCAAGGATGAAGTCCGCTTCAAAAAGTCCGGCACCGGCAAACTGGGATATCCCGTAATTGTAACCACGACGATTTACCTCGATGGAGGACAGATATCCACTTCGTCGACAGAAGTAGTGGAGCTGACGACCACTCCGCTGGAAGCGTCGTTGTTCGATGTGCCGTCCGGCTACACAGAGGTGAAAGACTATCAGGCACTGATGGGAATGCCCCCGGTTCAAACAATCCCAGGCGGCCCGCCGGCGACTCAAACACCGGCTGAAACGATGGTCACTCCTGCGACAACCAAACGGCCCGGTACAGTTCGAGTGGGAGTGGTTTGGATTGCCAACAAGACCGACCGCTCGCCTTCGGTGGATATGCTGCGGAGCAGGCTTATCGGCGGGATAATCGAGTCGGATATCGACGCGGTACCGCTCGACTCGCGCACACCGGCGGACATCGAAGCCGAAGCCAAGCGCAAGGCGTGTGATTACATCCTGTACACCGACATAACGTTGTTGAAGGCTTCGGGCAAAGTTGGCGGCTTGCTGGGTCGAGCAACCGGGGTTGGGGGACTGAAAGAGAGAGTGGAATCTCGGCTTGATTTCAGATTGTTCCCGGTAGGCAGCTCAACGCCGCAATTGACTTCGGCTGCGACCGCTAAGGAAGATGGCTCTGAAGACGCAAGCTTGACGACGGCTGCCGGACAGGAAGCGAAAGCTGTGGTAGCTGAGGTGCGAAAGAGGAAGTAGGAGCAAGCGCGTTCGTCAAACCGGCTGGAGGCGGTAGCCAGAAACCAGCCGGTTTCCTCGAAATAGGGATTTCAGACTGGCCGCGGTTCGACTTATCGGTCTGTTGCAACCGACTTGGAGATTGTTTCAATGCCTTCGCTACCGCCTGGTAATGTAATTCTTACATCGTGATGAGAAACTAATACCTAAAGCTGTCCGCGCTGCCACCAGCTTTCGAATATCCTTGCCCAGAAACCTCCCCGCAGAGTTGCTTCAATTAGTGCCCGAACGAAGCCCACTTACGGGTGCTGTTTCGCCTTCTAGCATCTCGCTGCGCCGACATTTATGATTCTCTGTCAGCCCTCAGCCGCCCTCTCCGTGGCGGTATGAGGGTTGCCAGCCACACGAGCGTGTTGGTGTGTCTGCCTGCGAGGGAATAGCTGAATCAATCCCTTTGAAGATCCTTACAATTTCGTTGGAGATTCTGTCTCGCGCATAGATTTGATCAGGTGCGTGACGGAAAAGGCCCCGGTCAATGTACGGTCGGAGCGTAGAACCATGCGCGCTAATCCAGGAGCGGCTGCAGGAGGTGAACAATAATGAAGAAAGGCTTTTTTCGATTCTTCGTGGTCTCTTTGATACTACAGCTCAGCATGTTCGCGATCACTAAGATCGCCGGCGCCGGGAATCCCGGTGACAAAGACGATGTTGAGTTCAGCGGTCTCATTGAGGGCCTCCCAGCCAGCGGTCTGGTCGGCAACTGGGTGGTCGGTGGCCGCACAGTTCACGTCAGCAACTCCACACGCATAAAGATGGAGCACGGACTCGTTGCGTTGAATGTGTTCGTCGAGGTGAAAGGTTCGCAACAGGCGGATGGCTCGGTGACAGCTACGGAAATCGAGGTCCAGAGTCCTCAGCAAGCCGGACACAAGATCGAGTTCCAGGGCAACATTCAGACTCTGCCGATCGGGGGATTGATCGGCGACTGGGTGGTAAGCGGACGCACCGTTCACGTCAGCAGTGATACGCGCATAAAGGACAAGGATGAGGTTGTAGCCGCGGTGGGCGTCTTCGTCGAAGTCAAAGGCGCTCTACAGCCGGATGGCTCAGTGAACGCTACTGAAATCGATCTGGAAGCGGGCCCGGGCGTTATCCGTGAAGTGAAATTCAGCGGTTTCATATCGGCTCTGCCCGCGAGCGGCCTGATCGGCGATTGGATGGTGAGCGGGCGCGCAGTGCATGTGACAAATGACACTCGCATCAAACTCGAGCAAGGGCTTGTAGCCTTAAACGCGTTTGTTGAAGTGGAAGGGTTGTTGCGAGGCGACGGCTCCGTAGATGCGAGCGAGATCGAGGTGAAGGCGGCTCCCGGCTCCTCCCGACAGACCGACTTCAAGGGATTTGTACAGACGCTTCCGCCGAGTGGTCTGATCGGCAACTGGGTTGTTGAGGGACGAACTGTGCACGTAAGCTCCGCGACTCACATCAAGCAGGAACAGGGGGTCGTAGCAGTGAAGGCGTTTGTTGACGTCAGAGGATTACTTCAATCTGACGGCTCGGTGAACGCGACTGAAATCGATGTCGTTGCCACGCCCGGTTCGACGCACCAGTTCCAGTTCGAAGGTTTTATTGACGGGCTGCCTGCCGGCGGACTGATTGGCGACTGGGTAGTCAGCGGCCACACCGTCCACGTCAGCAGCACCACACGCGTGCAGCAGGAGCACGGCGTCGTCGCTCTGCACGCGTTTGTCGAAGTTAGAGGCCTGCTTCAGCTTGACGGCTCGATCAATGCGATCCAGATCGACGTCGAGGCCAGTCCGGTCCTCGGCGGAAAGATCAAGTTGCAGGGCTTCGTCGATCAACTACCGCTCGGTGGCTTGATCGGGAACTGGGTGGTGAGCGGCCGCACAGTACGCGTCACCGTGGATACGAACATAAAGGCGAAGAAACGCATCCTGGATGTGGGTTCGCTAGTCGAAGTAAAAGGCATCCTGCTGGCGAATGGGACACTGGACGCGAACAGCATCAAATTGAAGTTCTAGATAGCCTGCGTAGGAGCCGTCGGAATAAATCGCTTCGTAGTAACGAATTCATCCGTTCTGACCAGCGTAGAAGACGAATGAATTCGTTAGTACGAAGTCACGGGCAACTCGCTGTCACCCGCATCGCGGGCTTGCGTTATTCGAACACGAGCGAGATCATCCGGCGGCCTCTCAAGGAACAGCGCAACGTTGCGTCTGCCTTTCGAGCCTCAGCACTCGATCAATTAGTCTTCCCCACATTGTTATTGGAACGGTCTGAATAAAAAGACGCTGGCCTCGCTCAATTCAAATCCTTAGAGCAACCCCTGCAAACTGCCTGCATCTGAGTTGCCTGTGAAGAGGAGGTACTCATGAAACAAAATGCAGGGAAGGTCTGTCTGGTTCTGGTTGCGATCACAATATTCTCCTTGTCCGGCTCTGCGCAGACTAAAAAAGACAAGACTCTTTCGCCGTATTTCTTTGTGCAGGGCGATCCCGACGTAGATCAACTGCCTCTCAAAGATACCCGTGTTCAGATAGATGTCTCCGGCGTGATTGCCGATGTGGAGGTACTGCAAACATATCGCAATGAAGGCTCGCGGCCTATCAATGCACGATACGTCTTTCCGGCATCCACCCGCGCCGCTGTTTATGCGATGCGTATGCGAATCGGCGATCAAGTCATAGTCGCCAAAATCAAAGAGCGGGAAAAGGCCAAGCGAGAGTTCGACGCTGCCAAACAGGCAGGGCACAGCGCGTCTCTGCTGGAGCAAGACAGACCAAATGTGTTTTCCATGAGTCTGGCCAATGTTATGCCGGGCGATCAGATTGAGATTGAGCTTCGCTATACCGAGTTATTGGTTCCGACGGATGGCATCTATGAGATGGTCTTTCCTACGGTTGTTGGGCCTCGCTATTCTTCGCAGCCCGAGTCCTCCGCCCCACAAGAGGATCGCTGGGTTAAGAGTCCCTATCTTCATCAGGGCGATAAACCAAGCAGCACGCTTCACATTTCGGCCAGAATTTCAGCGGGAGTGCCTATCCAGGACTTGAGCTGCCCATCGCACATGATTGTTCCTCAATGGCAGAGTTCCAGCATAGCTGGCGTTGTCATGGAAAACGCGGATCCATTCCTGGGGAATCGTGACTTTATACTGCGCTATCGATTGGCCGGAAAACAGATCGCTTCGGGCCTCATTCTCTACCAGGGACCAGATGAGAACTTCTTTCTTTACATGGCTCAACCGCCCGAGCGAGTAATGAACGAGGATATCCCCCCGCGAGAATACATTTTTGTGGTAGATGTTTCAGGCTCCATGGAGGGGTTTCCTCTGAATACTTCCAAACGGCTTGTCCGCGATCTGATAACGCAATTGCGGCCCTCGGATTTGTTCAACGTCGTTTTATTCGCTGGAAGCTCCACGGTGCTCTCTCCAAAGTCGCTTTCCGCAGATCAACAGAACCTCATCAACGCGGTTCGCCTGATCGAAGAGCAGCGCGGAGGCGGAGGAACCGAGCTTCTTCCAGCAATCAAGCAGGCTATGAGTCTTCCTCGTGAAGCACAGGTCTCACGAAGCATCGTGCTGGTGACGGATGGTTATATCTCGGGAGAGAGAGGCGTCTTCGAATACATCCGCGAGAACCTTGACCAAACCAATGTCTTCTCGTTCGGCATCGGCTCAGCGGTGAACCGCTATCTCATCGAAGGTGTGGCGAAAGCCGGTATGGGTGAGCCGTTTATCGTAACTCAGGAGGCGGAAGCCCCGGCGATCGCAGCCAAATTCCGTGAATACATTCAGACGCCAGTGTTAACAGACATTCAGGTCAGGCCAATCGGATTTGATGTCTATGACGTGCACGTTGGGCACCTTCCGGATTTGTTTGCCGAGCGCCCTGTGGTTCTTTTTGGCAAATGGCGCGGTCCGATAGGCGGAGCATTTGAGTTGCAGGGAAAGACGGGACGCGGAGACTACCTGTCTCGTTTAGAAGTTTCCGGCGTCCGGCCGGATGACGCCAATCGAGCGTTGCGTTATCTGTGGGCCCGGTCGCGGATCGCCGATCTGTCGGATTATGGCGCGGGTCATGTGGATGAGGATCGGATCGGCGACATCACCTCACTGGGTTTGAAGTACAACCTGTTGACTCAGTACACGTCCTTCATCGCCGTTCGCGAAGTAGTGAGAAACGCGCAGGGGCCGGCCCAGGACGTGGATCAACCGCTGCCTCTACCGCTGGGTGTAAGCGATCTGGCTGTGGGCGGAGGGACGGAGAGTGGAAGTGAACCGGAGCTGGTTTGGTTGATGACTATCTCGCTGGTGATCGCGTTGACGATGATGCTGCGCTGGCGTCGGCGGCTTGTATGAAGCCCAGATTCACCTGGAGCTGGATCGCACAGTGTGTTGTCGTAGTAGTCTGCGCCTACACGTTAAAGCTTTATTACTCGACGGCGAGCGCCGACCAGTTGCGCTGGATTCTCGCTCCCACAACTTTCTGCGTTGAACTGGCCGGCGGCGGCTCGTTCGAGTTTGAATCCCACGCAGGTTACATCAGCAGTGATCGTCGATTTCTGATCGCCAATTCCTGTGCGGGCGTCAATTTCCTGATCACCGCCTTCTTGATGCTCTCGATGAGCAAGCTTTTGCGTGATGCATCGAAGACCATTTCCTGGGTATTCATCCCAACCACCGCGGCGATTGCGTATCTTGTAACGCTGGTTGCGAACACTACCCGCATTGCGGTCGCCCTGTGGCTGAGGCCGATGTCTTCGGAGGGTGGCTGGATGAATGGCGATCAACTGCACCGCTTCGAAGGCATATTCATCTATTTCGGGTTTCTGCTGTTGTTGTTTGTGGTCAGCGAAAACTTGAATGCAAAAAACCCTTCGAGTCTGCTCCGTCAGTCCTTCTTCCCGCTGCTTGTCTATTACGCAACAATGTTGGCGGTTCCATTGGCAAATGGCGCGTACAACCGGGGGGCTGATTTTTGGGAGCACTCACTATTCGTACTACTGATTCCTTTAATGCTGATTCTCCCACTCGTGGCGTTCCGCTTTTATTGTCGATGGCAATCTCTCCGGTCCGCCGCCCGCGGGCTTTGGAGAACCGAACGCAATGTAGACGTCAGCCGCCCGCCAAGGCCAATGCCAACGGCTGACCTCTGATCTCTGACCTCTGACCTCCGACTCTACAAGAAGACGGTCACCTCGGGAGTCCCGCAACCGTCAGGGTATGACTTTCAGTTTCAGCGCTGTTGTAGAGTCAGAAGTCGGAATGTAGAAAGGAAGTTGGCAGTCAGAGGCCAGAAGTCGAAAGGCGACCTCGAAGTCGACGACGGAGGTCTTCGAGCCACAGCAGACCGGCGATCTTCAACGACACGTCTCCTTCGCGTTTCCTGGTGGTGCTGCGCGACTCTATCAGGACTTCGGCCTTCAGCCAAGGCAAAGCGCCATTCTTCTCGATGTGACTCTAGATGAATCCGATAGTGAGGGGTTTGAGTTTGCCAGGGGCGCGAGGCATTGACTTATCAACTCAGATCTTCTGGCGAGGAGCGCCTGCTCCTTTTACAATGCAACGCGTGGAGTCAAACGCCATAGCTCACCCGGCCATCTCAATTCGCGAGATTACAAAGCGCTACGGGAAACTAACTGCGGTCAGCGGTCTCGACCTCGAAGTCCATCCGGGTGAGATACTCGGGTTTCTTGGGTTGAACGGCGCGGGCAAGACTACCACTATCCGCATACTGCTCGACCTGCTTCGCCCGGCCAGCGGCAAAGCTTCCATTCTCGGTCACGATTGTCAGAAGGACGGGCTCCGGGCCCGCTCGCTTACCGGATATCTGCCCGGTGAGTTGGGAATCTACTCCGATATGCCCGGCCGCGAGGTGCTCGATTTCCTCGCCGGTCTGAGCGGGCAGACGCCTGATAAGCAGTATCGACGCGAGCTTCAAGAGCGATTGCAGTTCCCGGACGCCGACCTGCGCCGGAAGCTTCGAGAGTACAGCACGGGCATGAAGCGCAAGCTCGGACTTCTTCAATCGCTCGAAGCGGATCCTCCGCTGCTGATTCTCGACGAGCCCACCGAAGGACTCGACCCGTTGATGCAGGAAGCCTTCTATCAATTAGTGGCGGAACTCAAACGACGCGGCCGCACCGTATTCATGTCATCCCACGTTCTCTCAGAAGTCGCGCGAGTTTGTGATCGAGTGGCATTGCTGCGCAAAGGTGAGCTTGCCCTGCTTGCTACCGTCGATGAGATTCGAAAGCTGGCGCCTCGGCGCGCGCGAGTGTTGTTCAGCGACGACGTAAAGCTCAATCAGCCTCTGCCGCCCGGTCACGAGATCATAGAGCTCAAACCGCGCGCGTGGAGCTTGCGGGTCGAAGGCGAGCTCGGGCCGCTTCTTGGCTTGCTGGCCTCACTTCCGGTAAAGGACCTGGAAGTCGAAGAAGCAAAACTCGAAGACGTGCTGATCACATACTATCGCGAAGGATCGAAATGAACCGCCCGTTGATCCTGCTGACCTATTCTTTGAAGCGCGTGCGAACGCTGGTAGCGGCGATGGCATTGTTGCTTGCGGCTTTTCAGGTGCTTCTGATCGTGGTGGCAGGATCAATCCATCGCTCAAACTCATTCGGGCAGTTAGGCGATCTTATGCCGCCGTTCTTTCGCCAGATGTTGGGGCCGTCGATGATCGGCTTGATGTCATTCAGCGGGATCGTTTGTGTTGGGTACTTCCATTTGGCGGTGATGGGGTCGCTGGTAGGGCTGTCGATCGCTCTCGGAACGATGGCGACGTCGGAGATCGAAATCGGGTTTATGGATCTGGTTCTGGCGCGCCCGCTTGCGCGGCATTGGATAGTGACCCGCGGTATTACGCTGATGATAATCTGCAC
>JBASRM010000252.1:0-20596 GCA_049273835.1 Blastocatellia bacterium | reverse complement strand
ATTAGATCGCAAAAAACCTTCAAAGACTCGATATGCATAACGCCACCTTATTAGCTGAGTCTGAGTTGCCTCGTGTTACTTATAGCATAACTTCATTCCCGGCTTTTAATCACGCGGAGCTACTCGGCATCGCCGCCCTACTTTTTCGAGTGTATGATCGTCAAAACTCTTTGGAAGAATGGAGCGGAGACCGCCGTCTAAACATTTGAGAGCAGCGACGCTTGAAGCAGAAGGGAGCAACCCCAATGGTCAGCCTTTGGCACGATCTCCGTTATGCGATACGACTCCTAAAGAGGAGTCCGGGCGTTAGTGTGACCGCGGTACTCGCGCTTGGCCTCGGCATCGGCGCAAACACGGCGATCTTCAGTCTCATAAACGGAGCCCTGCTTCGACCGCTGGCTGGCGTCGAAGAAGCTAATAGACTGGTCACCCTCGAGCGCACGCAGAACGGAAAGACGCAATACAGCTTTGGATATCCGGACTACTTAGAATACCGCGATCACTCTGGCACCTTTTTTGGGTTGGCGGCTCATTGCGGAACGCCCCTCAGTTTCGACAACGGCGCGGCCGAAAGGCTGAGAGGCGATCTGGTAAGCGGCAACTACTTTTCGGTCCTTGGAGTGAAGCCCGAGCTGGGCCGCTTGATCGGACCCGAAGACGATCAGCTTCCCGGCGCGTATCCGGCGGCAGTGCTGAGCTATGGTCTGTGGCGCCGGGCATTCGGTGCTGATCCGGAGATCGTGGGCCACAGCATGAAACTGAACGGATATGACTACACGGTTATTGGTGTAGCCGAAAGGGAATTCATCGGTACCGAGACCGGAGGGTCGTACGACGTTTGGATTCCGATCAAGATGCAGGTTGAGGCGATGCCGAGGACGTTGGGGCGACACTGGTTCAACGATCGGTCCGCGGGTTGGCTCGGGTTGTTCGGCCGGCTCAAGCCAGGAGTCGCGGTGGAACAGGCCCAAGCCGAGTTGACCACTTTGGCTCGCGGGCTTGAACAGAGTTTTCCGGACACCAATGCGGGCAGGGGAGTCTCGGTGCTTGAGGGACTCGGCCTTAATTCAAATGACAGGGTGAGCCTGCGCAATTTTTTAACGCTTCTACTCGCGGCGGTGATGTTGCTGCTCATGATAGCTTGCAGCAACGTCGCCAATCTTCTTCTGCTGCGAGCAACGTCTCGGCGAAGAGAGATCGCCGTGAAACTGGCTCTGGGAGCCACTCGCGCCCGGCTCGTCCGCCAGTTGCTAACCGAAGGGCTGCTGCTTTCGTTGCTGGCGGGAGCCCTTGGGCTGCTGCTGGCTCCGTGGTCGGCGGAGTTGATCCTTGCTTTCCAGCAACCTGCCTATGGTCTTAGCCGAGTCAACACCGGTCTCGACGGCCGGGTCCTTGGCTTCACACTGTTGATCTCGATTTTGACTTCGGCAATGTTTGCGCTCGTCCCCGCGATGCAAGCCTCTAAACCAGATCTGGTGACTGCGCTCAAAGACGGGGCACCCAGCTCCGGACATCGCAAGTCGCACCTGCAAAGCTACCTGGTTGTGGCACAGGTCGCTCTGTCGGTTGTGTTGTTGATCGGGGCAGGTCTCGCCGTGAGAACCATGCGCAAGGCGGTGTCGATCGAGCGGGGATTTGACAGTGAGAACATGGCGCTGATGTCGATGGACCTGACAATTCGAAGCTATTCTGAAGCACAAGGCAGGGCGTTCTATGAGGAACTGCTCAAAAGGGTCGATGCTCTGCCAGGCGTGATTTCGTCAAGTCTGGCGAAGACAGTTCCACCCAATGATTGGAGCGATCGGCTATCGGTGTTTCACATCGGCGAGACTCCTACGCCTGAAATGCTGCGCGCGCACGACGATCTGGGTTTGCGGGTAGACGCAAACCGAATCGCGCCTCGCTACTTTCACACGTTGGGTATTCGGTTGATTCAAGGCCGCGAGTTCACTGAGCAGGACAGAGCAGGGTCTACGCCGGTTGCGATCGTAAACGAAAAACTCGCCGGAAAACTCTGGCCCGGCGAGAGCGCTATTGGAAAGCTGTTGTCTGTGCCTTTTTGGAATGAGCCTTCGAGACCGCCCGTCGAGATAGTCGGAGTCGCCCGCGACACCAAGCATCGATCACTGATCGCCGATATGCCGATGCTGATTTATCTTCCTGAGCTTCAATGCTACGACGGTAGAGCGACGCTGGTCGCGCGCACTGAAGGCGATCCGGCCAGTCTCATTTCCGCGATTCGCGCCGCGGTCGCCTCCCTGGATAAAGACCTGACGTTGTACGCAGTGAAAACAATGTCGCAACAGATCGACAGCACGCTTTGGCAGCAACGAATGGCCGCCGGACTGATCGGAGTCTTTGGTTTGTTGGCGCTTGCTCTCGCGGCGATTGGAATCTACGGCGTGATCGCTCAGTCGGTTGCGCAACGGACACGCGAGATTGGTATACGAATGGCGCTGGGAGCCGGCGCGCGAGATGTGATGCGAATGATCATGAGACACGGGCTCGCGCTTGCGCTTGCTGGTGTGGCCGTCGGTGTCGCCGCGGCGTTCGCGTTGACGCGGCTTATGTCGTCGTTGCTCTACGGGGTAAGCTCAAGTGATCCGATGACGTTCGCCGTCTCGGCCGTGGCGCTTATCGGAGTGGCTCTGGGAGCCTGTTTTGTGCCAGCCCGCCGTGCGACTAGGGTTGACCCAATGATCGCGCTGCGGTGTGATTAGAAGAACGGTGGCCGGTGACCGGTGACGGGTGGCCGCAAAACGTCGCCGGCTGCCGGAGAACACCGCCGCCGACTAGCAACCAACCACCAACCACCGGCGACCTTTTTGCCGACCACCGGCCACCGGCCACCGCCACGCGACCACCGGCCACCGGGCACCGACCACCACCCACCCCCCCGTTGAAAGCCTCTCTCCTCCTCACTACAATGCTCGGATGAGCGAGAACCCGCCGCGCAGAGCTGTTGGATATGTTCAGCTCCTGCGCAGCAATCGCGACTTCCGCAACTTGTTTACCGGACAATTCATCTCGCAAACCGGGGACTGGTTCAACTCTGTTGCGCTGTTCACTTTGATTCTCTCGCTGACCGGTTCGGGCGAGGCAGTCGGCTACATCCTCATCATCAAGCTGCTTCCTTCGTTCTTTGTGGGACCGGTTGCGGGCGTGGTTGCCGATCGATTCAATCGCAAGACGGTGATGATCGTATCAGACATCGTCCGCGGGTTCCTTGTGCTCGGGTTTCTACTTGTTGAACGTCCGGAGCAAGTTTGGATCGTCTACGTTATTGCCGCTCTCGAAATAGCTATATCCACCTTCTTCGATCCGGCGAAATCCGCTGCAATCCCGAACATCGTCTCGCGAGAAGAGCTGGTGCCGGCGAATGCACTGTCAAGCGCTTCTTGGTCGGTGACGCTTGCGCTTGGAGCAGCGCTTGGCGGATTGGTTACCGATGCATTCGGGCGGGACGCCGCGTTCATCATCGACTCGCTTTCATTTTTTGTGTCGGCCGCTTACATCTGGGGCGTGCGCGCCCAATTGTCTAAAACAAAGCGTGAACGAACGGCACGATTGTCACTGGTTGACGCGATTGGTGTGACCGACTTCATTGAAGGTGCTCGCTACCTGAGATTGAACCCGCGAGTGATGGCGCTTCTTTTGGTCAAGAGCGGTTGGGGTCTGGGCGGCGGAGTGTTGCTGCTGCTCACGATCTATGGCAAGCAAATATTTCCGCTTGGTCGCGACGGCGCCGCTTCGATTGGGATGTTGTATGCTGCACGCGGGCTCGGCGCGCTGATCGGTCCGGTGATCGCGGGAGTGATCACCAGCGGCGCGCCTCGGACGATGCGTCAAGCGATATCGGTTGCGTTCTTTGTCTCGGCCGGATTCTATTTCTTGTTTGCACAAGCCCCGTCGCTGTGGATTGCGTTGATATGCGTATTGGGGGCGCACTCGGGTGGAAGCATTCAGTGGGTGTTCTCGACTACAATTCTTCAGATGTCAGTGCCGGACAGGTTTCTAGGGCGCGTATTCGCGCTCGAGATGGCATTGTTAACGCTGACGATGTCAGTTTCGACTTATGCGACCGGATGGGGAGTCGACTACGCGGGACTGGGTGCGCGTCGAATGGCGACAGTTTTGGGATTGGCTTTCATGATTCCGGGAGTTGCGTGGTTGATGCTTCAAAGATGGCTTGACCGCGACGACCCGACGGTTCAGTTGCATCCGATGCTCGAGGATGAATCGATCACCGAGACATCCTATCCGCCGGTTTGAATCGACGGCGGCAATACGCCGGCAGAGAATTCCATTCCTCTCATAACGCCCAGCTGATTACCGCATTGACTAGAGCCCGCGGCGGTGGTATTTAGTTCTCCACATGAAAAGCTTTTGAGTCCAACCTGGTCCTTCTCCGCGCCTCGCGCCGGCAACCGCGCGACGGCCACGAGTGGAACGACGCCCTAATCAACCGCCATAAATGCGGCTGAACCTGGCGCGTGAGTCCATCGTTCTCAATTACTGTTCTCAACCGACATTCGAAGGTAACGCATGCAAGCACGAGAAGAAGAAGCAGTCGTCTCCGCATCTTCAGACGAACAGCCGCGAACCGGCTCTGGACTCAGGCACTGGGCGGGCTTTCTGCGCGAAGCGGTCGTAGGATCGCCACAGGACTTCACCGAGGGCTCGATTGGGCGAGCCATTTTTCTCCTGGCCGTCCCAATGGTGCTAGAGATGATGATGGAGTCGCTGTTCGGCATCATCAACGTCTTCTGGGTCGCCCACCTCGGCGCCGAAGCCACGGCCACTGTTGGAATAACTGAGTCGCTCCTGACGATGGTGTTCGCGGTCGCGATGGGATTGAGCATGGCTACGACAGCCACCGTCGCGCGTCGCATCGGCGAGAAGGATCATCACGGCGCCTCGATCGCCGCGGTTCAATCGATCATCCTCGGCGTAGTTGTTTCCATTCCTGTTGCGATTATCGCGATCACTTTCGCCCCTCAGTTGTTCAGGTTGATGGGCGCGTCAGAAGGCGTGATGTCGATTGGCACCGGCTACGCGCAGGTGATTCTGGGCGGAAACGTCGTGATCATGTTGTTGTTCCTTATCAACGCCGTGTTTCGCGGCGCAGGCGACGCGTCGATCGCAATGCGAGTGTTGTGGATCGCCAACGTCATCAACATCGTTCTCGATCCCTGCCTGATCTTCGGGCTGGGTCCGTTTCCGAAACTCGGAGTGACCGGTTCGGCAATCGCGACTACAATCGGCCGGGGCGTTGGCGTCTTGTTCCAGCTCTGGATCTTGTTCAGCGGAAGGGGGCGCGTCAAAGTTGATTGGCGTCGCGCGCGATTGGATGTCGAGGTGATGGTGCGGTTGGTGCGCATCTCGCTGGGCGGGATGTTTCAGTTTCTGGTAGCAACCGCGAGCTGGCTAGGGCTTGTGCGGATAGTGGCCGTGTTCGGGGACGCCGCGCTTGCGGGATACACCGTCGCCCTGCGAATCATAATCTTCGCGATCCTGCCTTCCTGGGGAATGAGCAACGCGGCGGCGACGCTGGTCGGGCAGAACCTTGGGGCAGGGAAGCCGGGGCGCGCCGAGCGATCGGTCTGGGTAACCGGCTTCGCGAATATGTGTTTTCTGGGACTGGTGGCTATAACGTTCATCGCTTTGGCCGAACCCCTGATAGCCATTTTCACAAACGATCCCGCGGTTGTGCCGTACGGCGTGTCAGCCTTGCGATTCATCAGCTACGGATACATCTTCTACGCGTACGGGATGGTGATGGTGCAGTCGTTCAACGGGGCAGGTGATACCAACACGCCGACCGTCATAAATCTTTGTTGCTACTGGTTGGTACAGATCCCTCTGGCTTACAGCCTGGCACTTCCGCTTGGGTTTGGGGCAAAGGGCGTTTTTGCGGCGATCACGATTGCTGAATCTCTGTTAGCAGTTGTAGCGGTGTTGGTATTTCGTCGCGGAAAATGGAAAGAACAGAAAGTTTGACGCAATGGGGGTAAGCTGCCTTTGGCCGAAAATGTGTCGATATCCTCAACTTCAGAGACTCTGCGAAAACTCCCCGAATCCCACCCACGAAAGTGGGTGGATTGTTCAGGCCCAGCCTACACGGGTAGCAGCGCCAGGGGAGCAGTCGATCGGCCTGGCCTGGGTAGGCTGAGATGAACAATGAACAATCCACCCACTGCCGTGGGTGGGATTCGGGGAGCAGTCGATCCGCCTGCCTGCGTAGGCTGAGTGTGAACAATTTCATACAATCTGCAGGAGGTTTGAACTATGGATATCACAACGGTGCTTACTAAAAACGCGCCCGTTCCAGCCGGGCACTATTCGCAAGCCGTCGTTTACAACGGGCTGGTTTTTGTAGCCGGCCAGCTCGCGATCGATCCAGCCACCGGCGCCCGGCTCACGGGTTCCATTGAAGAGCAGACAGAGCGGTGCTTGAAGAACCTTGCTGAGATACTCAAAGCCGCCGGCAGCGATTTGAGCCGAGTGCTAAAGATGACCGTTTACATTTCCGATATCGAGTTATGGAGCGCGGTCAACGCGGTTTACGCAAGAATCATGGGCGATCACCGGCCCGCTCGCGCAATAGTTCCCGCCGGCGAGCTTCATTACGGATTTAAGATAGAGATAGAGGCGGTGGCCGCCGTAAACGCCTGAACGCTGGTAGCCGGAGATGAACTTGAGCTTTCGCGTCGTTTTGATATTGTTGCACGTTAAATGATCGACACAAGACCGCGAGATGACTCATAACGAAGTGGGACGAACTGCCGCATCAAGTACGGTCTCCAAAAGTTGATCAGCGGGAGGAACCAATGCGTCGATCTAATTTGTTCGGCATCGCTATGGCGCTCGCTTTCGGCGGCGCGGTTTCGACCGCTCAGGCCAGCCAGCTTGTCGAGGCGAAGCTCGAAACCAGGCTTCTTCCAACGCCAGTTGAATTCAACGTCTTGCTCCCTGACGGATACAACACGGCAAAAGACCCGCTGCCGCTGTTGCTATTCTTACACGGCGGCGGAGGTGATCGCAGCTTTCTCACTCGAATGCGACCGATCATTGACGATATGTGGAAGTCGGGAACGCTTCCGAAAATGGTTGTCGTCACGCCGAGTGCGGGGCGGTCATTCTACATGGATTATAAGGATGGCTCACAGAAGTGGGAGTCGTTTCTCGTCGGTCCGTTCCTTGAACATTTGAGACAGACTTACAGAGTAACGCGCGAGCGCAGAGGCACGTTACTATTTGGGATCTCGATGGGAGGGCTTGGCGGTCTGCGGCTTGGGTTAAAGTACCCGGACAAGTTTGAAGCTCTGGCGGCGCTCGAGCCGGGCATCGATCCGGCATTGAAGTGGAGCGATGTAAAAGCGCGCAACCGATTTTGGCGGGGCGATGCTTTGATGGAAACCATCTTCGGCAAGCCCTTCGACGCCGCTTACTGGCAAGCGAACAACCCCGCATCGATCGCAGTCGCCAACGCAGACAAGATCCGCGACTCAGGTTTGGGAATCTATTTGGATGTTGGCGACGACGACAGTTTCAACCTTCACGAAGCGACTGAGTTTATGCACCGAGTGCTGTGGGACTCCAAGATACGGCATGAGTATCATCTGGTGCGCGGGGCCGATCACGTCGGAGTAACGATTCGGCCGCGAACGATCGAAGCGCTCGAGTTCTTGGCGCGGGTCCTGAATCCGCCCTCGGCTGATCCGGAGGCGGAGGCACTGAAGCGCCGGCTTGAACCGATGAAACGCGCTGCCGAGAAGCGGCCTTAGTTGTCCAAAGACAGAACGCAAAGACGCAAACAACGCAACCTGCCGATCTTACGTCCTCTCGATCCACCGTCCTCTCGATTCATCGTCCTCTCGATTCATCGTCCTCTCGATCCTGGTTCCGTGACGTACGCACCCTCCTGTGATAAGTTCAGCGACGTCATTGCGAACAGATTTTCCAGGAGGACGAATGTCAGAATCAAAAGAACCAACAAGGGTGTCTCGACGCGAAATGCTCAAGCTTACTGCTGCCGGGGCCGCGGGTCTCACGTTCCTTCAGCGACGCACCGAAGCGGGGGAACTCAAGAGCGCGAGCTTCCTAGATCGATCCGCCGCCGAACGAATCGCGGATCGTGATAGCTCGGTTCAACCGAAGTTGCTCATCGATCTTCAAACTCACGTCTGGTGGCGCGCCGGCGGAGTATCGAAAATGAACCCGGCCGGCGAAGCTTTCTTAAAAGGTCTTGCCGGTTATCGATCAACCTACGTGGGGCGCCAGGTCCCGATCGCCGACATGGGCAGAGTGACATTCTTCGATGAGCTTTTCCTAAAGAGCGAAACCGATATTGCTTTTCTGAACAGCTTTGGCATGAAGGCGGCGTATGACGGAGTCGATCTGTTTCCGCCCCGCGAAGCCGCGATGATCCGCTCAATGGCTCCCGCCCGCGTTCGAGTGCTGGGATGTGTGGACCCACCGGACGGTCAATCCGCGGTCGACTCACTCATTTACCAATGCGAGCACTTGAAGATCGACGGATTGAAGCTCTATCCGCCGGGAATGGATGCCCGGGGCTGGCATATGGATGACGAGAAGAACACCTACCCGCTGTATGAAGTGCTACGAAAGCACGGCGGAAAAAACGTGTGCGTTCACAAGGGCATCCCCGGCGCATTCATCGAGAAGTATTGCCATCCTATTGACATGACCCGGGCAGCCGCAGACTTTCCCGACTTGAATTTCATCGCTTTTCACAGCGCGTATCCCTACGACCTGGAGCTGGCTGAACAGGCGAAGACGGCAAAGGTCAAGAACATCTACGCCGAGCTCGGTGCGCTTGCGCAGGTGATGGTTACCGATCCGGAACGATTCGCGCACTTGGTGGGAAGGCTGCTCGATGGATTGGGTGCCGATCACATTTTATGGGGAACCGACAGTCCGATCTTTGGGGCCCCGCACTGGGCGATCCAAGGCTTCCAGGCTTTTTCGATCCCGGACGAAATGATCGAGAAGAATAAGTATCCGCGGCTCACTGCGGAAGCGAAGGAGAAGATCCTTTGCGACAATGCGGCGCGCCTGTTCAACATCGACATCAAAGCCGCGAAGAAGGCGGTTGAGAGCGACCTGCTGTACAAGCTAAGACAGGATGGAAACCCGTTGCCGGTGACGGTGGACGTGAACAAGCTGAGGCGGTGAGCGCGAGGCTTAGCAAGCTGAAGCTTGAACTCAGAACGTGAACTCAGAACGTGAACTCAGAACGTGAACTCAGAACGTGAACTCAGAACGTGAACTCAGAACGTGAACTCAGAACGTGAACTCAGAACGTGAACTCAAAACGTGAACTCAGAACGTGACATGAGAAATGCGCGGAAAGTCACGCGGCGTGAATTGTTGCGAGGAGCTGGCAGTTTTGTCAGCGCCGCTTTTCTTGGTGACTGTGTGCTGGGCGCTACGCGGAGGAAAAAGCGCTCGCATGCCACGCGACGAGTTAAGGCCGCACGCTTTGTTGATGCCGGTCCTCTATCAGGTGCGAAGCTCTATGAGGATGTTATTGCGTACTACAACCTCGGCGAGCATCGCACCGCGACCGAACCCGATCTCAAGACATCGCAATGGCTGACCGACCAATTCCGCGCCGCAGGATTGAGGGCCACCACTCAGGCCTTTGGGTTGCGACAGTTCTTTATTCATCAAACTGTGTTGAGCATCGGCGCCAGAAACATTCGCGCCTTTCCACTCTGGTATCCGCGCGGGACTGGCCCGACACCACTCCGCGCCCCACTTGCGGTGTTCAAGAACGCGGAGCCGGCCTCAGTGCAGGGCAAGATCGCGGTGGTAGCGTTCCCATTCGATCCCCGCAGGGCGGTGGTCGCCGGTTCAGGTCACGCAGAGGTCATTCTCGCCGCCGCCAGGTCCGGCGCTTCGGCGCTAGTGGGGGTGACTGAAGGACCGACGAAGGAGATCGTGGCGTTGAACTCCCCGGCTGGCGCCCAACCCTGGCCAATCCCTGTCGTTTTAGTCGGCGAGCGTGACAAGCCGGGTCTCATATCGGCGGCGTTGACCGGCTCAAAAGCCTCCCTTGTTGTAAGTGGTGAAGAGGATCAAGACGCAAAGGCAAAGAACGTGATCGCCCGGTTGGATCGCGGAAAAGACCTGATTGTAGTATCGACTCCACAGAGCGGATGGTTTCGTTGCGCGGGCGAGAGAGGGCCCGGTATCGCATTGTTCCTGGGATTGGCACGCTGGGCCAGCCGGCGCGCTTCGGGCTCAAGCTTCCTGTTTGTATCGACGTCGGGCCACGAGCTTGGCGGAGTTGGAATGGGCGCCTTCCTCAAAGAATCGGCGCCGTCTCCCGAGCGAGTGTTGTGTTGGATACATCTTGGAGCCGGCATTGCGACTTACTCGTGGGAAGAAACAGCGGCTGGGCTCCGGCGCTTGCGGGAGCCAGACGCAAACCGATCGCTTATGACCAGCCCCGGCCTGGCTCCGCTGCTATCGGCGAGTTTTGCCGGTCTGGCGGGTCTGACTCCCACGGTCGAACGAGCAGTCGGTGAATTCGAATTCATTCTCAAAGCAGGGTACCGGACGTTTGGAATCGCGGCCGGACATCGCTTTCATCACACTCCTGCAGATAGTCCTGAGATGACCGGACCTGAAATAATCGAGCCAGTTGGCAGGGCCGTTGTCAGAACGGTGGAAGTGGTTGAGGCGGGCGGGGCCACCAGATGACGAATGAAGCTGGAGCCGACGTCTGTAGGCTCCAGCCTATATTGCTGTTTCTGGAATGCAGCCCGCACGAGTTTGCTCATAGAATACGGGTGTCTGTGAATACCCCCACAATGATGCAAACCCCGTTCGGACAGCGAAACCAAATCCTCGGGCGGTTAGGGTTGATGGGGGTTTGAACTGCAGTAGCGGTAGTCACGAAAGTCCTTCGAGACGCAGCTTCCGGTGGGACCGTCAACGAGTGAATCTCCGCCTGAGCCGGTATTTCACCGGCGACTCTGCCGGACCGATCAATCAGCTCAACCCTCGCATCGACCGTGCCGACCTCAGTGACGTTAGCGTAAGCCTTGAGCGTGTAGTAGCCCCTACGCACCTTCGGTTCCTTCGTGTCAAAGTAGGCGAACGCGATATTCACACCGTTCCGCATTTGAGTCGCAGGAATTCGCTCCCAGCCGGCTACCGGCGCTACAGCAAGCGCTTCGGTACCACGCGCGATCGAGAAGACCTCTTCGCTGTGGACTTTCACTCTTGCCAGCTTGCTCGCCGAAACCAGCAAGCGCCCGGTTGTGGCTAGACCCTTAGATGTTCCCCCTTCCTGCATTTGTGCTGACGCGGTTAGCCACATTGACTGCGAGACGCCCAAGGCTAGAACAACCGAAACTACAATCTGGATATTCCTCTTCATTTCTATTACCTCCTAATAGCCGATTCGATCCTCGGACTCGGTAACGCCCGGCCATTGGCATAAGGAGTCCAAGGCTGCTGAGCCGCAGCCTGTCATTTCAATACGCCTGCTTCGATTCGCTCAAAGCCTGGCCGTGCGATTCAACGTACCATCGGCTCGTATGACTTGGCGGCCAGCTTCGTAAGCTCAATTCGCGCGAACAGTGTAAGCGCGCCTCAACCACAGCGAAGACGCGGATGGCGGTCTACTTCTCGAGGATGAGTTCAAGAGTGCCATACTTCTGGTCCTTCATAACTCATGGATGGAATTCAGCAGATGAACAATGCGTAATATTAAAAACATTATTCCAGATTGAATGTCACATACCGAATAGCAACTTTCCGCCGGGTGTCCGGGCATAACTGAACTCGAACTCAGGTATCTCCCCAAAAACCTGTAAAGACATTCAGAAAATTCCTTGACACCAAACCGTGCTTTTCATAGGATAGAAGCGCTCGAAATCCAAATTCTGCACAGACTAGCAGACCATAAAGGAGACAGGCTCGTGACCAGGAAGCTTACCCTCCCCCTTCTCGTCGCAGTTTGTTTAGTCGCGCTCGCCGCCAGCAACTCGAGCAGCGCCAATTCCAGTAATAAAAAAGAAGCTACCTTTACTCGTGACGTCGCGCCCATCTTCTTTAAGAACTGTGCTGAATGTCACAGATCCGGCGAAGCTGCGCCGATGTCGCTTCTTACCTATAAGGACGCGCGCCCGTGGGCTCGCTCCATCAAAGAGAAGGTCGTCTCAAAGCAGATGCCTCCATGGCACGCCGATCCTCACTATCAAGAGTTCGCCAACGACCGGCGGCTGACCCAAGCTCAGATTGATACGATTGCTGCCTGGGTGGACGGGGGCGCGAAAGAGGGCGATCCAAGAGACCTCCCGCCGGCTCCGCAGTTCGTCGACGGCTGGAACATCGGAAAGCCCGACCTGGTGTTGTCGATGCCGCAAGAGTTCACGCTTGATGCTTCGGGTCCGGATGAGTATCAGTATTTCGAGATTCCGACCAACTTTACTGAAGATAAATACATTCAGATGGCCGAGGCGAGACCGGGTAATCGAAAGATCGTTCACCACATCATCGCGTTTATCCAGCCTCCGCCAAAGGACGGCAAGCCGCAACCCAAACTCACCAAAGAAGAGATCGAGAAGTATCGCGCCAAACGCGAGAAGGAATCGATCTTTTACCGCGATGGGTTTCTGATGCGAATGAAACCTGACGTTCCGGTTTGGGATGACGGCTGCGCGCTGCCGAGTGGAGGAAACGGAGAGAAGCGCGACGGTAGCGGCGGCGACCAGTCGGCAATGGGACAGTTGCTGGTCGGGTTTGCTCCGGGGATGAATGCCGCGATCCTTTCCCCTGGAACCGTCAAGAAGATTCCAGCCGGGTCGAAGCTTATCCTGCAGATGCACTATTCAAAGGCGGCCGGCTCGGTGCAGAAAGACCGCTCAATGATAGGGCTGGTGTTCGCCAAGACGCCTCCTCAAAAGCTGAGCATTACCTGGCCGGTTGCGAATACTTACTTCGCAATTCCGCCCGGCGCCGAGCACCACAAGGTGACTGCCTGCTGGACTCCGAAAGAGAACATTCACCTCAACACGCTCATGCCTCATATGCACCTGCGTGGCGCTGCGATGACCATCGAAGCGTTTTATCCGGACGGCCGTAAAGAAGTGCTGCTGGATGTGCCGAACTACAGCTTTTCGTGGCAGACCGTTTACTATTTGAAGAAGCCAATTGGCATTCCGAAAGGAACCAGAATTCTGGTGACCGGTTACTTCGACAACTCGACAAAGAACAAGTACAACCCGGACCCAACCAAGACCGTTCGTTTCGGCGAGCCGACTTACGACGATATGATGATTGGTTGGATTGACTACACTGTTGACAACCAGAACGTCAAAACAGTCGATGCGCTTGGAAGCAGAGCCTCCGCGCAAAAGTAAAACCGCGGTTCAGAGTTAAGCCGCTATTCTGAACGGGAGAACGAAGACGATGAATAGAACCTCCTATGTCCCGGTCTCGGTGCTTGTTTTTCTGGGGGCGTGCGCGTTCGGCCTTTCGACCAGCAGCGCAAGTTCTCCGGTCAAATCAATCACCTTCAATAAAGACGTAGCGCCGATCATCTACAAGAACTGCGCGGAGTGTCACCGGGCAAACGACATTGCTCCAATGCCGCTGATGACCTACAAGGAGGCGCGACCATGGGCGCGGTCGATAAAGGAAAAAGTGCTTACACGTGAGATGCCACCGTGGAGTCCGGATCCGAAGTACGGTGAGTTCACTAACGATCATCGCCTCACACAGAAAGAGATCGATACAGTTGTTGCCTGGGTCGATCAGGGCGCGAGGGAAGGTGATGCCAAAGACCTTGTGTCGCCTGAGTTCACCTCGATCAGCGGCTGGAGGCTGGGGAAACCCGATGCGATTTTTGACATTGGCCAGGAATTCAAGGTTACCGCGGGTATGCCCGACACCATTCAGAATTTCATGGTGCCGACTAATTTCAAAGAGGACCGGTGGGTCAGCGCGGCAGAGATTCTTCCAGGAAACCGAAAGGTCGTTCATCACGTGATAGCGTTCATTCAAACGCCCGAGATGATCGAACAGTTCAAGAAGGGCCAAGGCCGGGCGCGGGCTTTGTTGCAGAGCGATGTTTTCTACCGCGACGGCACGCTGTTAAAGGTGAAGGCCGACGCGCCGGTGATCAATGACGGCTGCGGCAATCCCAACGGGGGTTCTGCTTTTCCGCGGCCAAGTGCCAGCGAAGGCGGTGATGCGTTTGGGTTGTTTCTGGCAGGTTACGCGCCCGGTAAGGGCATCGACGTTTTTCCGGCTGGCACCGCAAAAAAGGTACCTGCCGGCTCAATGCTGGTGTTCCAGATGCACTACTCGAGCTACGGCGGAAAGTTTGATGGCGAGCAGGGTGACCGCACAAGGCTCGGTCTTCACTTCGCGAGCAAGCCGCCTGAAAAGTCTCTGAACACCGTCGGGATCCAGAATCATTACTTCAAACTTCCGGCCGGCGAAGGGAATCAAGAAGTGAGCGCTTGCTACACTTTCGACGCAGACGTGCGGCTTACGAGCTACATGCCGCATATGCATCTTCGCGGCAAGGACATGAGGTACGACGTCATTTATCCCGACGGGCGCACAGAGACGCTGCTTTCGGTGCCGAAGTTCAGTTTCAACTGGCAAACCATGTACTATCTGAAGAAACCGGTTCTGCTCCCGAAAGGCACGAAGATGATTGTCACCGCGCACTTCGATAACTCGGTAAAGAACAAATATAATCCTGATCCTGCGAAGACGATTCGCTGGGGAGATCCGACCTATGAAGAGATGATGATAGGCTGGATGGAGTATTACGTGGACGGCTCGTCGAAACTGCAGAAACAGGACGCCGGTTCGACCGCGCGAAAGTAGCTGCGTGGCAGTCGCGTCGAATTCGACGCACTTGAAGTGCAATGGGCGGGAATGACATACACAGGCTGATGTTGGAGGACCAATGAAGAAGAAAGCGATTCTGACGACTGTTGGGTTTGGGTGCATAGTGGCTCTCTGTTTTATTCTCTCGCCGTTGACGCGTGCCAGTGGGCCGGGCGCGGCCAAAGAGATCACGTTTTCCAGAGACGTCGCGCCGATTTTGTATAAGAACTGCGCCATCTGTCATCGGCCAAACGACATCGCGCCGATGTCGCTGCTGAGCTACAAGGAAGCCCGACCCTGGGCACGTTCGATCAAAGAAAAGGTCCTGACGCGCGAAATGCCGCCGTGGAGCCCCGACCCGAAGTACGGCGAGTTTGCCAATGACCACAGGCTTGCTCAGAAGGACATCGACACCGTGGTTGCGTGGGTGGATCAAGGCTCGAAGCAAGGTAATACCCGGGACCTGCCTAAGATACCGGAGTTCGTAAGCGGCGGCGGTTGGGAGATCGGCAAGCCCGATGTGGTGCTGCAGATGGCCGAAGAGCACACCGTCCAGCCGAGCGACCCGGATCAATACATCAACTTCTTCATCCCAACGAACTTTAAAGAAGATATGTGGGTACAGGCGGCTGAGATTCATCCGGGCAACAGACGGGTTGTACACCACGTCATCGCGTTCATTCAGACCCCTCAGGCGATGGCAAAGCGAAACGAGGATGCGAAGGCCAGGGGTGAGAAGGTCGGCAAACGCAGCGCGGGCGGTTCTGGCTTGTTCTACCTGGACGGCAACCTGAGACGCGTGCGCATGGATGCGCCGGTGATGGATAACGCTTGCGACCAGAAGGTTGGAGCTGGGCCGGGGGGTCGCCAACCTGGAGGCGGCGGCGAAGGTGAGAACGAGGGAATGTTGCTTGCCGGTTTCGCACCGGGAACAGGTAACACCGCCTATCCTCCGGGGACCGCGAAGAGAGTGCCGGCTGGCGCGACTCTAATGTTCCAGATGCACTACTCGGCTTTCAGGGGCTCACTCAAAGAATCTGTAACGGATCGCACAAGCATTGGTCTCATCTTTGCGAAGCAGGCTCCGGAGAAGATGGTCATCACCAGCGCGGCAGCCAACGTAATGTTCAAGATTCCTGCCGGTGATGATAACCACGAAGTCCTGGCTTGTCAGACCGTCCCGCGAGACATTCAGGTCATAAACTATATGCCTCACATGCACCTTCGCGGGAAAGACATGAAGTACGAGGTTGTTTATCCCGACGGGAGACGCGAAACGCTGTTGTGGGTGCCGAAGTTCAGCTTCAACTGGCAATCGGTCTACTGGCTTAAGCAACCGGTCAACATTCCAAAGGGCACGAAGCTGATCGTGACCGCGCACTTCGACAACTCGACTAAGAACAAGTACAACCCGGATCCGAAGAAAGATGTGCGGTGGGGCGATCCGACTTATGATGAAATGATGATCGGTTGGATGGATATCACAATCGACAATCCGGCCAGGGCTCCGAAGCCCGATGCCGCAAAAGCCACCGGAAAGTAACTCGTCTCGCACACGAAACTCAATTTTGCCGCGCCGGTCCCGACAATCTTGCCGTGGGCCGGCGCATCGCGCATACAACGGAAAAGACACTGGCGAGAGCCGGCCGCGCTCGTTAGAGTTGGGGAAGGAGGAGCTTTAGCCATGAAAAAGGCGTTTTCACTGCTAATCACCGGAGTTTTTGTAACGGCCTTGAGCTTGATGCTTTCGCCGGCGATAGGCGCAAGCGACTCGAATCGGGTTGCTAAGCCTGCCACTTTCACCAAGGACGTAGCGCCGATCTTCTTCAAGCACTGTGCTGATTGCCACCGCCCCAACGAACTGGCTCCGATGTCTCTTCTGACGTTTAAGGATGCGCGCCCGTGGGCTCGTTCGATCAAGGAGAAGGTTGTCAATCGCCAAATGCCGCCTTGGCATGCTGATCCTCACTACAACCAATTCACGAATGATCGCAGGCTAACTCAGCAGGAGATCGATACGATTGTTGCGTGGGTAGATCAGGGTGCGAAGGAAGGCAATCCAAAAGATCTGCCTGCGCCGCCCGCGGCACCCCGATCCGCTGATGGTTGGAAGATCGGCAAGCCAGACGTTGTGCTCTCTATGCTCGAAGAGTACACGCTGGACGCAACCGGATCCGACGAGTACATCAACTTCACGATGCCGACTACCTTCAAAGAGGACGTTTGGATTCAGGCAGCTGAGATTCACCCTGGAAACAGAAGGGTCGTTCACCACGTCATCGCATTCATCCAGACCCCCCAGTTCCAGGCCCAATGGAAGAGTACGCAGGGCCGTCCTTCCCCGCAGTCCATCTTTTATCAAGATGGAACGCTGATCCGGACCAAGACCGATGCACCGGCGTATGATGACGGTTGCAATGCCCCCAACGGCGGCTTTGCGCGTGGCAGCGGGCAGGAGGGTCTCGGGTTTCCGCTGTGCTTCTACACACCAGGCAAGGACATGGATGTGTTTCCTCCGGGCACGGCTAAATCAATTCCAGCGGGCTCGAACATCGTAATCCAGGTGCATTACTCGAAGACTACAGGGAAAGTCGAAAAGGACCGCTCAAGCGTAGGGCTCTTCTTTGCCAAGGCTCCTCCCGAAAGAGTGCTAACGTCGTTCGGTGTTATCAATCACTATTTCAAAATACCGCCCGGTGCCGACAACCACGAAGTCAAGGGTTGCTACACGTTCAGCCGTGACGTCGAGCTATTTACTTTCCTTCCCCACATGCACGTACGCGGCAAGGACATGAAATATGAAGCGATTTACCCGGACGGCAGGCACCAGACGCTGCTATTCGTTCCAAATTACGATTTCAACTGGCAGACGTTGTACAAGCTCGACAAGCCGCTTGCGCTTCCGAAGGGTACGAAGCTGATAGTCACCGCGCACTATGACAACTCGGAGCGGAACAAATCGAACCCGGACCCGACAAAGATCGTTCGGTTCGGGGATCCGACTTATGATGAGATGATGGTCGGGTACTTCGATTATGTCTCGACAGCGCGGGCTCGTAAGGTTGCGAAGATCGATATGAAGACTTATGACGCGTACGCCGGCGACTATGCTATCGGGCCGCAGGTTTTCACGATCACCAAGGAAGGCGACAAGCTGATGTTCTCCGTTCCAGGACAGGGTAAGGTGGAAGCGTTTCCTGAATCCGAGACGAAGTTCTTCTTTACGGTCATCGATGCACAAGTTACCTTCATGAAGAATGAACGGGGAGAGGTAACCGAGCTTCTTTTTGAGGTCAATGGTATGAAACTGCGAGCGAAGAGAGTCAACAAAGTCGCCACAGACCGCTGATTTTGCTTGCGCATGGAATCTTTGAAGCGAAGGAGAGATGATGAAAAAGGCTTTCTCAACCTCGATGGCAGCGATTGGAGCATCGGCGTTTTGCGTTATCGCTTTGGCGAACGGCCCCGGCGATACAAAGAAAGGGAGTGTGACTTTCGCCAGGGACGTCGCGCCGATCCTGTTTAACAACTGCGTTCAGTGTCATCGACCAGGAGAAATCGCGCCGATGTCGCTTTTGACCTTCAAGGAAGCTCGGCCGTGGGCACGGTCAATAAAAGAAAAGGTCGCGACCGGCGTTATGCCACCCTGGCACGCGGACCCGCACGTCGGCGAGTTTGCGAACGACCGAAGGCTTTCTCAAAAGGACATCGACACCCTTGTTGCGTGGGTCGATCAGGGTGCGCAAGAAGGAAATCCGAAAGACCTCCCTCCGGCGCCCAAGTTTCTCGAAGGCTGGAACATCGGCAACCCGGATGCTGTGTTTTATCTTCCGCAAGAATATCCGGTGCCGGCGTCAGGCGTGGTCGAGTACAAGTACTTCAAAGTACCGACCAACTTCAAGGAAGATAAATGGATTCAAGCGGCTGAAATTCGCCCGGGTGTTCGAGGCGTTGTTCACCACATCATCGTTTTCGCCCAGAAGCCCAACGAGGCTCAGCGGTTGATTGTTGGTTATGCTCCCGGCGAGCAGCCGGCCGTGATCTCAAAGGGCCTGGCGCGCAAGATTCCAGCCGGTTCCGATCTGATCTTCCAGGTCCATTACACGCCTAACGGGACGGAGGTGAAAGACAAGTCTTATGTGGGCCTGGTGTTTGCCAAGGAACCTCCAAAGGCCGAAATGGTCACCCGTCCGGTGATGAACGCGAGGTTTGTCATTCCACCGGGCGACCCGAACTATCAAGTCGAGTCGAGCTACACCTTCGCCCAGGACGCGCACATCCATTCGCTGATGCCGCATATGCATCTTCGCGGCAAGGATTTCATCTTCAAAGCTACTTTTCCGGATGGCACCTCGAAGGTGATCCTTTCAGTGCCGAAGTATGATTTCGCGTGGCAGACTTATTACGTCTTGAAACAGCCGCTTGCGGCCCCGAAAGGGACACGGCTTGATTGTCTGGCGCATTTTGATAACTCCGAAAAGAACAGGTTCAACCCCGATCCGAAGAAGGAAGTGAGATGGGGCGACCAGACCTGGGAAGAAATGATGATCGGTTGGATGAGCTTTACCTTCGATGAGCCTCATGACAAGACGCCGGTCGCGAGTCAAAACAACAAGTAACGCCAAACGTGAGTTTCAGCTAGAATTTAAGGGCCGATCCAGCCGGCGAGGTTGGGCGGCCCTCATTGGTATGAAGGAAGAAGCGAAAGAAGAAAGGGCGACGGGGCGAGAAGGCGAGAATCCGAGCCTAGGCCACGTGTCATCTCGTCGCTTCGCCGCAGCTTTTTTATTCATCGCAGTTTGTTCTTTCCCGTTTGCTTTCACCTCAAGCGCCCACGAGCCGATTACAACCAAGGTAAGATTCAACAAAGAGGTCGTTCGGATTCTGCAACGCAGTTGCCTCGGATGTCATCACTCGGGCGGAATCGCGATGTCGCTGGCGGCCTACGATGAAGCGCGGCCGTGGGCCAAGGCGATCAAGGAAGAGGTGCTCGAGAAACGAATGCCGCCCTGGCACGCAGTGAAGGGTTACGGCGAGTTTCGGAACGCGCCTTCGTTGGCTCAGCGTGATATCGATATCATCGTCAACTGGGTTGAAGGCGGCGCCCCCAAAGGCGACGACAAAGACTTACCCGCCGGCCCGCTGTTCTCAAACGATTGGCAGTTACGCAAACCCGATTTGATCTTGAAACCGGATGCCGAGGCCAAAATCGCGGCAGACGCCGATGAATATCGTAAGTTTGTCCTGCCGGCTAATTTGAACCAGGACCGCTGGCTCACGGCTATCGATCTACTGCCGGGCAACGGGGCACTAGTCCACTGCGCGGAATTTTATTTCCTCCGCGGAGATACCCCGGTACAGGCTTCGACGATGATGGCGGTCAAGAATGAAGGAGGGGCCTTATCTGATCCGATGAATCTACCGGCCAGGCTTCCCTTCGCAACCTGGATGCCCGGGCAGAAGACGGTCGAGCTTCCGCAGGGCGTGGCGCAGTTGCTTCCCGCGCGCACACGCATAGGTGTGACAATTCACTATCGCGGCTCGGGGGAGGCCGCCACGGATTTGACTGCGGTGGGGCTGTACTTCGCCGAGAACCCGGTCACGAGACAACTGCTATCGATGCCGGTGATCGG
Source organism: Blastocatellia bacterium (assembly GCA_049273835.1). Taxonomy (GTDB): domain Bacteria; phylum Acidobacteriota; class Blastocatellia; order UBA7656; family UBA7656; genus Onstottus_A. The sequence goes on along the minus strand of JBASRM010000252.1, from coordinate 80 downwards.
TCCTGATACTGTCATTCCGGTCGGCGTTGAGCCTCGTCAACTAAAGATAACAATCACGGCGGACACGGATTTCGAGCTAA
>JBASRM010000247.1:0-8509 GCA_049273835.1 Blastocatellia bacterium | reverse complement strand
AAACTTGTGCCTGGTGCGGCGGAACCGGTCTTGTAGAAACCGGCTGCTGCCCGACCTGCAATGGACCAGGTTACGTTTTGGTCAGCCAACCACGCTCGGAATGCTCGGCTTGCGATGGAAGCGGAAGATCATCTGGCCGGAGGTGTGTTGCTTGCGTAGGGTCCGGCTGGTTGACTCGCAATCAGGGTTAGTATGTGGCTATTGATGTTGCCACGCTCACGAGTTTAGCGATGGAACAATGACCCATCCACTTCACACTCTTAAGCATGAACATCGTGTCATCGAGAGAGCGCTGCGCGCGCTCGATGGAGTCTGCGCGAGACTTCAGTGGGGACAGCAGGTTCCAGCCGAGGTTCTCGCACAGCTCGTTGATTTTGTCAGCACGTTTGCTGACCGCCATCATCACGGAAAGGAAGAAGCATGCCTCTTCCCCGTGCTACAACGGCACGGCATTGTGCGTCAGGGCGGGCCGCTCGGTGTGATTGAGCAGGAGCACCGCATTGAAAGCGAGCTTACTTCCGAGATGCGTCGTGCGGTCAAGGGCTACAAAGATGTGGACCAGGAAGCAAGGCAACGCTTTGTGCAGGCTGCTCGCCGATACACCGATCACTTGCTTGGTCATATCGACAAAGAGGACGGCATTTTGCTCAGGCTCGCCGATGAGATTCTTGATGAGGAAGACGAAGCTTGGCTTAGAGAGGCCTTCGGGAAAGCGGAAGCGGAATTGGGCGCGGCGACGTACGAAAAATATGAACGCATCGCGTCGGAGTTAGAACATTCGTGGGCATTGTAACGTCTTGAAGCATCTTATTGTCGCAACGTTGATCAAAAATTAGATCGTCTACCTCTGCTACCCCTCCCCAAGTATTCGAGCAAGTTCCAAGGAAATCATCTTCTCGTCAAGTCTCTCCCTTTGGAAGCGCTTTCTTGTTGCCATTTTGTTGGAGTGCTATGATTTCGCCGGCTCGATCCGCGGCGTCAATGCGATTCGTTTGTTAGCGTTTCTAGACTGAAGGATAAGTCGTAAAAGTCGTCATACTCTTATAGCCGGCCTCGAGGAAGGTTCTTTCTAGCGCGTCGGTGGGCTGCGAGAGCTCCCTCCGACGTGCCGAGTGATGGTCGCATCCAATCGAGACCTCAAGGCCGAAGACGAATCCGGAGGCTTCGGTCTGGATCTTCGCTAACAGACTGTCGTCATAGAAACCGACATAGCCCCTTACGCGAGCGCCGCGGCTGATTCTGCTCGCCGAGCATTACATTAGCTGCAGGAGATGCTTGCGAAAGTTGAATTCTCCCATTAAGAACTGAACCGAGAGCGGAGGTTTGATGAGCCAGCCGGCAAATAAGCCTGAAGCAACCGACACTCAACCCGTTTCGGCAGCCCCGCAAGAGCGGCGGGGCCTCTGGCGGCCGCTCGCCGTCAGGGATTTCAGATTGCTTTGGTTTGGCGAAGGCATCTCGCTGCTAGGAGATCAGTTCTATCTTGTGGCCTTGCCCTGGCTAACACTGCAGTTGACCGGATCGGGCCTCGCGCTGGGTACTGTGATGATGGCGGCCGCGATACCCCGGGCGGCACTGATGCTGGTAGGAGGCGCTGCAAGTGACCGGCTGGCGCCTCGCGCGCTCATGATCTGGTCGAACGCAGTCAGAGGAATTGTGGTATCAACGATCGCACTGTTGGTATTCTTCGGGTCGATCCACCTCTGGCACCTGTATGTGACCGCGGTGGTTTTTGGTCTGGCTGACGCGTTCTTTTACCCCGCATTCACGTCGATGGTGCCGAAGCTTCTGGACCCTGATCATCTCATCGCGGGGAACTCGCTTCTCCAGGGCACCGCGCAATTGAACGTGCTCATCGGTCCGGCCCCGGCGGGTCTGATCATCGCAAGCGCCGGCATCGCGGCGGCATTGGGTTTCGACGCAGTCACGTTCTTGTTTGCCATTTTCATGCTGGTGATGATCAGAGGCGGACGGCAACCGGCGCACGTTGAAGGAGCGGCCGCGCCAACCACCAAGCGGGCGGGGTTGCTGTCTTCAATAAGCGAGGGGCTGCGATACGCGTGGGCGGATCCGGTGACCCGGGCCATCGTTTTAATCATTGCAGCCATCAACCTTTGCGTTTTTGGCCCGTTCATGGTCGGGCTGGCGGCGCTTGCCGACAAACGGTTCACTCAGGGCGCGGCTGGTTTTGGAACGATGCTCTCAGCCTGGGGCGGGGGCGCGCTGGTTGGCACGTTGATCGGCGGGTCCTTCGGAACGCCAACCCGCCGAGGGTTGCGATTGGTCGGGGTGGCGGCGGTACTCGGGATTGGTCTTGCTCTGATCGGCGTGATGCCGAACGTGTTTGCAGCGTCGATTGTTATCGCGGTGATGGCATTGGGCAGCGGTTTCTTGAATGTTGGAATGATGGCGTGGCTTCAGACGAGGACTGAACCTCGAATGTTGGGACGGGTGATGAGTTTGCTGATGTTTGCGGCTGTCGGCCTGGCTCCGTTGTCGTATGTTGTGTCGGGAGCGCTTGTGGACCTGAACCCCACTATACTGTTCGCGGCTGCCGGAGGGATTGTATTGTTGGTTGCAATGCTTTCGATAGCCAACAAAACAGTGCGCACGATCGACTGATCGAGATTACTTTGGATCTCCGCGGAGCCTGGCGATTGCCGCGCGAATGGCGGCGCCGTTTCTTGCGTCGGGTTCGGCTTTCAAATAGGTTTCGAGGTCTCGGGCGGCGGCTTCCTTGTCCCCGCGTTTCTCGTGAATTCGGGCTCGCTGCAAGAAGACGGCGGTGAGCCGCTTCTCGCTCAGCTCCCAGGCGCGATCCAACTCCTTCTCCGCCGCGGTAAAATCGACAACTCTTTGCCGCTCATCGCTACCTAAAATTCCAAGCTCGATCAGCGCCTGAGCGTGATAGAAGCGAGACACAACACTGTTCGAGTTCAGCCGAGTGGCTTCGCGGAAAGCGTACTCGGCCACGGCGAACTTGCCCTGCTTCATCATCACCAGCCCGAACATATAGTAGACCGCGTCCTGGCGGTCATTGATCTGGCGGGCGCGTTCCAGTGCTTCGAGCGCTTCGCTGTCTTTTCCAGTACGGAACAACTCCTTGCCTAGGGCGTACTGAGCATCGAAATAGTCGTTGAAATCGGTGATGGCCTCGCGCAGGGCAGCGATGGCTTCGTCGGACTTGCCTTCGCGGAGGCGGGTCATCGCTCTCTCGTACGCGGCGCGCGCCGGTTTGGGAACATCTTGCGCGAAGTTCGTGCCCGGAGCGGCCAGCACGATATCCTTCTTCGGTCTGATCAGAACCTCGATGTTGATTACTTCAGCAAAATTCATCCGGTCGGTCTGGTTGAAACGCGCCATTTGGACCGCAGGCTCATACCCGGCGATTGTGACCGCCACTTCGTATTCGCCGGATCTAAGATTTGTAAACGCAAAGTCGCCATCGTTCCGAGTCACGGTCTGGGCAATCATGCCGCTCCCCGACATCCTTAGCTCGACGATGGCATTATTAACGGTGAGACCGTTGGTCGCGCGAACCTTGCCGCGAAGGGTGTTTATCTGAGCAAAAGCGGTTGAGTTTATTAGAAGAGCGAAAGCAGTCGCCAGAATGAATGTCTTCCGCTTCATCGGCAAGGAACCCTCCGTCTCTTTCGGATGGACGCATTATAAACCAAAACGGAGAATGCAGGAATCAAACAGAGGAAATCCCGAGAATGATGAGCCACTTCTCGGCAATAGGGCAAAAGCGAGGTCTATCGGTCGCTAGGCTTCTCACCACGCGGATTTAATATTGACCCGACGTTTGCCTCAACTTAAAATTGCGGCAGTCGAAAGGCTATAAAGCCCCAGCAGTCCACCCCCGAAATTTTCAGCCCCAAACAGATAAACCCGGAAGCGAGCTACTTCAACTGGAGCAGTTTGCAAGCGAGATCACATGGAAATCAAAGGTGGTATTCTCGAATCACGGCTACAGTTTGTGAAAGAGCGTTTCGGCGATAAGGCGCTCGATGAGGTGATGTCTGCTCTGCCGGTTTCGGATCAAGCTATCCTGCGAAAGCCGCTCAACGGAGCGGGTTGGTATCATTTCCAGACCGGGCAGCACCTGGACGACGCAATTGTCCAGGTGATCGGTAGAGGTGATGCAAAACTGTTTGAAGAAATGGGCGCCGCATCCGCTCAGCAGAACCTGGGCGGCGTACAGAAGTTCTACCTCGACCCCGGCAACCCGCAAGGCTTCATGCTGCGCGCGCCTTTGATTTATCACGTTTATTACGACAAGGGTTGGCGTGATTACAAACCTACCGGACCGACGTCTGGCGTTATGACCACCTACGAGGCAGAAACCTATTCCGCGGCTGACTGTATGACCGTCATGGGATGGTACAAGCAAGCGCTCAAAATGTGCGGCGCTAAGAATCCCGAGATCGTTGAAGAAACCTGCCGCGCAAGAGGCGGTGAGTATTGCCGCTACCTGGTCACCTGGAGCTGAAAACTAATCCCTCGCCTCGAAGCCGCGAATGCAACATGGAACACAAAACCCAAAACATATTGCATTATCGTCCTGGTGAAGCTTTGTGTCTTTGAGTGTTGGTGACGCGCTTCCTTTTCCGGCCCAAGACTATTTTGAGAGCTCGTCTCTTGACCTCCGCTCACCAGCCATAGTAATCACCCACCATATCTAAGTCTAAGTACGGCCTATCGAGCTCGACTGAGGAGGACGTCATGAACCGTAAGCATTCTCTGTGGAAATCAACAACCCTGCTCTGCCTGCTGGTCCTTATCCCCACCCAGGGCTACGCTCAAGGAAAGGCGCCCGATTACACACGGGCGTTGATGTTGAGGAACAAATTCCAGGCGCTTGCGATCAACATTCCGGAAAGAGCCACCTGGATCGATGCGACAAGCCGGTTCTGGTACCGCAGGTCCGTGAAGGGTGGGAACGAGTTCGTTCTGGTCGATGCGGAAACGCTGTCTCGCAAACCCGCTTTCGATCACGAGAGGCTCGCTGCTTCCCTTTCCGTCGCGAGCGGCGAGAAACTCACCGCTGTCACCCTGCCGTTCTCAACCATCAGTTTTGTTGACGCCGAGCGCGCAGTCCAATTTGTGACCAGCGGCTCTACCTGGAAATGCGAGCTTTCCGACTATTCATGCAAGAAGATGGGCCCGGCCCCAGGGGGACAGCAGTTTCGCCCGCCGGCCGAGGATTCCCCTGCGGAGTATGTCAACGACGTGTACGACGGCATGACCTACCTTTCACCTCAACAGGGCCAGCAGCGGCGTCAGGGAGCTCAGGATCCGGGACCGGCGCCGGAGACTTTCAAGGCTTCGCCCGACGGAAAATGGGAAGCGATCATACAAAACTTCAATGTGTACGTTCGCGCGAAGGGAAAAACCGAGTCGTCCGCGCTGAGCCTGGACGGTTCCGAGGGTAACTATTACACGCTCGCTTCCGTCACCTGGTCTCCGGATTCGAAGCGCCTGGTTGCCTACCGCGTTCGTCCGGGATATCGCAGACAAGTTCATTACGTCGAGTCGTCGCCATCCGACCAGCTTCAACCTAAACACTCGACGCGAGACTACGCGAAGCCAGGCGATGCTCTGGACGTGGCTCAACCGGTACTCTTCGAAGTCGAGACGAAGAGACAGGTCATTATCGACGACAGATTGTTTCCGAATCGATACGGCTTGTCCAATCCGGTCTGGTGGAAAGACAGCCGCGCCTTCACCTTCGAATACAACCAGCGCGGACATCAGCTCTATCGCGTGATCGAAGTGGATGGGGCAACCGGGACTGCCCGAGCCATCATCAGCGAAGAACCGCAGACGTTCTTCTCTTATCGCCCGCTGAATGGAAATCTCAGAGAGACCGGCACGAGATACCGCAACGATCTGGGTGATGGGAAGGAGATCATTTGGGCCTCGGAGCGCGACGGGTGGCGGCACCTTTATCTGTATGACGGCGCGGCCGGCAAGGTTAAGAACCAGATTACCAGGGGCAACTGGGTCGTCCGCGCGGTAGACAAAATCGACGAAGAGAAGCGTCAGGTCTGGTTCCAGGCCAGCGGTATGAACGCCGGTAAGGACCCTTACTTCTCGCATTACTACCGAATTAATTTCGACGGGAGCGGGCTGACCGCGCTGACCGAAGCCGATGGGAACCACTCGGTTGCTTACTCGCCGGACATGAAGTACTACGTCGACACCTGGTCGCGTGTCGACCTCGCTCCGATCTCGGAGCTCCGTCGAACCGAAGATAAGAAGGTCATTCTCGAGCTGGAGCGAAGCGACATTTCTGAGCTGGCCAGAGCGGGCTGGCAACCGCCCGAGGTTTTCACCGCGGTTGGACGAGATGGAAAGACGGACATCTGGGGGATCATCTTTCGCCCGATGAACTTCGACGCGACCCAAAAGTACCCGGTAATTGAGCAAATCTATGCGGGACCGCAGGGATCGTTTGTGCCCAAATCGTTCGGGGCATATTCTCCGATGCAGTCGCTGGCTGAGATGGGCTTCATAGTGGTTCAGATCGACGGAATGGGAACCGCTAACCGCTCCAAGGCCTTCCACGATGTTGCCTGGAAAAATCTGGGAGACGCGGGCTTCGCGGATCGTATCTTGTGGCACAAAGCGGTGGCGGCCAGGTATCCGTACTACGACATCAGCCGCGTGGGGATCTACGGGACCTCGGCGGGAGGACAGAGCTCGACCGGGGCGATGCTGTTTCATCCCGAGTTTTACAAAGCCGCGGTTTCAAACAGCGGCTGCCACGACAATCGGATGGACAAGATCTGGTGGAACGAGCAATGGATGGGTTGGCCTATTGGCCCTCATTACGGTGCGGCGTCCAACGTAGACAATGCTCACAAGCTCGAGGGCAGGCTTCTACTGGTAGTTGGAGAAATGGACTCGAACGTGGATCCGTCATCAACGCTGCAGGTAGTGAACGCGCTGATCAAAGCGAACAAAAACTTCGATCTGTTATATGTGCCGAGCGGCGGACACGGAGCGGGAGGTACGTTTGGCGGGCGGTTGCTTTATGACTTCTTCGTTCACCATTTGTTGGGGGTGGAGCCTCCGGACTGGAACAGGATTGGAAACAGGTTTGCGGCTTCCCCGGCGGCAACGCAGTAGCTTAGCTCACCAGTGGTAGTCAGCGATATTGGAGGCACTTTCAGTATTTTGCAAGAGCGAGGAATCGCTGCGTTTGAGCGTAGCTTCAGCAGTTCTTCTACACCCAGACTACGTCTCGTGTTGTAACGGCCCACACATCCTTGAGTTCTTGGTCAGGCTGAGCAACTCCTTTTTGCTGTTATCCGGTTTGCGGCGTACGGCGAGGGAACTCAGCTAAACGCTTCTGCTTTTCACCCGTCACGGGCTCGAATAGGATGCGTACTCGCGCGTGCAGCGCGTCGGCAACGCGCCGCAACATGCTAAGCGAATGACCTTCGTAGCCGGGAGATTCAAGGCGGCTGATCTGCTGCTGAGAAGTCTTGATGAGCTTAGCAAGATCCGTCAGAGGGGAGAGAGTCCGGCCTTCTGTCGAAGAGCGGCGATTTGCAAGGCCACATCCCAGGCCTCGCCTGCACGCTTGAAGCGCACGGCAAACGCCGTGTCTTGCAGTTGCTCTTCGAGGTAGCGGTCGAAGTTGGTCTTCTTCATGATTCAACTCTCTTGCGCCAATCGCTCATCCGTTCGCGCGCGACGCGCAGATCCCGAGCCGGGATGCCCCAGCCTTTGATGTATGACCGCTAGGAGATCCTCACTGAATTTGTCAATTTGAGACGCAAGCCCTGGCTCACCTACTGCCGGGTGAACAGCGCGATCGGTAACCACACAATTGAAATTCCGAAATGCAGGAGCGCGGCCCATTTGCATGCCGTCAGAAAAAGCGAACGTGTTTTCAACTGGGAATAACTTACTATGAATCCGTAAATCGGAAATTGTAGGAGTGCGGATACGACAGCACTAGCAATCACAATATTGTCGATAATAGTTAATAGCCAGCCATGATTCGAACCCTCGGAATTCAAGAAGAGCAAGAGAAGCGGGGCAGGATAGAAGACTAGCAGCGATGTATAACTTCCGTGTCCGGCGCCAGTGGATATCAATGCGGTGAGTATGAACACTGGCGTCGCGAGTGCGCCAACGATCGATGGCATCCAGAAACTAAGGTTCTTCATGATGACGCCCAAAGGTCAATAAGGTTGATCCCTAGATTCATAGGGGCTGACTAGGCAAGCGCGAGGGCACATCATCAGTGCCATCGTCAGCGGGACCTACGGGGCACGCCAAGAATTCTTCTCTTATTCTCAAGATACGACGGATCCACGCTCTCAATGGAATAGAGCTTCCTCGTGAAGAAGTTTCCCGCCGGAGCCTGAGCGAATTCCCGCACGCGGTCGTACCACTCCATTATCCGATCGTACTCATTGCCTAGACCTTGACAGCCGCATTGTCTCTTTTTGATTCTGGAGCCATAGTCGACTAGGGCCCTCCAGGTTTGTAT
>JBASRM010000244.1:0-9140 GCA_049273835.1 Blastocatellia bacterium | reverse complement strand
GGAACTGCCACTGAGGACCTTGTTTGAGAAGCCGAGCTTAAGTGGGCTGGCGGCTGAAATAGAAGTCTTGAAGCGCGTCGGCCGACACGAACCGCTGCCGAAAATTGTCCGAGTCCAACGCACTGATGCGATCCCCCTCTCATATGGCCAGCAACGCCTCTGGTTCCTAGATCAACTACAACCCGGCAGCAGCCAATACAATAGCTGGAGAGCAATCCGAGTAAAGGGCGCCCTCGATCAGGACGCGCTCAAGCGAGCGATAAGAGAGATAGTGAGGAGGCATGAGGTGCTGCGGACGAGGTATCGGGCACAGGACGGCGTGCCCGTGCAGGAGATATTGCGGGACCAATACATGGAGATCGAGGAGGAAGACCTCCGCCGGGAACCGGACGAATCCAGGGAGAGCATGGCCAGAGAGATTGCGAGAAAGTACGGAGCGAAAGGTTTCAATTTAGAAACCGGGCCGCTTATGAGAGTTAAGCTGATAAAGTTGGGTGAAGCCGAGTGCGTGCTGGTAGTCGTGATGCACCACATTGTGAGCGACGCGTGGTCGCTGTCGATTCTCGTCAAGGAGATTGGAGCGCTCTACGAGGGATTCAGGAGAGGAGGGGAGAGCCCTTTAGAGGAGCTGAAGATCCAATATGCGGATTATGCGAACTGGCAGAGATCATGGATGGAAGGGGAGGGGTTGAAAGAACAGATGACGTACTGGACCAGGCAACTAGGAGGGAGCCTGCCTGAACTCGTGTTGCCTGTGGACAGGGTGAAAACAGAAACAAGCCAGGCGGCGCAGCACACTTTTCTTATGAAAGCGCAAACCATATCTCAGCTAAGAGACTTAAGCCGCAAAGAGGGGGCCACTATGTTCATGATGCTCCTTGCGGCATTCAAAGTTCTGCTTCATCACTACAGCGGGCAACACGACATTATCGTAGGCACGCCGGTAGCGAACCGCAATCTAGCAGAAATAGAAGGCCTCATAGGCTTTTTCGTAAACATACTGGCGATCCGTACGGAGGTTTCGGGAAATCCTACTTTCATCGAGTTGCTGGGTCGAGTAAGAGAAGTAGCGCTCGCAGCATATGCCCATCAGGATGTTCCCTTCGAGAAGATAGTCGAGGCATTAAGGCCGGAGCGCAGGTCTAATCGCTCGCCGTTGTTTCAGGTGACCTTTACTTTACAAAACACTCCCGTGGAAGCAGTATCGCTCCCCGAGGTAACTCTTGAACCTCTGGATTTCGAAGTTGACGAAGCGCCCTATGATTTTATGCTGGACCTCTGGGAGTACCCCACCGCGATTGCCGGATTTTTCCGTTACCGGAAAGAGCTTTTTTATCCCGGCACTATCGCTCGAATTGCAAGACGATTCAGCCTCTTGCTGGAGAACATCGCCCTCGATCCCCAGGCAAGATTGAGTGTGTTGATAAGTACGCTGGCCGCGGCCGACCGACACGACGCGACGGCGGAAGCAAAAGAACGTAAAGCTTCTCGCACGCTGAAGCTTAGGACCGCGCGACGCAGGACGTTGGACGCAGTCGAGACAAGCTGAACCCATCCACCGCCAATCTCGCTCAGTCGCATCATCTGAAACCGGCAACGGGTTGTGAACAATTCCGCTGGCGATAAGCGCAGCATTGCGCAAATGAAAACCTTCGGGCGCAAGGCGATCAGTGTGTCTCAGGAAGCGCTGGTCGGAGTCTCGCGCCTGAATAAACATGCGAATCTCCCCTTGATAATCCAGCCTCGTGTGGAGGGTATCGATCTCCAGGCGTGGGCTGGGCGAAACCGAGGACAGATCAACTCGTTCTTGTTGAACCACGGCGGGATCTTGTTTCGCGGGTTCAACCTCAGCGAGGCAGATGAATTCGAAGGATTCGTCAAGATTGTTTCTTCAGAATTGCTCGAGTATCGAGAGCGTTCATCGCCTCGCAGCCTGGTGCAAGGCCGCATATACACCTCGACTGATTATCCGGCGGATCAGAGCATATTCCTTCACAATGAGAATTCGTACCAAAACACCTGGCCGCTAAAAATCTTCTTCTTCTGCCACACGGCGCCGGCTTGGGGCGGCGAAACGCCGATCGCTGATTGCCGCAGGACGCTGCGCCGGCTTGCCCCAAGGGTCGTGGAGCAGTTCAGAGCGAAGAAGGTTATGTACATCCGCAACTTTGGTAACGGGTTCGGACTTCCCTGGCAGACCGTTTTCCAGACCGACGACAAAAACCAGTTGAACGATTATTGCGGCCGCGCAGGTATTGAGGTCGAGTGGAAGGGCGCAAACCAGCTTCGAACTCGCCAGGTCAGGGAGGCGGTGGCGATTCATCCGGTGACCGGCGAACCCGTGTGGTTCAATCACGCAGCGTTTTTCCACAACTCGACTCTCGAGCCTGCGATCCGCGAAGCGTTGCTGGGCCAATTCAAGGAAGAAGACCTTCCGAGCAACACCTACTACGGCGACGGTTCAACAATTGAGCCGTCGGTGCTGGACGAAATCCGTGACGCTTACCTGAAAGAGGCTGTCGTGTTCCCGTGGCGGAAAGGCGACTTGCTGATGCTGGACAACATGCTTGTAGCGCACGGGCGCGCTCCGTTCAAAGAGCCCAGAAAGATCCTGGTCGGAATGGCCGACCCTTACAGCAACATATCTTAGGAGCGATCTTATGCAGCGGGAAATCATCGCAGGGTTCCGTCTTTCGCCCCAACAAAAGCGTTTGTGGTTACTACAGGAACCTGAAAACAGCTCAGCTTTCCGCTCAGAATGCACGGTCCTCATCGAAGGAGACTTGAAAGAAGAGCTGCTCGAGTCTGCGCTTGAAATGGTCCTCGCGCGTCACGAAATTTTTCGAACGAGGTTCTGCTGCGTCCCCGGTATGACCATCCCGCTTCAAGTCGTCAGCGAAGAACTAGTTCTACCGATAGATAAGCACGACATCAGCCGACTCGATGACGCGTCGCGAGATCGTCGGCTAAAAGAACTCGCCCTCGAGATGATCCGTGAGCCTTTTTGTTTTGAGTACGGGCTGCCGGCTCGTATCTCGCTGGTCACTTTGTCCCGGAACGGTCGCGCGCTGATCCTTGCGGTTCCGTCTCTTTGCTCCGACACCGTCGGGCTTCGAAACTTCGTGACAGACCTCAGCCGGTGTTATGAAGCATTGACTGGCAACCAGGAGCCTTGCAGTGATCCAGTGCAGTACGCGGACCTGGCCGAGTGGTTAAACCAATGTCTCGAATCCACCGACGCCGCGATGGGAGAAGAGTATTGGCAGAACCAACAACTCCGGGACGGCCGAAGATTCGACTTTCCCATTGGGATTCATCGGCGCGAGGGCGCGCAATTCAAAGCACAAGCCTTGCCAATGTCGATGAGTCCGGCGACCACAGCGGCAATTGACTTGCTGGCGGCCACGAATAACCATTCGGCCGCCACGGTCTTGTTGGCATGCTGGCATACGCTCTTACATCGCGTATCCGGGCAATCGGAAGTAATCGTCGGGACCGCGTTTGATGGGCGCAGCTATGCTGAACTCGAAGGGGCCGTCGGGTTATTCGTGAAGTACCTGCCGATTTGTTGCCGGTTCGACAATGAGACGGGTTTCAGTGACGTCATCACGCAAGTGCGCGAAGCCACTCGCGCGGCACACGAATGGCAGGAAGCATTTGATTGGGACGCACCCTCCAGCCCGAGAGACGCCAAGAACAAGGCGGCTTTTTATTCGGTCGGATTCGATTACATCGAGCCCTTCCGGACCTGTTTTGCCAGTGGAGTGTCATTTTCAATCCAGAATCAGTATTCGTGTGTTGAGAGGTTCGATGTGCGGCTCGCACTGACCCGAATCGGCGATGCGATCACTGGGGCGTTTCACTATGATGCGAGCCTCTTCGACATTGGCGTAGTGCGCCGCCTGGCTGCGCAGTTTGAGACGCTGGTCCAAAGTGTTGCGGCCGGCCCCCAGGCCCTCGTCACCCAATTGCGAGTGCTTAGCGAATTCGAGCGATCGCAGCTTTTGAGCTTGAACGATTCTGCTGCGCCCTACCCGGACAAATGCATGCACCAGCTTTTTGAGATGCAAGTCGAACTGGCTCCTGATAACGTCGCAGTCATCTCAGGCGATCATAAGCTGAGTTACGGCGAAGTCAATGCTCGCGCCAATCAGTTGTCTCGTCACTTGCGCGCGCTCGGAGTCGGTCCTGACGTACCGGTGGCAATTTGCATTGATCGGTGCCCGGAGATGGTCGTCGGCCTTCTCGCCATTCTCAAAGCCGGCGGTGCTTACGTGCCAATCGATCCCACCTATCCGAAGGATCGGCTCGATTTCATCCTGAAGGATGCCGGGGCGCAAGTGCTGTTGACTCAGAAACGATTCGCAAATGTGCTATCTCCCTCCGGCGTCCTGTTGGTGCTGATCGATTCGCACCGGGATGAGATTTCGCGAAACGATCGGGTCGATCTCGTCAATGTTGCGCTGCCCGAGAACCTTGCGTACGTGATCTACACATCCGGCTCAACAGGCCAGCCGAAAGGAGTGATGATCACTCATCGCGGGCTTGTCAATTATTTGAGCTGGTGCACTCGCGCATATAACGTTTCGGAAACCCGCGGCGCTCCGGTTCATTCGTCAATCGGATTTGATTTGACGGTCACAAGTTTGTTTTCGCCGCTGATGGTCGGAGCAAGCATTACACTGCTTGGCGAGAACGACGCAGTAGAAGCGCTCAAAACAGCTTTGACCGACGGGACTGAATACAGCCTCGTCAAGATCACCCCTGCCCATCTTGATGTGATAGGCAAAGAGCTGGTCGGAGAAAAGAGGACTGTTAAGACAAAGGCATTCATAGTCGGCGGCGAGCAATTGCTGACGGAAGTGGCGGAGCTGTGGCGGAATCTTGCCTCAGAGACCGCACTGTTCAACGAATACGGCCCGACGGAAACGGTAGTCGGATGCTGCACCTGTCAGGTTGGTGAAGAAGAGCTGTCTCGCGCGGCCGTACCAATCGGGAGGCCCATCGCAAACACTCAGATACATTTGCTGAATTCGACCGGGGAGCTTGTGCCCTTTGGAGTTGCGGGTGAGATTCATATCGGCGGCGCCGGCGTAGCGCGCGGCTACGTTAACCGTCCCGATTTGACAGCCGAACGATTCATCCCGGATCCATTCAGCGGGCAGAAGGGCGCTCGGCTATATAGAACCGGGGACATGGCTCGCCGGCTGCCGGACGGTAACGTAGAGTTCCTCGGCCGCATCGACCATCAGGTGAAAATTCGCGGATTCAGAATAGAACTAGGGGAAATTGAAGCGACGCTTAAGCAGCATCCCGCCATTGAGGACGCGGCAGTGTTTGTCAAAGAATATGCGCCCGGCGATAGGCGGCTCGCGGCCTGCATCGTGCCTGATCAACAGCGCGCCTTTGTGCCTCGCCGGCTGCTGCAGCTTGGAAATGCGAATGGCTTTGCCGATCTCCCGCAGTACGAATTGCCAAATGGGATGGTCGTACTTCACAAGAATCGCGGTGAAACCGACTACCTCTACAAAGAGATTTTCGAAGGTCAAATCTACCTGAGACATGGCATCAGTTTGAAAGACGGGGATTGTATCTTCGATGTGGGCGCAAACATCGGTATGTTTTCGCTTTTCGCGGGGCAGATGTGCAAGAACGCAAGCATCTTTGCCTTCGAGCCGATCCCTCCCACTTACGAAGTTTTGCGCGCCAACACGTATCTCTACGGTCTGAATGTGGAGTTGTTTCAGTGCGGCCTCTCAAATGACTCGAAGCTTGAAACGTTCACATATTACCCGCGTCTCTCGCTGATGTCGGGCCGGTTCGCAGATACAGTTGAGGAAAGAGAGGTGGTCAAGTTCTTCGAACTCAACCAGCAACTGGCGGGCGTCAGTCCGGCGAGAACATGGTCTGAAGAACTCATCGATGAAACGCTAGACGAATGGCTGGCCGCCGAACAATTCACCTGTCCGGTCAGGACTATTTCGGAAGTGATTCGCGAGCACGGCGTCGAGAAAATAGACTTGCTCAAGATTGATGTGGAGAAGAGCGAGCTTGATGTTCTCAATGGCATTGGGAAGCAGGACTGGCAAAAGATCAGTCAGATCATCGTCGAGGTTCACGACATAGACGGCCGTCTCGACCATGTCAAGAAGCTGCTCGAAGGAGCCGGCTACCGACTGGCCATTCAACAAGAACCTATTTTGAGCGGCACGTACCTCTACGTCGTCTATGCAATGCGTCAATCCGGCACGCCTGCCGCGGCAGCGCAAGGTAGCCGCCCTGCTTCGGCCGGGCGGGAAAAGGTCTGGAACAGTAAGGAAAAGCTCCTAACCAGCGCGAGACAATTCCTGCAGCAGAAGCTGCCGTCTTATATGATCCCCTCGACCCTGGTGCTGGTCGGGTCGATGCCTTTAACCGTCAACGGCAAGGTTGATCGCAGTGCATTGCTGCCGCTGGTGGAAGGGTCAGACGGGCGGCAGGCTTTCCAAGCGCCGCGCGATCTGATTGAGCAGATGACCTCCGAGATTTGGAGCGAGCTGTTAGTTCTGGAACGGGTCGGAATACGAGACAACTTCTTTGATCTCGGCGGCCATTCGCTGCTGGCGACCAAACTCATCTCCCGGTTGCGAAAGTCTTTCCGGGTCGATGTGCAACTTCGCCACCTCTTTGATGCGCCGACAGTGGCAGAACTTGCGGAAAGTATCAAAGAGATGATGGGTTCCGGCAAAACCATCAAGCCTCCGGTCATCGCCGCGGTCGCTCGCAATCGAGAGGTTCCGCTGTCCTTCGCTCAGCAACGCCTCTGGTTTCTCGATCAACTCGATCCTGCCACGCCTGCCTACAACATTGCTACAGGTATGCGCATGATTGGACCGCTTGAGGTAGCTGCGCTCGAGCAAACGATTACCGAGATCGTCCGACGGCACGAAATCCTGCGCACAACAATTCAAACAGTGGACGGGCATCCGCTACTGGCGGTCGCTGGGGCGCAAAAGTCAAGGCTGCCCCTAATCGCTCTAGACGAGCTGCCCGAAGACGAGCGCGAGGTCGAAGCGAGGCGAATCGCCGAAGCCGAAGCTGAACAGCCGTTCGACCTGGCAACCGGACCCTTGTTCAGGATCAAGCTGCTGCGAATACAAGATGAAGATCACGTCGTGCTCCTTACCATGCACCACATAATCGGCGACGGCTGGTCAATGGAAGTGCTGGTGCGCGAAGTGGCTGCTTTATACGAAGCTTATACAACAAACAAGTCATCGCCGCTCCCGGAGCTGGCGATTCAGTACGCAGACTTCGCTCACTGGCAAAAGCAGTGGCTCCAGGGCGAAGTGCTGGATGCGCAGCTTTCTTACTGGAAAAAGAAACTTGGCGCCGGGCCTGCGAAAATCGAACTGCCGACCGACCGGCCGAGGCCACACGTTCAGAGCAGTCGCGGCGCAAGCCACTCCTTTGTGCTGCCCGAGCGGCTGGCCGATCAGTTGAAAGCGTTGAGCCGCGGCGAGCAGACGACCCTCTTTATGACGCTGCTCGCCGCGTTTCAAGTGCTGCTTTACAGGTACACAGGCCAGAGCGATATCAGCGTCGGCACACCCATCGCTGGCCGCCATCATCTGGAAACGGAAAAGCTCATAGGCTTCTTTGTAAACACGCTGGTCCTTCGCAGTACGCTTTCCGACACGCTTGGCTTTAGAGACTTGCTCGAGCAGGTTCGCGCGGTCGTCCTGGAAGCCCACATCCACCAGGACTTGCCGTTTGAGAAGCTGGTTGACGAGTTGCAGCCCGAGCGCAACCTCAGCCACACGCCGCTATTTCAAGTGCTGTTCAATTTCGACATCGTGCCGCGAGATCCGCCGAGTCTGCCGGGTCTGAAGCTCGGCGCGTTCGGTGTTGAAAGCCACACGGCGAAATTCGACCTGACGCTGTCAATGACTGACGAAGGCAGCGTCATAACGGGATTCATCAAGTACAAGACGGACTTGTTCGATGCTTCAACGATCAACCGGATGGCGGGCCATTTTCAAGTGCTGCTCGAGGGAATTGTCGCTGACCCGGATCGGAGAATCTCTCTGCTGCCGATCCTAACCGAATCGGAGCGCGATCAGCTGCTGGGTGACTGGAACCAAACCCATCGCGACTATGAACTCGATCTGTGTCTGCACCAGGTCTTCGAAGCCCAGGTCAAGCGTTCTCCGGAGGCGGTTGCCGTTCGGTTCGAAGATGACTATCTAACCTATAGAGAGCTGAGCCGCCGAAGCAATCAACTCGCGCATTATATCCGCTCCCTCGGCGCCGGACCCGAGACTTTTGTCGGCATCACAATCGAGCGGTCACTCGATATGATCGTCGGCATCTTTGGGATACTCAAAGCAGGCGCGGCATACGTCCCCATCGACCACGTCACCGCCAAAGAGCGTATGGCGTTTGTGATTGAAGATTCTCGGATCGAATTGATACTAACCAGTCAGCATTTGCTTCAAGACCTGTACGGGCAAGCCTTGCGCGTCGTGTGCTTGGATTCAGACTGGGAGATCATTGCCGGCCACGCCGCTGACAGTCCGCCGAACAGCGCGACTGCCGCCAGCCCTGCCTATGTAATTTATACATCAGGCTCGACTGGCGAGCCCAAGGGTGTCGTCATAGAACACAGGCAGGTCCTGAACTATATTCGGGGAATCGAGGATCGATTGAAGTTTGTCCCCGGCGCGAGCTACGCGATGGTTCAACCGCTGGCGGTAGACTCGTGCAAGACGGTGATCTATCCTCCGCTGTTTAGCGGCGGCTGCCTGCACGTGATCTCTGAAGACCGGGCGGCTGACCCCTCAGCGCTAAGCGATTACTTTCGCCGGTACGAGATTGACTGCCTCAAGATCGCGCCTTCGCATCTGCACGCCCTGCAGACTTCCGGGCACGAGCAACTGGCGCCGCGCCGCTGGCTGGTAATCGGCGGTGAGGCTTCGCGCCGCGAATGGGGAGAAAACTTGCCTCAGCTTGTCTCGCCCTGTCGCGTCTTTAATCACTACGGGCCAACTGAAACGACCGTGGGTGTATTGACTTACGATCTTCAGCGCGAGAGAACCGAGCACTTCACTCAAACGCTCCCGATCGGCCGCCCGCTCCCCAACACCCAGGCTCACTTGCTC
>JBASRM010000237.1:0-5326 GCA_049273835.1 Blastocatellia bacterium | reverse complement strand
CGTTATGATGACCCATCGCAATCTGTACATGCATGCTTTGCAGGTAATTGCCGGGCTGGCCGTTGACGACACCGTCGTTCAACTTCACACCATTCCATTGTTTCATGTTAACGGCTGGGGCACGCCGCATACGCTCACCTGCATGGGGGCACGCCACGTCATCGTAAAGAAGTTCGATCCGACCGAAGTCCTGGAACTGATTCAGCGAGAGGGCGTAACCAACTTCGCGATGGTGCCTACCATGGCCAACGCGATTATCAATCACCCTTCACTCGGCGAGTACGATTTGTCGAGTCTCGACTACGTGGCGATCGGAGGAGCGGCCTCGCCAGTCGACTTAATCCGCCTGGTAGAACAGAAGCTCGGCTGCCGCGCCTACGGAGGGTATGGATTAACAGAGACGGTGCCGGTGCTGACCCAATCGTTCATCAAAGATCACTTGAAAGGAGAGTCCGACGACGCCCGGTGGAAGCGCCAGGCGATGGCCGGCTTCCCGATGCCCGGGGTCGAGATCGACATCTTCGACCCGGATGACAGACCGGTCCCTCACGACGGCCAAAGCGTCGGCGAAGTAGTGGTCCGCGCCGACAACGTGATGGCCGGCTATTGGAAGCTCCCTGAAGAAACGGCAACCGTGATGCGCAACGGTTGGTTTCATACCGGCGATATGGCTACGGTTGACGAATACGGCTACTTCCTTATCGTCGACCGGAAGAAAGACATCATCATTTCGGGGGGCGAGAACATCGCCTCAATCGAAGTCGAGAAGGCCGTTTACTCGCACTCCGCCGTTTTCGAATGCGCAGTAGTAGCCGTTCCCGATGATCGATGGGGCGAAGTACCCAAAGCTCTTGTGGTGATAAAGCCCGGCGAGTCGTTGAGCGAGCAGGAGGTGATTGATCACTGCCGCACTAGACTCCCGGGATTCAAGGTTCCCAAGTCCGTCGAGTTCTTCGACGCGCTTCCAAAAGGCGGCACCGGTAAAATATTGAAGAAGGAGCTTCGCGAGAAGTATTGGGCCGGCTACGACAAGCGCGTTCACTGAGTACTTCGTTGGTGAAGGGAAATATTTCTCAACTCAACTCTCGACCTGGAGGTGCTATGGCTGAAACCAAAATAGTAGTCATCTATCCTCGTCCGAAAGACGTGGATGCGTTCGAAAAAACATACGTTGAGGAGCATGTTCCTCTGGCGGTAGAAAAGATCAAAGGAGTGATCAAGTTTGCGGCGACCAAAGTCGTTGGCACTCCGGATGGCAGCACGCCGCCGTTCTACAGAATAGCCGAGCTCTACTTTCCTTCGATGCAAGCTCTGCAAGAATCGGCGGCTTCGCCGGGAACGCAGCAGGCCGTCGCTCATGCTTTTGCTATTTCAACCGGCGGGCCGCCCATCATTTTAGTAGCTGAACAGGAAACCACAACGTTCTAACCGGGGTTGGAGAACACAATGAAACGCCAAATCCGATCTCGTTCGCGTGGGCTACATTGAAGCTCGTTCAGTGAGGAATATTCCATGTTTAAAACCGCGGTACTCGCGCTTTCCATGTTGTCGCTTGCAGCGCCGCTAACCGTTGCTCGTCAAGCCAAACAGCCGGTTATCAGCGGCAAGCGGTATCCGCGGATCGTCGTCCGCAACGCGATGATCGTCGATGGCAACGGCACCCCGGCTTCGGGCCCAAAAGACATCGTCATCGTCGCGAACAACATCGCCGAAGTTGTCCCCCTTGATCCGGTAGCCCTGCGGGAAGGGAGAGCAAGGCGCCCCGAAGGCGATGTCGAGATCGACGCATCCGGAAAGTATGTGCTTCCCGGCCTGATCAACGCTCACGGACACGTTCAATATGAGCGAGGCGGCAATCCTCAGCCGGTAGAGTACTGCCTGAGGCTGTGGCTCGCTTGCGGAATAACAACCGTCCGGGATGTTGGAAGCGATACGAAAAAGACCCTTCCTTTGCGTGATAAGAGCGCGAAGGGCGAAGTCGCCGCGCCCCGCCTGTTTATCTACGCAATGTTTGGCTATCCGCCGGCGCCTCGAAACGCGGAAGAAGCTCGCGCCCGGGTGCGAGAAATAAAACAGATGGGCGCTGACGGCATAAAAATAGTCGGAGTCGATCGCGACATCATGGCTGCGCTGCTGGACGAAGCCCACAAACTCGGTTTGCGCGTGGCTCATCACGTCGGGGTGGAAGAAACTACGGCGTGGGATGACATCAAGTATGGGACAACTTCAATCGAACATTGGTATGGAATCCCCGACGCGGCTATTGAAGGCGGCCGTCAGAACTTCCCATCGAGCTACAACTATGCCAACGAAGTCGACCGCTTTCGATATGCGGGCCGGCTTTGGCGCGAAGCCAACCCCGACCGATTGACCAAAGTGCTCGAAGGGATGGTTGCGGCTAACGTTGCATGGGACCCGACGCTGGACATATACGAAGCGAGCCGGGATCTGCAACGCGCGCAGACCCAACCATGGTTCGCGGAATATCTGCACCCGACACTGGAAGAATACTTCAAACCGAATCCCTCGAATCACGGGTCATACTTCATAGGATGGTCGTCGACCGACGAAACATTCTGGAAAGAGAACTATCGAATCTGGATGTCGGCGCTGCGAGAGTTCGACCGATTAGGCGGAACCATCGGAGCCGGTGAAGACTCGGGATTCATCTATCAAATGTACGGCTTCGGCTTGATTCGCACTCTGGAGCTTCATCAGGAAGCAGGGTTCCATCCGTTGAAGATCATTCAACACGCAACCGGCAATAACGCCAAAGTACTCGGACAGGAAGAAAAACTCGGCCGCATCCGAGCGGGGTATGTGGCCGATTTGATCGTAGTTAACGGCAATCCACTCGAGAACCTGAAAGTGCTTTACCCTACTGGTGTCGATGAGATCAAAGACGGCAAAACGGTGCACACCGGAGGGGTCGAATGGACGATCAAAGACGGAATCCCCTATCACGGCCCAACGTTGATGAAAGAAATCAAGGAGATGGTGGCGAAAGCTCGATCGGAAAGAGGGGCCAAAGCAGCGCGGCAGTAGAGGTCCGGTAACTAAATGGATCAGAATCCGTGGCGCCTCAACGCGCGAGTGATTGTCGGTAAACGATCCACGCATCTTCCGTTTCAAGCGCTCCATCAATAGCGGACTAACATCCCCGAGATAGAACCTGATATGCGATAGAGACGTCTGACGAAATAACCAGTGAGTACGGATACAATAATTGCTATCAGCGCCGTCACAATTGCATTCGCTTCACTATTCATTTCGGTGTGGAGCGCATTCGAAACCAGAAGGCACAACAGGTTGTCAGTCACGCCGCACCTCAAAATCGATTACTTCCACAAACCTGACGAGCCGATCAAAGTAATACTTTCAAACAATGGGATCGGCACGGCCTTAATCAAGCAATTTGCGGTGCTCCTGGACGGAGTTCCGGTGCCTGCAGTCGAGGCGGCTGGACTCAGCGAGGCATTACCAGGCGCTGGCCTTGTTGGTACCTATTATGCTTATACGCCATCTGGCGATGACGCGTTGTCGGTTGGGGGAAATGTACTCTTACTATCTTTCGATATTCATACCCCTCGATTCGAAGAAAGACAAAAGACTGTGGCCTCCCTTTCCAGGATAACGTTCCAAATTCAATACGAATCAATGTATGGAGACAAGTTTCACCTTATTTCAACCGCTATTGGCAGTACCCCTGAAAGCCGGCCTGGTCGTCCCCGATAGGCGTCGAGCACAGCCTGCGCTTGGTCAACGCGGGTTCTTTTCTCTAAGGACACGGAGTCTCACTGCCTCGTCAGTTCATTTCTGCGACACGATTAATTGCTGAATCGCAGGCGGTATCTCATGAATCTCGCTCTTCGAAAAGCCTGCATTCTTGAACATCCGATCAAACTCCGCAAATGTGTAAGCGTCCCCGCTCGGCGTCCCGGCCAGCATCGTCAGGCTGAACCCGGCGACGCCAGGAGGCGACACTCGATCATCGTTTGGAACAAACTCAAGTGTTACCGCCCGGCCGCCTTCAGCAAGCGCCGCGTGAACCTTTCTCAATAACTTCTCATTTGTCGGCGGATCGAAATGATGGAGAAAGTTCGTCAGCAGCACCACGTCGTAACCGGTTCCGTAGTCCACCTCAAACGCGCTCCCGGCTATCGTGCTGTGACGATCCGCGACGCCGGCGGCCTTCGCATTTTCCTTGCTCAGCTCCAAAACGTTGGCCCAATCCACCCCAACTATCCCGGCTTGAGGATTTCGGGTGGCGAACGCTAAGCCGAACAATCCGTGGCTCGCGGCAATGTCCAGAACTTTGATCTTGCGATTCGCTTCAGGGTCCACAAACTGAGCGATCCCCTGCGCAACGGGTCGCATCATCGGCGCCATCGCGCGCGCGAACTTGACCCATACCGGGTGCTCGGGCTCAATGGTGCCATCGCCGGAGGTTGCATTCCCGCCTTTGCGAACCGCTTCAGTCAGGTGTCTGAAGCCTTCGATGATATGGTCGGACAGGATGAAATCGATTGCGCCGCCGATAAAGGCGGGGGAACGACGGTCCAGAAACACGGCGGAGTCTTGAGTCAGTTCGTAGCTGTCCCCATCTTTAGCCAGAAAGCCCATCATTGTCAGATAGTCGCAGAGTATTCGAGTGCCGCGCTCGGAAGCGTCGCAGCGTGCGGCAATCTGGGCGGCGGTGTGATTACCTTCGCCGACGGCTGTGAACAGATCGAGTTCGATCGCCGCCTTGATGGCTTCGCTGCGTTGATACGCAGTGATGGTCTCAAAGAAAAGCGTTGGTGTTGGTTGTTGTGCTTGAGCGGTCATTGGTGATATTCCCCTTTCGATGTGAACTATGATTGCCTTTTCAGATTAGCCAAGTAATCGCGCGGGTTCAAATGCTGCTGCGTTTCAAGCCCGGCAACCAAATCCGAGATCATCCATCGATCACAAACCGGCGGGCGCGGGATAACCCGGACACGCCGAATTACTAACCCTCTTCTCGTTGGCACCCTTGATCTTCCGATAGCGTCCATCCTCTCGCGGCATAAGGACTCTCAAGCTCCGATAATCCCACCCACGGCAGTGGGTGGATCGTTCAAGCCCAGCCTACAGGATCAGAGTCAGACGATCCGAGAAGTTTTCCCAGACTCTGCGGCTGTCTCCCTGCGTAGGTTGGATTTGAAACTTCCACCCACTGCCGTGGGTGGGATTCGGGATTCTTCTCCAGACTCTGGCTCTTATCGGCTGTCTCCCTGTGTAGGTTGGATTTGAAACTTCCACCCACTGCCGTGGGTGGGATTCCGGTTTCTCCCAAAGCGCGGCC
>JBASRM010000231.1:0-8900 GCA_049273835.1 Blastocatellia bacterium | reverse complement strand
GGCCGCGGCGGTTACGGAAACCGCTACTGAGCTTCCGAGTCAAGCCACGGCGGCTTGATGCGCCGTGGCTTGGTCGAACGACTATAGGACATCGTTTGAAGAGTGGTTCAGGGGTCGTTTTCTGCTTCAAACGCAGAATGTCGTCGGACTCGCCGCTGAGGCTTTCGTGGTCTAACTAAAACTGAGGAGTTGATGGCTGTTCGTCTCTTTGTTGGAAATCTTCCTTATACTGCGACTGAGGCAGCTCTTCGCGAGCATTTTTCAGTAATAGGTCCGCTCTCCTATGTCTATCTCCCGATAGATCGCGACTCGGGCAAACCACGCGGCTTTGCGTTCGTGGAATTTAGCGACCGCGCCCAAGCCGAAGAAGCGATACGCCGATTCAACAATCAACTCTTCATGGGAAGACCGCTTGCGGTCAACGAAGCGCGCGAACGAGAAGATCGTCCCCGTTCGTCGTCACCTCCGCGATCATTCAGTCCGGGCCGATTGCCCGACGAGCCTCCACCCTCGTCGGAGCGCCCAGGTCGTAGCTTCGGACCCGATGCCGCGCCTCGCCGGAGCCGAAAACCTGGAGGACGCGGCGGCAAGTCCGAACGCGTACCGAAGCAACCGATACGCGAACGCCCAGGCGGCCGGTTCTTTGGAGATGATGGGGAAGAAAGTCCCGATGACGATCTCGGCGGCGACAATTTCGCCAGCCGAGTTGATGAACCAGAAGACGAGTAGCGTCGAGGCCGCGGTTACTGCTGATCGACCCTGAATCGGTTGTAGATTAAGCAAGGAGATTCTATGGCTAAGAAATCAAGGCCAACCTTTCAGAAGCGTGAAAAGGAAAAGGCTCGTCAGCAAAAACAAAAGGAAAAGGAGCAGCGGCGACTGGAATCGAAAGAGCGCCGGGCTTCGGAAGGCCCGCGAATCGAAGGCGAAGACCCGGATATCGCTGGTATTCGACCCGGCCCGCAAGCGCTTCCAGAGCAGTGGGAGTATTCCAACAGCAACGAATAGCTCATCCTGGCGCGCTGATCCGGCGCGCCGGAAGGTCTTCATCCCGGCGTACATCAAGATCCTCGAAAAGGGCGGCCTTTTTCGCTCGCCCCTTTCACTCCCGGCCTCCACCCGCAATCGCCGATCATTACTGATTATTATGCGACCGCGTACGTGTTAAAATTATCGCTTCCCGTATCGAAGAATGTTTCAAGAGACCGTAGCCGGACAGTTCGAGGTGGGAGGGCATGGCTAACCAAATTGAGTTTACACTGAACGGGGCTGCCCGCGCGGCCGAAGCCGAAGATGGCACCTCACTTCTCGAGGTCTTGCGAGATAACTGCGGCCTCATATCGCCAAAAGACGGCTGCAGTCCGCAGGGTCAATGTGGTTGTTGCACGGTAATAGTCGACGGCAAAGCAGTTGTCTCCTGCGCGATGCCGGCGAGAAGCGTTTCCGGGAGAACCGTACTCACGCTCGAAGGCTTCAGCGAACTCGAGCGCGAAACCTTCGCCGACAGCTTTATTGCCGCAGGCGGGTTGCAGTGTGGCTTTTGCACCCCGGGCATTGTAGTGCGCGCCAAGAACCTGATCGACAAGACACCCGATCCCACTGACGATCAAATCAATCGCATTCTCAGCATGCATCACTGCCGATGCACCGGGTACGTGAAGATCGTCGATTCAATCAAGCTTGCGGCTAAGGCTCTAAGCGGAGAGGTCGCTATCGAGACCAACCACAACGGCCGCGTCGGAACCCGCGCTCCGAGATATGAAGCTCGCGAACTCGCGCTGGGCGACAGACCTTACATCGACGATATGAGGTTCCCGGGTATGCTTCACGGAGCGGTGCTCTTGTCGGAACATCCTCGAGCGCTGGTGAAACACATCGACTTCACTAAAGCAAAAGAGATTCCCGGTGTGGTCGCAATTGTCACGGCTTCCGATACGCCGGGTCAGAGACACCAGGGACTGATCTACAACGACTGGCCGATGTTTGTAGCTGAAGGCGAAGAGACTCGCTATGTCGGCGACGTGATCGCCGCGGTTGCCGCTATAGACAGACGCACAGCCCGGACGGCCGCGCAGGCGATCGAGGTTGACTACGAAGTGCGCGAGCCGCTCACCAACCCCACCGACGCGCTAAAACCCGATGCGCCGAAGCTTCACAAAAAAGGCAACCTCCTCAGCAGATCCGAGATCAAGCGCGGCAATGTCGAGGACGCCTTGAAGAACTCCGCACAGGTCGCATCCCACACTTTTCAAACTCAGTTCATCGAGCACATGTTCCTCGAGCCTGAGTCATGCATTGCGATGCCGGAAGGCGACGGTCTGAAGGTCTTTACTCAGGGGCAGGGTGTGTTTGACGACCGGCGTCAGATCGCGTCGTTCCTTGGGCTTCCAAAGGAGAAGGTCTTTGTCGTCCTCGTTTCGAACGGCGGCGCATTCGGTGGCAAGGAGGACATGAGCATTCAAGCCCAGACCGCGCTGCTCGCCAAAGCTACCGGGAGTCCGGTGAAGCTCACACTGAGCCGCGAAGAAAGCCTTCGCCTTCACCCCAAGCGCCATCCGATCAAAATGTCTTACACCGTGGGTTGCGACGCCACCGGACGTCTGACGGCGGTGAAGGCCGATATGATCGGCGACAAAGGCGCCTACGCCTCGGTCGGATCAAAGGTGCTCGAGCGCGCCGCCGGTCACTGCACCGGACCTTACAAGGTCGATAACGTGCACGTAGTTTCGCTGGCTGTCTATACCAACAATCCGCCTTGTGGGGCAATGCGCGGGTTCGGAGCCAATCAGGCGGCTTTTGCTATGGACTCGATGATCGACATCCTGGCCGAGAAAGTTGGCATAGACGGGTGGGAGATTCGTTACCTCAACGCGCTTGATATTGGCGCCACCTTCTGCACCGGCCAGCAAATGGATTCAAGCGTCGGGCTAAAAAAGACTCTCGACGCTGTGCGGGACATCTACAAGGGAGCTAAATATGCCGGCATCGCTTGCGGCATCAAGAACGTTGGCATTGGTAACGGCATGCCGGAATACGGCCGGGCGATGCTGGAAGTCCGCTCCGACGGTACGGTGGGAATTTATACCGGTTTCACGGAGATGGGCCAGGGGTTGTTCACGGTTTTGCAACAGACTGCATGCGAAGAAACCGGGCTTCCGCCGAGCGTCTTCAATTTCGTGTCGGCCGACACGAAGTATGAAATAGATTGCGGCCAAACAACTGGATCGCGCGGTACTTTTCTTGGCTGTCGCGGAGTGCAGGAAGCGGCGCGCAAGCTCAAAGCTGATCTGGATCAACAAAAGACCCTGCGAGACCTCGCGGGCAAGACGTACTACGGCGAGGTCCTGATCGACGACACCGTCTCTCTGGAAGCTAAGGTTGAAAAGCCAAGGACGCATTTCGCATACGGCTACGCGACCCAGGTTGTGATTCTGGACGAAGAGGGGCACATAAAGAAGGTTGTGGCAGCGCACGACGTGGGGAAGGTGCTGAACCCGGCGCAGCTCGAAGGCCAGCTCGAGGGCTCGATCCATATGGGTCTGGGCTACGCGCTTACAGAGGAGTTCAGAGTCGAGAACGGGTTACCGCAAACGATGACCGTGAACTCGCAAGGCTTGCTTCGCGCGAGACACATGCCCGAAGTCGAGTTGATAATGATCGAAGACGAACACCCCCAGGGCCCCTACGGAGCAAAAGGGGTTGGCGAGATCGGACTCGTGCCAACGGCGCCCGCAGTCGCAGGGGCGTTGTACAAGTTCGATGGCATTCGGAGGTTTACCTTGCCGATGAAAGACTCACCTGCGGCTCGATTTATTTCCGGCGCCAGAAAGAAGTAAGCTCCGAGCCGATCGTGGGATTCCGTTGATTTCATTCCCCACTGACCGGGTGTGGGCACCGTGCCGCCGAACAAAACCGTTGACGATTCGACCATTCCGTTCATAATGGCGTCACCCTCCAAGTGAACTTGGCTTCTACCCCCGGAGAAGAAATCGCTTTACCGGTAGAGGCGCGATGAGCAACTCCGGCGGACTCTTATCAAAGCGCGGTTCAGCGCCGCTAAACACAGGCAAGCTGATTAGCGCTCATTACCTCGAGATCGAATACCTGCTCGAGCGAGTCGAGTCGGCGAGCACCCACTATCAAACATTGGGAGTGGAACGCTCCGCAAACAACGAAGAGGTAATTCAAGCCTATCAGACGTCGGTGGCGGTGCTTCATCCGTCTTATTACAAAGTGAGAGCTGCGGTGCCCGACGAGATGCTGGTGAGGGTCGACAAGGCGTTCAAAAAAGTGTCGCAAGCATTCTCGGTGCTAACCAACGACAAGAAGCGTTCACAATATGACAGCTCGGCCAGCCCGCGCGCCTACGCCACGGTTCCTCTTGATGCTGCTACCCAACCTAAACCGAAGAAGAACAACTCAAAAAAATCAAAGGCGTCGAACCCGCAAGAAACGAGACAGGTCAATGCCGAGGCTGATGAAATAAAGGTCTCGCATGAGATGCGCCCGATCTTTACCAGGGCTTCAGCGAAGGAAGAGTCCGTCGACCGCCGCCGATGCGATCGATTCAAGCTTTGCGTTCCAATTCTAGTCGCCGGTTACGAGCCAACAGGGAGCAAGTGGCAGGAGGTGACCAAGACGTTTGACGTTAGCCGTATCGGCGTGGGCCTTCGCCTCCGTAGACGCGTCAAGCATGGATTGGTTGTGCACGTGACTCTTCCGCTGCCCACCAAGCTGCGAAGCCATGGGTTCTCAGAAGCCGGCTACAATATGTATGCGATCGTTCGCCGGGTCGAGCCCCAGGTCGACGGTTTTCGCCTGGTAGGTCTCGAGTTCATTGGCGCAAACCCACCCGGCGATTACTTGCACAAACCGTGGGCAACCTTCAGGACCCAGAAGTGGATCGGCCTCGATCGGCGAAGAGAAACGCGTGAAGAACGGGCCGAGCCGGTCGTAGTCGAGTACCTCGATGAGTCAATGCAGCGAGTTGGGCGGGAAGCGGCTGTCACCGAAAACGTCAGCCCGGGCGGGGCTCGATTGTGCGTAAAAACCGCGCCTCCCGATTTTGAGTTTATACGAGTCACAAGTCCTAATCGAAGCTTCAACAGCCTGGCATTGTTGCGAAACCAGTGGACCGGTGATGACCTGTGTGAGCGTTTGTGTCTGCAGTTTCTCGATCAGAAATGGCCGGCTTAAGTTGCGTCAAAGGCTTCGTTAGTCTGTAACAGTTGTCATTCCTCTTTCAATCTTCAGCCCATATCAGTAAAATCGCACGGCCGGACCCAGAGCTTGAGGTTTGCGACCAGGGTCCTCAAGATCGCGCGAGACTCCGCAAAACCGGTCAGGAGTTTTGGCTATGCCAGGCGCTGACAGCCACATCGAGCACGACCTGAGACGAATGAACGCCGATTGGGTCTCCGCCTTGATCGCGCGCGACACTGCGGAGCTCGGTCGGATCATGGCTCGCGACTGCTCGTTCACGTATCCTCTCGAGGGCGATAGCACGGACCAGTTTATTGCGGATATACAATCGGGCGACCTTACGGTCCAGTCAATGATTCGCGACAACGTCGAGGTGCGCATATTCGGACAAACAGCTATTCTCACCAGTCTCGACAACGCGAAGTGGATCTACAAGGGTCACATCATCGAGGGCTATTACCGGTCTATCCACGTGTATGCCGAGCGGGACGGACGATGGCAATTGGTTGCGATCCAGGCGTGCCCCATAGCACAGTGACGAGCCGTGGGTTGATGGGGAGGACCAATATTGACTCGCAGAAGTTGCCCTTTTGAAGGACTCCCGGACTAAAAGACCGCTTCGAAATCTCTCTCAAAAACTGAATGACTGAATCACTGCTTATCAGAGGTGCGACCATTATCACGCTCGATGCGATGAACAGCGTTTTCGAGGGCGACGTGTTCGTCGAAGGAGGTCGCATTTCTGCCTTTGGAGCGAAGCTGACCGGCCGCCCCTACAAAACCGCAGAGGTGATCGACGCCCGCGGTCGCGTGCTGTTGCCCGGGTTCGTGCAGACCCATATTCATCTGTGCCAGACCCTGTTTCGAGGCGCGGCGGACGATCTCGCTCTGATCGACTGGCTCAAGAAGCGAATCTGGCCACTGGAAGCGGCTCATACGGCTGAGTCTGTGTACGCATCCGCGCAATTGGGAATAGCTGAGTTGATTCGCGGCGGAACCACTTGCGCCCTGACCATGGAAACGGTGCGACACACTAATTCGGTGTTCGAAGCGGTTAAAGAGAGCGGGTTTCGGGCAACCGTCGGCAAATGCATGATGGATAAAGGCGACGAACTACCCCCGGCGATGCGCGAACATACTGACGCTTCGGTTGCTGAATCGCTCGAGTTGTTGGAACGTTGGCACGGCCACGCTGAGGGGCGGATCCGTTACTGCTTCGCGCCCCGCTTCGCAGTCAGCTGCACGCGAGATCTTTTGGTGCGCGTCGCTCACCTTTCCCGAGAGCGTGGAGTGATGATTCACACTCACGCTTCTGAGAACAAAGATGAAATCGATATGGTCGAGCGGGAGACCGGCCGACGGAATATCGAGTATTTGAATGACGTTGGGCTTGCCGGCTCGCACGTCGTGCTCGCGCATTGCGTTCACCTCAACAACAGCGAGATGGACCTGTTGAGCCGAACCGGAACTCATGTCGCGCACTGTCCGTCCTCAAATCTGAAACTCGGATCGGGCATCGCCCGGATACCGGAAATGATCGAGCGAGGCATCTCGGTATCGCTCGGCGCGGACGGCGCAGCCTGCAACAACCGTTTGGATATGTTCACAGAGATGCGCACGGCGGCGCTTATTCAAAAGGCGCTTCATGGCGCTGAAGTTCTGCCTGCCGCTCGGGTTTTGAGAATGGCGACGATCGACGGCGCTCGTGCAATGGGTCTTGAAGCGGAGATCGGCAGCGTTGAGGTAGGCAAGCGGGCTGATCTGATATTGCTCAACCTCGATCAGCTCAACAGCACGCCTCATCCCGATCCGGTTTCTACAATCGTGTACGCGGCAGAAGCAAGTAACGTAGAAACTGTGTTGATCGACGGTCGAGTGGTTATGCGAACGGGAGAACTGACTACACTGGATCAGCAGAAGGTAATCCGCGACGCGGGAGAAGTGTCACTCCGGCTCAGCCAAGCATTACTGAGCGATTGAACCAGCCCCCATTTTTCGTGGCTGGCCATTGCGCCTCCTGATACAATACGCCTTCTCATTAAACTCAAGACACAGTGGAAAGCAGGAGGTTCGCAATGCGAAAAAGAACGCTCGCGTTTGCCGGCGCGCTCTTAATGGCTGCGTCGGTCGTGCAAAACGCCCAGACGCGCCAGCACTCAGCATCTGCGTCGGGCTACCTGACGCCACCCAAAGTCATCGTCGACATGCTCGATGCGCCGCCAACCCCTACCGTGGTTGTCGCGCCCGATCATCGAATGGTCGCGCTGCTCGATCGGCGCAGCATGCCCACGATCGCGGAGCTGGCCCATCCAATCCACCGGATAGCCGGCGCTCGCATCAATCCCAGGACCAACGGCCGTCAGCAGCGCACCGGCGTTGTTCTCGGCATCACATTGAAATCGGTCGCCGACGGAGCGGAAAGGAAGGTCACTACTCCGCCTAATGCGAACATCGGCGGCGTGAGCTTCTCGCCTGACGGCAAGCGTCTTGCTTTTACCAACACCAAGGACAATGGCATCGAGCTTTGGGTCGCCGACACGGCTACTGGACGCGCCAAACTTATGAGCGGAACGGACCGGCTCAACGGAACGTCTGGTGATCCCGTCGATTGGTTGAAAGACAATGTCACCCTGCTTGTACAACTGGTGCCCGCAGGCCGCGGGCCGGCCCCGGCGGAGCCGACCGTGCCGACGGGTCCCAACATCCAGGAAAACCACGGCAAGGCGGCCCCCACCGCAACCTACGAGGACATGATCAAGTCTAACCACGACGAAGATCTCTTCGAGTATTACTTCACAAGCCAGCTCGCGACCATCGACAGCGGGACCGGCCGTAAGACGTTGATTGGCCGGCCAGGCATTCTTGAAAATGTCACGCCATCGCCCAACGGTGAGTATGTTTTAGTGTCGCGAATCAAGCGGCCGTTTTCTCGACTGGTTCCGATGAACGGATTTCCAAAGGATGCCGAGATCTGGAACCGCCGCGGCGAGGTCGCCAAGAAAATTGCCGATCTGCCCTCGAGCGAAGGCACTCCGATAAACGGCGTGGAAACCGGTCCGCGCAGTATTCGCTGGCGTCTGGATCAGCCAGCCACCATCACCTGGGCCGAGGCGCTCGACGGCGGCGATCTCAAAAACAAGGTGCCGTTCCGCGACAAGGTAGTTGCCCTAGCCGCGCCGTTCTCTGGCGGGCAGTCTGAAGTCGTGAGGACCGAATGGAGATTCGGAGGTCTTTTCTACACCGAAAAAGGGATTGGGTTACTCAGCGAATCCGATCGGGCGACGCGCCGCGTTCGCACATGGATACTTGAAGCCGGCGCCGAGCCACGCAAGCTGTGGGAACGCAGACAGCAAGACGCGTATACCAACCCCGGCACTCCCGTCGTAAGACGTGACGGCGATAGTGGCCGCGGGTTCGGAGGTGGAGGAGGCTTCGGCGGCGGCGGCGGAGGGTTGATTATCCAACAAGGGAACTACATCTATCTCACCGGGAATGGCTCATCGCCCGCCGGCGATCGCCCGTTCCTCGATCGACTTGATCTGAAGACGCTCAAGACCGAGCGGCTTTTCAGGGCGGCGGAGAAGACTTATGAGGCGATCGTCGCGCCTCTGGATGACGATGCAAAGACGCTTCTCACCGAATACGAAACCGCGACCGAACCTCCAAATTATTACATCCGCGATCTCGCCGCCGGAACA
>JBASRM010000756.1:0-18100 GCA_049273835.1 Blastocatellia bacterium | reverse complement strand
GCTTGCTGGTGTTGTGTGACAACGACTATCCCGGTTGGCGAGCTTACATTGACGATGTGCGAGTTGATGTGTTGCGGGCCAATCACACAATGCGGGCGGTCGAAGTGCCGGCCGGCCGCCATATGGTAACATTCGTGTTCAAGCCGGCGGCGTTCTTCACATCAATGTACATCAGCATCGCGGCGGCCGTAATGGCCGTGGCCGCGCTGATCCTTGGGGCAATCAAGCGGAAGCGGGAGTAACAGCCACGATATACGATAAGATCAAGAAGACCGTAAAGCACACGCTGATCTTTGGGATCGGCAGCGTGGTCAACAGCGCGTTCGGGCTGGTGCTTGTGCCCGTCTATACGCGGTATCTGCCGGCGGGCGAGTTTGGCGTGTTATCGCTGCTCACGGTTACGTTGACGCTTGTAACCATCGTCCTAAAGTTTGGGCTCAACCACGCGTTCTTCAGGCATTATTACGAGACGGATGACCCTGCGCACCGGCGCCGGATCGTCGGCTCGACGCTGATTTTTCTGGTTGTTTCGACAGCCGCGGCAACGGCGTTGTTATGGATTTTGGCGCCGCAGATTTCCGCGTTCATCTTTCAGGGTAACCAATCGCGCGCGGAGTTGATGCAGCTCATTGCTCTCGTGAGCTTCTTCGAAGTCCTCACGCTGATCCCCGACTCGATCCTCCGGGCGAAATTTAAATCAGCACGTTACTCCGTCCTCAACATAACGGCATTCTTATTCCAGCTCGCTTTAATCACGTACCTGGTTGTAGGGGTCAACGCGAGTATTCGTAACGTGCTGATCGGGCGTCTTGCCGGCGCGGCCTTTGAGACAGTGCTGTTCTACGCGATGGTTGGGCGTGAATTGAGCCTGAGTTTTTCCGCTGCGGAACTACGCGGAATGCTCTCGTTTGGGGCGCCGTTAATCTTCGGACAAATTTCTTTTCATCTTTTCATGATGATCGATCGCTTTTTCCTCGAGCGATATGCAACTCCCCGAGAGCTTGGCGCGTATTCGATGGCCAATACGCTGGTGTCGGTTGTTACCGTCCTGGTCACCGTGCCGTTCAGCCAGGTGTGGACGGTGATGCGGTTTTCGGTGATGAAAGAAGAGGGGGCCGAGGAATATTACTCGCGGGTGTTGACTTACATTCTGTTCGTGAGCATGTTCTTCGCGCTTTGCGTGTCGGCGGTTGCCGGGGATGGGCTTCGATTGTACAGCTTGAAGAGCTACTGGTCGGCGGCCAGCATCATTCCGCTGCTTGGGCTGGCGGCGGTGCTCGACTCCGCGTCTCGGGTATTGAACATCGGGATCACTTTGAAGAAGAGAACGATCTTCGCTCCGATTGTGATCACGATCGCGCTGGCGTTCAACATCGGACTGAATTTCTTGTTGATCCCTCGCTACGGCATCATGGGCGCGACGGTCTCGACGCTTTTGTCATACATCGTGTTTTGCGGACTTAGATACTGGGCGTCGAATCTGTTCTTCAAAGTCCGGTACGAGTGGGGGCGAGTATTTGGCATCCTGGCTGTTGGAACGCTGCTGATCGGGGCGTTTTACTTCAACGATTCATTGCACGGTGACCCCGAAAACCGCGCTAGCCTTTTTGTGTCGATGGCAATAAAGACGATGCTGGCGTTGTCATTTCCGCTGCTGCTATTCGCGCTTCGCTTTTTTGATGAGCGCGAGCTTCGCAGGATGGCTGGGATATGGCAGAAACTGATGACTACATTCAGGCGGAGCCGGTTGACCGAAGCCGGGTGATAGACGTTCTTGCATAAGGTGAGCCTGCTGATAACGCGTCCCGTTCCAACGATCCAAAACGAAAAGTGAGTTCGAGCGAATTGCCACCAAGTCAACAATTCTCAAAGGTTTCTTCGTGCGGCTTTCTGCTTTCGAGTCTTGGTGGCGGCTAGGTGAGCCTCGGTTGAAAACCCTTCAATCCATCCGCTATAGTTCAGGTCTTTTGTTATGAGCAAGAAAGTTCTATTTATCGGTCTGGATGGCGCAACATTCGACGTTCTCGACCCGCTTATCTCTCGTGGGCTCATGCCGCGATTGAAACAATTCATCGAAGAGGGGGTTCGCGGGCGGCTCGAGACTACGATACCTCCGATCACTCCGACCGCGTGGGTCTCGTGGATGACCGGCAAAAACCCCGGCAAGCACGGGGTGTTCGAGTTTTTGCTCAGACGAAAAGGCAGCGGGGCAATGCCCGACACACCGGTCAGCTCGAGATCGCGCGACGGGCTGCCGTTCTGGGACCTCCTCGGCCAGTTGGGCAAAGAAGCGATCGTAACCAATGTTCCTTGCACTTATCCGCCCACGATGGTCAATGGCGTGATGATCTCCGACTTCCTCACGCCGCGAGGCCGCCGCGACTTCACGCATCCCGAGAGCTTGATCGACGAGATCGAAAGCAGATTCGGTCCATACGAGCTGTACATCACCGAAGTGTATACCAGGGGAAACGTCGACAAGATTCTGGATCAGCTATTCACCGAGCTCGAATACAAAACCAAAGTGAACCGTTATCTCATGGAACAGTACGGCTGGGATGTGTTCGCGACTCACTATTGGGGAACCGATCGCTTTCAACATGAGCTTTGGCACCTGCTGGATGAAACTCACCCGTTCTTCGACCGCAATGAACACGACGCCAACAAGGGCCGCATCTATGAATACTGGCACGCGGTGGACCAGACGCTTGGCGAGTTGTTTGACTCGGTGACGGAAGATACTACGGTTTATTTGGGTTCCGACCACGGCTTCGGTCCAATCAGGACGTTTCTCTGTTTTAATGTGTGGTTGATCGAGCAAGGGCTGCTGGTGTTGAAGCGCGACGCGATGACCCGCTTCAAGCGCGCGCTTTTCCGGCTCGGGCTGACGCCCGATCTCGCGTATCGCTCGGCGATGAAGATGGGGCTCGCGCATTTGCGGTTGTCGGTCGGCGTGACTAACCGCTCCAAGTTGATGAAGCTTGCGAATTCGTTGATGCTATCGCTTGAAGATGTGGACTGGTCGCGCACCGTCGCTTTCTCGAAAGGTAACTACGGTCAAATATTCATCAACCTGAAAGGGCGCGATGTGAACGGGATAGTCGAGCCCGGCGCCGAATACGAAAGAACGATGCTACAGATCATCGACAAGCTGCGGGGACTCGTCGATCCTGAAAGTCATGAGTCTCTGATCGGCCCAATCTGGCGTCGCGAAGATTTGTACAGCGGTCCGCATCTCGACCAGGCCCCGGACCTCCAGTTCTTGCCAAACGACATGGCGAACAAACCGCTGGGCACGCTGGACCTGACCTCCAACAAGTTCATGACGCCGGTCTACGGCAACTCGGGCGATCACCGGATGCACGGCATTATGCTCGGGCGCGGACCGGAGCTTCGTCGCGGCGTTCGAATCGAGGGAGCGCGGATTATCGACTACGCGCCGACCATCCTTCACTCGTTTGAGGCCGACGTCCCGTCCGATATGGATGGCCGAGTGCTGGAAGAAATGTTTACCGAGGAGTACCTGGCAGTGCACCCGGTTCGTATTTCAGACGCGGTTCATTACGCGACGCCGGCGAAGGCCGGCGCTATCACCGAAGAAGAAAGCGACGAGATACGCCAGCGCCTCCGAGCATTGGGATACCTTGGCTAGATTGTGTATCATTGCAACCCTACGTACCGCGATGCGGTCGCGACTCAGTTGACGCGTGTCGCTCAGCAGTAAGCGCGTGTTCCTCGTCATTAGATCTCTATGCCATTCGATAGCATTTCGGCCGTTCTCCCGGCTTACAACGAAGAAGAGAACATCGAGACGGCCGTTAAGCGAACCGCCGAAGTGCTCGGCTTGCTCGGGCTGCGCGAGTGGGAAGTGATTGTCGTCGACGACGGCTCAGCGGATCAGACCAGTCAGATCGCGGATCGCCTCGCTGCCGAAGATCCAGCTCACATCCGTGTCCTTCATCACAACCCGAATCGCGGCTACGCTGAAGCGCTGAAGACTGGGTTCACCAACGCGCGTCATCAGCTGGTTTTCTACACTGACTCGGACAATCAGTTCGATGTGCGCGAGATCGCGAATCTACTCCCGCTCATCGAGGACGTAGACATTGTCAACGGCTTTCGTATTTACCGCTTCGACCCGTTGACGCGGCTGGTGTTATCGTGGGGCTTCAATCTCCTGGTGAGAGTGGTGTTCAGAATCAAGGTCCGTGACATCGATTGTGCCTTCAAGTTGTTCCGCCGCGAAGTCTTTGACAAGGTGACTATCGAGTCGAAGAAGTTTTTCGTAGATGCGGAGGTGCTCGCTAAGGCGAGGTACTTCGGGTTCCGAATGACTGAAGTAGGCGTGCGGCACTACCCTCGACCCGCCGGCCGCTCAACCGTTCGGCCCAGTCACATTCCTTCGACGCTTATGGAGCTGGCGCGCATCTGGATCAACATACACTCGAAGCCTCGGGGGAAGCGTTGATTGACCACGACCATGCAAGACGCCAGGCAATCCACCTCCGATCCTAACCCCGACCTTAAGATTGGGGACCGGCGCCGCAGATTGAACCTGCGAGGTCTCTTGCAAGTGACGATCGGCATCGGAGCGCTCGCCTTTTTGCTGCTGAAGTCGGACACGAGGAGCTTAATCGCAGCTCTTCGGCAAACACGGCCGATCTACTTACCTGTTGCTGTGGCCGCGAGCTTCGCGGTGACCTGGCTTATGGCTTATCGATGGAGAACTATACTCGCCGCCAGAGGGCTTCACTTCAAAACCAGCCATCTGTTTGGGTATTACCTGATTGGTCTCTTCTTCACGAACTTCGTTCCGGGAGGCGGAGTGAGCGGAGACGTGGCGCGGCTAATCTACGTTGACCGCGAGGTGGGAGATAAAGCTCTTGTGCTTTCGACTCTGGTGTACGAGCGATTAGTTGGCGTGTTCACGTTGCTGCTGATAGGGCTTGCGGCGACGCTTATGACGCGGGCTTATGGGCAGGCGGATCCGATGATTTACATAAGTGAAGCGATCCTGGCCGCAGCGTTTATTGGGGTAGCAACCCTGATGA
The DNA here is from genome assembly GCA_049273835.1 of Blastocatellia bacterium. Lineage (GTDB taxonomy): Bacteria > Acidobacteriota > Blastocatellia > UBA7656 > UBA7656 > Onstottus_A. The sequence goes on along the minus strand of JBASRM010000756.1, from coordinate 13,049 downwards.
GCGATTATGTTTCATCGAGACTCGCGCGATTGATTCGGGCTGCCGGCGCGCGGTTCAAGGCGGTTCGTCTGGGCGAAGCGGCTGCCCGCACACTGGAGGCAACCGCACACCTGAGACAGGATGGCGGCCTGTTGTTTCGAACCTTGATGATCTCGATCTTGATCCGAATCGTTTGGAGCCTGGGGTGTTATGTGGTCGCCTGGGCGATGGGGCTACAGGTCGGGGTGCTGACGGTGTTTGCGTTCATTTCCCTGGTTGATCTTGTCAGGCTGATGCCGATTTCAGTCGGAGGTTTGGGCGTGCGAGAGTGGGCGATGATAGTGATGTTTGGAAGCGTAGGCATAGCGCGCGAGCAGGCACTTACATTTTCTATTCTGGCATTCGCTCCCATCTATCTGAACGCAATCCTGGGCGGCATCCTCTACGTATCGAGAGCTCGGCTCAGGCGAGAGGAGTCCGGAAGCTTAACCGTCGCTTGAATCAATTGCGGCGCTATAAGGCCCGTAACCAAAATAACAGCCCCATAAGCGCCAAGACCAGCAGTATAAAGCCTATGACAAAGAGTGCCGGCTTGCTGGACGATGCTTGGCGTGGCGGAGCGCTTATCGGTGGCGAAGCGGTGGGCTGAGGGTAGGAATTAGCCCATGACTGAGGCGGGGCCGGCCTTGCTGCGGTGGCCTGGTCCCTCCACGGGACTGCGCTTGGATTGGTTGCTTCTTTTGATCGGTTAAGCTCGCGAGTGGACGGTATGGAATAACCGGCACCAGGATCAGCCGCAGTAGGAAAAGCTCCCGAATCGGATTGCGGGCGCCGTGCTTGTTGAGGAGGCGCGTTGTACGGGCGTGGGGACTCTCCCGAATGGCCCTTATTGGCGGTCTCGCTGAATCCTAGTAAATGCGGAGTGATCCGCTGAAAGTGCAACCGCGACAACTCTTTAGGCGGGAGATTCTTCTCTGGAGCCTTGGGCATCGGATGTTCCCAGTAAGTGGGCCTGATAAAATTGGGCTTGCCGCGCGACAACGCACATTCCCATTCCCGCCGCACAAACTCGGAGGTCATAGAGTTTGTTGACCAAAAAAGCTGGAAGATATCCGCTTCGAAGATCATTTTTTCGAGCTGATTGCTCCACACCTCCCCAGCGCGGAGACGACTGACATCGCGCAGATATTCATCGCCCAGCGCCTGAGAGTAGTGCTCAAACCGCTCAACTATCACCCAATCCTTATGTGAATACGAGGCGAAGATCTTGCGATAGCATCGCGCGGACGACGGCTCCATATCCGCTGGTTTGCCTGCCTGTTCGCTGCTCACTCGAATATTAAGTGTGATCTCCGCAAGCAGGATGCCTCCAAGAAAAACCGACATACGCCCGCGCGCTGTTTGACCGGCGAGTGTGGTAGCCGCCCGGAGCCTGAACACTTCACGATGCACGCTCTCCTGCCACTTGAAGGTTCGGCTTGTTGGATTGAATTCGATTCCGGGTATCATCGGAATGAAGGTGATCTCGCCCTCGCGGGGGACAGCCTGCGGGCTATCCTGGACGATTTCCTGGTAGTCATCATCGATTCGTTCGCCGAGCGCTTGCCGCGCTTGCCGTTGAACCTCTTCGAGCGGGTCGGGTTCCCGTTCGTCGGTATCCGCTCTGCGTTCCGACAGATGCGCGAAAGCAAGCAGAGTAGACCAGACGAACGGCGGCAGCGTCCGCGGTCTGTAGACCGTGAACTGAACATTTTCGTCCAGGTGGATGGGTCGCGACTCAGAGTCTTTTGATTGAGATTCAACAGGAGCTTTCGCTTCGGTTAGAGACGGCGCCGATTTGTATTGTTCCGACGGCTCCAAAGATCGCCGGTGAGAACTCTCGTCCGAGGTTGATCCAGGCGAGTCCCGGACATGAAGTCTGAGTGACACTCCCGCGGCATACAGCGCAGCCTCGAGTTCTTGCGCCAACTGGACAGCTGACTCCTGGCGATCTTCTCGCCTCTTCTCGAGCGAGCGCAGGACTACCCTCTCGACCTGTTCGGGAATGTCTGGGCGAAGTTGATGCAATGGGCGCGGAATATTAGTGCTGTGCTTGAGCACCACCTCCAGCGGCGTTTTGCCGTCAAATGGCACGTGACCGGTGAGCATTTCGTAGAGGATCACGCCCAGACTGTAGACGTCTGACCTCGCATCGAGTTCTTCACCACGGGATTGTTCCGGAGACATATAGTAAGGCGTTCCGACAACTGTGCCCTTTTGCGTGAGGTTCGCAGAATCTGTGCAGACCTTCAGCTTTGCGAGGCCGAAGTCGACTACCTTAACGTGCTCCGTCTCCCCACCAGTTTCGATCAGCCAGATGTTGTCGGGCTTCAAGTCGCGATGGATGATGCCTCTGGAATGTGCGGCGGACACCGCCGAGCAGGTTTGGCTAAGTATCAGAAAAGCTTCTTCGAAGTCGAGTTGGCGGTTACGTTTTAGCTTGTGCCTCAGGTCCTCGCCTTCGAGATACTCCATCACCAGGTAAGCGATTCCAGCGTCTTTCGAGACCCCGAAATCGGTGACCGCGACGGCGTTCGGATGGCGTATGTGCGCCGCGGCGCGCGCTTCACGGCGGAATCTCTCGAGGGCTGTATCATCGGAGGCGAGATGCGGGTCGAGAACCTTAACCGCAACCGTATTCTCCATCTGGATGTGAGTGGCCCGATAGACGGTCCCCATTCCGCCTTCTCCGATCCTTTCTTCAAGCCGGTATTTTTCGTCCAGTACAACGCCCACCAATTCGCCTGTTGCGTGCTTCGCAGTGAGTGGCGTTCCATCGAACGGACAAAATAAGAGGTGACCTTCCCAATCGCGCTTGCAGACCCGACAGTACTTCAAATGCGGGATTCTGGGTTGAGCAGGTTCCAAATCGTCGGGAACGTTTCTTCCGCAAGCGGGGCAAAATCGCATCGGCTTCTTGATCTCGTTTCCACATGCGGAGCAAAGTAACATAAATCTCCTCGCTGGACCCGGAAGGGACCTGAATTTGGCGAATCTTACGCCACCGACATTCAAGCGTCAATTGAGTCGCCGACGCTTCGGGTTGTTTTGCGGCTTCAGCGTCTGAGCTATACAATCGTGAATCTCGAACGATTCGTTTCGCAAGGAAATTAATGTACCTCGACCGAAGAGTGGCAGTGGTAATGCCGGTTCACAACGAAGACGCTCACGTCGAGCGGGCGCTCGAGCGGGTACCGGCCTACGTCGATCTGATCGTGGTGGTCGACGACGGAAGCACGGATCAAACCCGCCGTGTGCTCTCACATCTGGCCGACGCACGATTGACCGTTTTAAGCCACAAAAGCAATCGCGGGGTTGGAGCGGCCACCAAGACTGGCTATCGATACGTTCTGGACGCCGATGTTGAGTTGATTGCGGTAATGGATGGCGACGGCCAGATGGACGGATGTGATCTCTCACACCTGCTCGATTGCGCGATCAATCGGGCGGACTTCGTAAAGGGAAACCGTTTCCTGGATCGCGTGAGCATTCGAACAATGCCGCGGCTTCGTTATTTTGGAAATCGTTTCTTTAGCTGGTTAGCCCGGCGGGCCGCTTCGTACGATAGCGGTCTCGATGCGCATTGCGGGTACACGGTCATTCGCAAACACGCCCTCAGGCTACTTGAGCTGAATGAGCTATATGACCGATACGGGTTTCCGACGGAGATGTTTCTTGCAGCTTGCAGGGCGGGGCTTGTCGTCAAAAGCGTTCCGGTCCGCACCATATACGGAGACGAAGTGTCGGGCGTAAATCCGCTCACCACGATTCCGGCGATCTTCTTTCTGATTGCTCGAGGCTATATTCGAAGGAGACGCTCGGATGTGAAAAGGAAAACCGGGCTGAATTTTGCGAGCACACCTGAAAATGCAGAGGTCCACCTTGAAGCGTGACCGGCCGCGGCTGTTGCTGCTAACCAGTTCCTTTCCATCCTCGCCCAGCGACGAAACCTGCTGTTATGTTCGAGACTTTGTGCGCAGCCTCTCTTCTGAGTTTGAGATCACGGTTCTGGCGCCGCCGGATCCGGGGGCGGCTGAATGGCCTCCCTCCTCATTCACCCTTGTACGGTCGCGATCAGTATTGCCACTCAGTGTCGACCCGTTTGTTGGAGGTTCTGATCTAAACTGCCTTGCGTCCGCAAGCCTGTTGACCAGGCTCGCCACGCTGGTGTCGTTGTCCTGCTTCCTTGCGCGTGCGCTGGCCTTGAGCCTGCGGGCGGACGCAATCTGCTCACACTGGATGGTCCCGGCGGGGTTGGTAGGTGCATTGATTTCGCGGGTGCTGCGAAAGCCGCATGTGGTTGTTGAGCACTCGGGCGCAATTCATCTTCTTTCACGAATTCGCGGGGGGCGCGGCGTCGCCCGATTTGTGGTCGCTGGCAGCGATCGAATTGTTACGGTCAGCTCTGACCTCAGACGCAGGCTCATTGAATTGTGCCCCGAGGCTCCCGGCAGAATCGAGGTCCTATCGATGGGAGTCAACAGCCGGCGAGCTACGATAGCTGATCGACAGGCAGAGTGGGAGGAAAACAAAAGTCTTCGAACCGCCGCAACAGATCGGACGATTTTGTTTCTCGGCCGGCTGACGGAGATCAAGGGCCTTGATGTGCTTTTGAAAGCAATGCAAGGGTTGCAAGATGTTAGGCTCATCGTCGCGGGTGACGGTGAGCGGCGAAGCGACCTAGAACGCATGGCAAGAGAGCTCGCCGTCAATGCCAGTTTCCGCGGGCGAGTAGATGCGCTGCAAAAAGAAGCGCTTCTCTCGAGTTGCGACGCCGTGGTGATCCCTTCTCGCGTGCTTCCGGATGGTCGAACAGAAGGAACGCCCGTAGTGTGTTTGGAGGCGCTGGCCGCCGGCCGGATGGTGATCGCTTCGCGGGTGGGCGGGTTGGCGGAGGTAATAGTCGATGGTGCGAACGGGCTGCTCTTTGAGCCTTCTGATGACCGGATGCTCAGGGACAAGTTGACGCTTGCCCTGGGCAGCGATCGCTTGCGCCGAAAGCTTTCCGCCAATGCGCGGCTCACCGCCGAAGCTTACGATTGGTCGCGGATCGGGCTTCGCTTCAGCGCAATCATAAGACGCACTCTACCGGTTGCCGAAAGAAGGTTGAGCCTATTCAGATTGAATAGGGATTGCGTTCAGCAGAATCACTGTGACTGACTATCAGGGAAGAGTGACTCGATTGGCAACAGAAGAACTGAAGCCGGCCGCTTCCGCCGATAACATCGCGGCAATCGCCGGCCGAGGAACGATCTACATCACCGCTGCCAAGCTCTGGTTCATGGTCACCGGCTACGGCATTCATTTCATCCTTCCGCGACTGATCACCGCCGAGCAATTTGGAATGTATCAGGTCGTGGTGAGTGTGGTCTCGATTATCAACGCGGTCATCATTACCGGAACATATCAAACTGTCTCGAAGCACATTTCCGAAGACGAACGCGGCGCCGGGTCGGTAAAAGCCAAGGCTCTGAAGCTGCAGGTCCTGATCGGAGGCAGTGCGTCACTCGGGTTTTTTCTGCTTGCCCCGGTGGTGTCCAGGTATTTGAACGACGATCGGCTCGTCGGCTACTTGCGTCTTGCGTCGCTGATAACGCTCTCGTATTCGTTTTATGCAGTGTTCACCGGATACCTCAACGGACGCAGGAGATTCCTCGCGCAGGCCTCTCTTGACGTGGCGTATTCCACACTCAAGATGGCCTTCGTAGTATTGTTCGCGTGGCTGGGGTTCGGGGTAGCCGGTGGGATCGGCGGCTTCGCGCTCGCCGCGGCCACCGTTCTCGCACTCTCCGCCATTGTCGCGGGAAGAAGCGAACGCCTGAAGGAAGTGCGAGCGCAAGATCTTCTGCGGTTTCAAAGCTATCTGTTGCTGTTCACTCTGGCGATCAACCTCCTGCAGAAGACCGATCTGATTCTGGTCAAGGCGCTGTCGTCCCCCGATGCAAGACTCGCGAGTGAGAACGCGGGTTATTACAGCGCGGCAATCAACGTCGCAAACATAACCTATCAGGTAATTATCTCAGCAACATTCGTTATCTTTCCGCTCATATCACAAGCGACTTTTACGCAGGATCGCCCGCGTACGCGGGATTACATTTCAAATACGCTTCGCTACACTCTAATGGTGATGGCCCTGGTCGCGACGCTTTTTTCGGCTAACGCGCGGGGAGTGTTGAGTCTGGTGTACCCTCAAGACTATCAGGCCGGGAGCGCTGCTCTTGGCGTCGTTGCTTACGGTATGCTGCTGTTCGGGCTGCTGTACGTCGTGACGACGATCATCTCCGCCGGCGGGCGCCCGGCGGTATCATTGCTGGTTGGTTTGCTGACTCTAGCGGCAAGCGCCGTGTTGAATGGCCTGCTGATTCCGGCTCACGGGCTGGTGGGCGCCGCGATCGGAACAACCATCGCAATGTTGGCCGGCGTCGTTATGTCGTGCGCTTACTTGAAGGTAAGGTTCGGGGCTTTGATGTCCCCTCTGTCTGTGATACGCATCACTGTTTGTGCTGGTCTGATTTATGCTGCCGCAAGTTTTCTCCCTGCCTCGTCAAGGTTGGGGGTAGTAATCAAGCTCGTTGCGCTGTCGCTGGCGTACGTGGCCGTCCTGCTAGTCAGCGGGGAAATCGGTCGCGAGGACTTCAGGCTTATTACCAGAGTGTTCCGGCCAAGTTGACTTGGGAGCGCCGGGCCTCTCGACGTACCGTTCTCACTAAAGTCCGGTTGGCAACCTCAAGAGTTGAGCAGCATTGGGCAGGCGGGGATGCTCCGGGAACTACTTAGCTTCGCGTGCTTCTCCGGTCGGGCCAAAAAAGTACTGGCTCTCATCCGCGTCCCAGGGTCTGCTCACTGTTAACACATCAATGAATCGGCCAAGGCGCTTCTTCATCTCAGCGGCCTTCTCGGGGATATGATCGTACAGGTTTCGAACCTCCGATCGATCGTTTTTCAGATCGAACAACTCGAAACAATACTGGTCCCGGTTGTAGATCAGCTTGAAGCCGTCTTGAGTGATGATCATGTACTTCTTTTGCCCCGCCTGATCGATTTGCTGTTCGGGCCGGACGAAGGGAGAGACCTCCTGAGTAGTCTGCTCCCCGTAAACCGGCGGATGGGTGAAAGGCTCGCCCCGCATTAGAGGCACCAGGCTCACTCCCGCGCACTCGTCCCTATAGTCCAAACCGACTGCGTTCAAGATCGTCGGCCCCAGGTCTATTGTGCTGACGTAGTCCTTGATTGAGCGCGCCGTCAGACCGGGGAGGTGGATTATCATCGGGACCCGCGCCTGCTCGTTGTAAAGTAATGTCGAGTGCTTATAAACCCCTCGCTCACCCAGCGATTCGCCATGATCAGCCATGATGACCACCATGGTCTCGTCCAGGGTTCCGGCCTTCTCCAACGAGTCAAACAACCGGCCCAGATGATAATCGAGATATGAAATCTCACCGTCATAGAGATCGACAAGCGTAGATCCATAGTAAAAGTCGTCGTGCATTTTGTACGGCCGGTGAGTGTCGGTGGAGTAAAGATATGCACAGAAGGGACGATCTCTGGGAGTGTTGGCCAGCACCCTGATTGCCGCGTCTATCGTACCTTCAAACGTGCCTACCATTGAGCCTTCGACAACGTTCATCCCTTTTACGTGACGCCTAAGCGTTGAAATCCGGCGGGGAAAAAGCAGCGTGTCGTAGCCGAAGCGAGCCATGATCTCCGGCCACCCTTCAAGATGCGCGTCCCAGTACGTGCCCTGGGTAAACTTGGGCAGCGCCTCGAAAGTGTTCGGGGCAGGAGTGTAAGCGTTCTCGAACACGAAAGAGCGAGATGCCAGCTTGTCCAGATTGGGGCTGGTGTTTCTGCTGTAACCGTACGCGCCGAGGTGATCGGCCCGAAGCGCATCGATGAAAACGTAAATCACATTCAGGCGTTTCGCCGCGAAGTCCTGCGGCGGGTGAAGCGAATTGAGCTCCTTGTGCCAATCGGCAACATCTTGTTCAGTAACCGGGCCGCCAATGCAGTTATGGTCAACGCCGTCGTCGAGTATTTCGAGGTGACTCGGGTTGACCTCCGCCCGCAGGTCATCGCAGTCGCCCCCACCTAGAAACCGAGAGTAGCCATCACGGTCGAAATCCAGCGCCCATTGCGTAAGCTTGAAATATTGCTTCGCTTGAGTCGTCCGATAGAAGATTTGCGTTTTGAGATTTTGGTCCTTATCAAAGTGCAGAAAAGTGAAGCTCACTAAGACGACTAACAAAGCAAGCCCGCTGATAATCGCGGGAATCTTGCGAGTAGACTCGACCCGCCTCCAAGGTAATCTGAAGATCGTACCGATCAACGACATTGTCAGAGCCGTCCCTATGATAAACATCGATTGGTGTATTGAAGCGCCGTAAAGCTGAGTCTCAAATCGTGAATCTACGCAATAAGCGCCGGCGATGAGGATCACGAGGCTCGCGATCCAGAGGACCCGGAGGCGCGGTCGGGCGGAACCCAGCAAACCTGTGATCATCCATACCACCGAGAAGGCTACTACCAGGCTCAATACCAACAAGTATGAAGTTGACCGTTCGTGGTTCAAAAGCGGCGCCCGCAGCTGCTCAAACTTCTCTGCCTCTCGAATGATCGTGAGCACGTAGGAGTGGACCTGAGGTTGTTGATTGAGGATAAGAGCAGCAATCACGCAAACCACGGCGCCTGCTAAAACGTTGTGGATCGAGGTCCCCGCGGTTCCTCGTTCCCAAACCTTCTGAGTTGCCCTGATAAGAGCCGAGGCTGCGTTAGCAAACAACCCGACCGCGAGTCCTATCATCAGCCCGCCGGCCACGTTAAGACTGAAGTACGCGCAGAAAACTGCGCGATCGATGAACGGCTGAAAGACAGGAGTTAGCCGGACATTCAAGTCGATGAGTTCGACTAGGCTGAGTAACAGTGCCGCCGCGGCGCCAACAAGCGCGTGACTCCACAACGAGGCCGCGAGTCCGCCTTGCTTTGGGGTAATCCCCTCAACGCTGGGATCGTCCGTTGGTTGAGTCGAGCTTTGGTGTGCGAGAGGCGGAGCTGTTGGAATGGACAAATCCGAAAACCCCTGGGATGAGAATCGAACGCTTATCGTAAGCGGTCAGCTCGACGAGTGTCAAATTAGCGAAAGGTGGCGGATAAAACGTACCTCGCCCGCGTTTCTAAAACGATTTTTCGTAATATTTTTCGGTTGACAACGTTACATCGCAGCCATATCATCGGAGTGATTTTGGTCGCGGTTCCCTGAACTGCCGACTCCCGTGTTCCGATACAGCAAGGCAGTTTCAATCACCTCACAATCAGGCGGGGCTTTTCTGGGAATGAAACTCGGAGTCTGGTGAAATTGATTTCCGACTCGTTTCAGGACTTGCGCCGATCCATAGTCGCACGGCTGGTCTAAGGAGGCCTCCAATGCTCCTATTCACTTCTCCCTCCTATCTCAAAATCCTAAGCCGCTTTTCCCGGATCTTTCCAAAAAACCGGCGACCCCGTTCGTTTAGCGGGCGGCGAACAAAACATCCTCGACGGTCTGGACGCGGAAAGCTGATTCGAATGCTTACCTGCGAGGCAATAATTCTGAACATGGTTATCTGGCCTTCGCCGGCAGTAACTGCCAAACCTCTACTTGACCCGGTCGCGGCGCTTGTCTCGACGGTCAGTTTGAGCGTTGGCTTCTCCGCAAGCGGGCTTCGGGCAATTCCGCTCGTGCTCATTCCCACAGGGCCGATCTTCGTGCCAGTACCGGTACTGCCTGTTTGGCCGTTCCAACTGAGCACGGGAATCGCACGCGAGCTGAGCATGGCTGAGCGGACGGCACGCGTGGCAACTGTGAAGGTCTCTCCGCACAAGCTGCTTGGCTATGTTGGAGACGTAGTGACATTCGTTGCTATGGGAACGGACATCGCAGGATCATGCGGTTAGCACGGATGAAACGGGCCAGCAAACGAAGGTGGACTTCGACTATGACCAGTACGGAAACGTAGTGAACAAGCGCGAGTATGGTTTCAAGATCAACGGAACGTGGCAGGTGCGGAGGCGAACGCATTACACGTACGTGACCACTCAGCAATACATCGACGCTTACATACGCGACCGGGTGATGATGGTCGAGGTGTTTGACGCACCCCTCTGCAGAACACCAACGACGGTGACGATATCCTAGTGGGCAAGACGGTCTACAGTTGGGGCGGGTCGGTAGAGAATTATGGAGGAACGGCCAACCCGCCGGGTCATCTCGCCGGTGGGGGGTTGGGTGGTAATCTGACCGGGATGACAAGGTACACCGATGTCGTCGCCGGGACTGGGATTAGCCAGAGCAGCGGCAACGATATATTTGGCAACGTAGTATCGGCCCAAGTGTCGTGCTGCAATCAGAAGAGCTTCGCGATGACCGAAGCTACGTACTGGTCGAAGCCATCGCAGACGACCAGCGGAAATCCACCGGGGATTTACTTGACGAGGGGCGCGACCTACGACTTCAACACACTCACGCCGACAAGCGCGACCGATCCGAATAGTCAGACTACGAGCTACGGCTACGATGTCTCGGGGAATCCGACCTCCGTGGGTCTGCCCACGGGCGCCACGAGTTCGACAGGCTACAACATTTGGTCGGAACCGACGGGCTCGACCGTGTCTTACGACGACGCCGGGGTGAATAAGACAATCACAACGACGGCGTCCTATGACGGGTGGGGTGATTATGTGGTGCACCACATAATCACCCTTATGTGGTGTAGTTAGTTATGTGGCGTAACCTGCTAGAGGTGTGGCCAGCATTGAAGTCGACTGCTTTTGAGGCCACATAAGTTCTTACAATGTATAGTCGGGCCGTTCCTGAAAACTTATTAAGGAGGCTCGACTATGTTCTATCAGATTTACAAGAGACGCAGCACTGCAGAGCGTCATTTTGGCAGTCCACTTGTCGATGAGCGCCTGCGCTATCTTGAGCACTTTGCCGCTCAAGGAGCTACCAGGCTCACCCTGCGCGCAACTGCTCAGATGTTGCTCACGATCATCGGAGAGTTGGAGTTAAGAAAAGAGTGTGAGGTGGTCAGTACCGCGGAAATCAAAGCGGCCGCCAGTCGATGGGCATCGCGCGAGCCGCGACACTTCAACCTGAGACATGGAGGTAAAGCAGAAAAGCAGTTTACTTCAGTGGCCACGAATTGGTTGCGTTTCATTGGCCGGTTGCGAGAGCCTGCCGTTCAACCAGATCCTGATGCCCATCTAGTGGCGGAGTTTGCCGACTATTTGCACCGGGAGAAAGGGCTGGCCTCTGAAACAATCCAGAATCAATGTTGGCATGCTATACAGTTCTTGAACCGCTTTTGCGGAACTCATCGCTCTCTACGCGAGATTTCCATTGCTCACATCAACGAAGCACTTGCTCGAAAGGGCAGTCAGGATGGTAGCGCGCGCAGAACGATCCGTTGTGTCGCCGAGTGCCTTCGGTCGTTCTTTCGTTTCGCTGAGCTGAAGGGTTGGTGCTCTCCTGGGCTATCTCTGTTCATCAAGGCACCGCGCATTTACCAGGACGAGAGCCTGCCGTCTGGGCCATCGTGGGATGATGTGCGCCGATTGCTGGCCAGCACCGAAGGTGAAAATCCCATCGACATTCGCGACCGTGCCATCTTGCTTCTTCTATCCTGTTATGGATTGCGCTCGGGTGAGGTTCGAGGTCTAAACCTGAACGATATGGATTGGGAGCATGAGACGCTCATCATTCGTCGGTCTAAGCAACAGCGAAGGAACCAAGTGTATCCTTTAGTGCAGTCGGTTGGCGACGCGATTCTTTGCTACCTGCAGAAGGTGCGGCCTCGCTCTCCTTATCGTGAGGTCTTCCTAACAATACAGGCTCCAATCAAACCCCTGAGCAGCACCGCGCTCTGGCACATAGTTGGAATCCGTTTGCGAAAACTTGGCATCTCGCCAAAACACCAAGGGCCACACGGAACTGTCTTCCAACGCAAAGTTCGAGGCAGCTTTTCGAGCTTATAAACACGAGGTCTATCGATCTGCTCCGCAAGGTCGGGACGGACTCTACCATTCGCCGCCAGGAACCGAAGAAAGTTGCGAAGTACGATGACTTTGGCTCGAAGCGTAGCGCTGCTAAGCGACTTGCTGAGCTTTCGCACGAAGCCCTCGATGTCGGCTGCGCTGATGCCGCCAAACCGGTTCGCGGTCTTGTCAAAATCTATATGGGCGAGAAATCGTTCAACGACCCGTATCTGCTCGTCTATAGTGGCGGGCGTCAATCCTCGGACCTCCCGCAGGTACTCCGAGTATTCCGCCACTTGAAGGGCAGAAGGTGTGGTGACCGGACAAGAGGTCAAGGCTCCCCGCATTCTTAGGAATCTCTCCACAATATGAACTGCTCCCGCTTCCCACGGAGCGCGGCGGCGCAGAGTTCTCCAATAATGATGAAGAGCTAGATGGGTGATATCCTCGATGCGTTGAATGCCCCTTCGACGCAAGTACCTGTCCACTTTTCCGACTACCCTGAGCAGGGCGCGGATGTGGAGTCTCGCGTAACATTGTTGCGCCAACCAATGCTCAAAGCCCTCCATTACCGGGCCGAACAGTGGTAACTCCAAACACTTCTTCGAAGCTCTGGGAAAGAGCGTGCTAAGCATAAGAACCTCCTGAAGCGGATTTAGCGCCGAGAGCGGCGCGGGTTCTGATGCTATTCGCTATCTGGAGTGAAAGAGAAACTAGCGAAGCGTTCCACAGGCCGACGCCGCGAAAGAGCTCGGCCTGGAACTGCGATTCGCCAGGCTGGCAGGGAACGCCCCGTTAATTCATGTACGGCCGGTTACCTAAATAGAGATTGACTTGCCCTGTGATGTTTATTATAGTTGGCTTCCGGCCTTGGCTCCGTGCTCCGCGATCACGTCTTTTGCGGGTGCGCCTCTAACACCACTCAACTTTTCCCGACGCCCCGCTTGGTGTTGGCTTCGATCTGTATTCGGCTTCCCTGCCGAACTAAGGAGATAGTCATGAAATCCTGGAGACTACTGGCG